>PEBX01000031.1 GCA_003050645.1 Candidatus Carbonibacillus altaicus
TGAATCACCTCGAAGTAGAAAGCGGCGACTTGATTAAACAGTTTCTGTGTTTCCAAAAACCATTCCGGTTTTCTTAGATTAAGCCGCTTAAGAATTGTTTTTGTAGCTTTCGCCATGCCTACACCCCTTTTGAGCTTCGATATATTTCTTAATCGCTTCGCTTGACACGTTTCCTGCCGTGGCGCTGAAATAGCTCCTTGTTCACATAGATGGCAATTTGAGAAGATGGGGGAATTCCTTTTTCTTCACATTTGGCATTGATGATTTCTTTGCACCTGTTGGCTACTTTGCCGGTTAATACTGGTCGGCGGCGTTTTGGCGTCCAGACCAAATGATACATGATTAAATGTACTCTGTGCTCGTCCCGTATGTAGTCCATGTTACCACCTGTTGATTTATTTGTCTACATTATAACATGATCTACACACATTACAATGATTTTTCCAGAAAAGATTCCGGTTAAAACCGACGATAAACCCGCCTTTTTACTCGGGCTTAAGCCCGGTAACTTGCGGCGGGTTTAAGGATCGGTCAAGGATGGGCAGTGATTGATCAGTCACATGATTGACGCGTTACAATCATCGTATCTTCAGCTGTTGGCAATCCTCATTCCCTACACACGCAGCACGACTTCCTTTACAAGCCCTGTTTCTTCGACGGCACGCGCCAACTCTCGAAGGCGTGGGGGCGGTGTCGCCGCGTGTCCCGAGCGATCGACATCCATCACGCCGGGAGAAGGCCGGTAAACCTGCAATGCCCAGCGATCGATCGACGCTCCCGCCGCCCGATACGCCCAGTAGACGGCACGCACAATTTGTTCGTCCTGCAGGTGAAGATTCGGGACGACCGTCGTCCTAAGTTCATAAGCAGGGGCTAGTGACGCGAGAAGCGCCATCGAACGGTGCACACGCTCTGCCGTCTTCGAATCTGGAGCATAAAGACCGTACCGCGCTTTTTCGTCCTTTACATCCATCGCTACATAATCGATGAGTCCGAGGCGCAGCAGACGTTCCAGGCGGTCCGGCACATCACCAGAGGTATCGAGTTTGATGCGGTAGCCAAGCGCGCGAACCGAGCGCATAAACGATTCCATATCCGGCCATAAAAGCGGCTCCCCGCCGGTTATGGCCACGCTTTCTAAAACACCTTGCCTTTCTCTTAAAAATCGCAATATAGCAGCCACCGATGTTCGCGGTGGCTGCTTTTTTTGTAAGGCGGCATTGTGACAGAAAGGGCAGCGCAGGCGGCACCCGCTTGTAAAGATGGTTGCCGCGAGGTGCCCCGGATCGTCGATTAAAGATAACGGTAAGAGATCATAGATCATACCCCGCCTCCTCCCAACGCAAAAGTAAGGCGATCCTTAAATTCTTCTTTTTTCCCGTCGTTCCATTGCTTGATAGGACGATAATACCCGACGATCCGGCTATACACCTCGGTCTCTCTGCCGCAATGCGGACACGTCCACTGTTCGCCTTGAAGATAGCCGTGCTCCGGACAGATCGAAAACGTAGGTGTCAACGTAACATAGGGGATGCGCGTTTTTTCCATAATCGTCCGCACGAGTTTTCCCGCAACCCGGCCATCGGATAGCGACTCCCCTAAAAAGGCGTGAAAAACCGTCCCCCCTGTGTACATCACTTGCATTGGTTCTTCCAGTTGTAGCTGAGCAAATAAATCATTCATCTCGCCCACCGGAATCTGCGTGGAGTTTGTATAATATGGTACGCTTTCACTCCCAGCGGTGATAATGTCCGGATAGTAAGCCTTATCCAGCTGGGCCAATCGATAGGAAGCACCTTCCGCCGGCGTGGCCTCTAGATTGTAAAGGTTCCCCGTCTCTTCCTGATACTGAAGCAATCGCTCGCGCATAAATGCCATAACCCGCACGGCAAAATCCTGTCCGCGCGCTTCACTGAGCCGCCAGCCGCGAAAATTCATAAGCGCTTCATGCATGCCGATGAGTCCGATCGTACTGAAATGGTTCCGGAAGTAGCCCCGCTCGTCCGACTCCGACATGCCTAAAGTACCCGGTCCCTGCAACGACAAAGAAAACGGCTCAGCCTTTTTCGGAGCAAAATGGCGTAAGTAAAACTTTGTATACGGATACAGCCCCTCTTCTGCCCATCGCTCGATGGCTCGACGCTTCAGTTCCAAACTCTCTTTGGCGATATCCATAAGCCGCCCCAACGTTTTTAAAAAATCTTCTTCCGTCGTAGCCGTATATCCGATCCGCGGGAGGTTGATCGTCACCACGCCCACAGAACCCGTCAGAGGATTGGCTCCGAACAAGCCGCCCCCGCGTTTCCTAAGTTCTCGGTTGTCGAGTCGCAGGCGACAGCACATACTGCGCGCATCTTCCGGATGCATATCGGAGTTAATGAAGTTGCTGAAATAGGGAATACCGTAGCGCGCCGTCATCTCCATCACGTTTTGGACAACCGGGCTATCCCAGGGGAAATCAGGCGTGACGTTGTACGTAGGAATGGGAAAGGTAAAAATACGGCCGGACGCATCGCCTTCCAGCATCACTTCGGCAAACGCCATATTCAGCATATCCATCTCCCGCTGAAATTCACCGTACGTCCGATCCTTACGTTCACCGCCGATGATCACCCGTTCATGCCGATACGTCTCCGGCACGACGAGATCCAACGTGAGATTGGTAAATGGCGTCTGAAAACCGACCCGTGTCGGAACATTCAAGTTGTAAATAAACTCCTGCATGGCCTGCTTCACTTCTTCATACACAAGTCCATCGTAGGCAATAAACGGGGCCAATAAAGTATCGAAATTAGAAAAAGCCTGTGCACCGGCCGCTTCGCCTTGCAATGTATAAAAAAAATTAACGATCTGCAAAAGTGCCGTGCGAAAATGCCTGGCCGGACGGCTCGTCACCTTTCCCGGGACACCGGTAAACCCGGTCAACAAAAGATCTTCCAGATCCCACCCCATGCAGTACACCGACAGACTGCCGAGGTCATGAATGTGCATATCCCCGCGCCTGTGCGCATCCCGAATCTCCGGTGTGTATACTTGATCCAGCCAGTAATGAGCGCTCAGTTCACCAGCTACGTAGTTGTTGAGACCTTGCAAAGAATACTGCATGTTGCTGTTTTCTCTCACGCGCCAGTCTTTTTCTCCCAAAAAATCATCAATCAGACGCTGCGCTGTTTCTCCCAACATTGACGCGGTGCGTAAACGTGCGGTGCGTAAACGAGCAGTACGAAAACGCGCGGTGTATGAACGAGCGGTGTGTACAACGTGAACCATGAATCTTTCCTCCTATATGTAGTATTATTAATTAAAAAGAACTACTACATATAGATTAATACTTTCTGTATCGGTGTACAAGCACTTTGCGCCATCGTTCACATAATGATCGTAAATAGGCATAATAATCCTGTTAACAAGCTGTATACAAGACCAAGTCCCTTAGTGTGTAATCGCCCTCTGCCGATAAGCCCCCGTGACCGCCCGAAAGCGTTCCCGATCCTCCTCCCTTACCTTAATCACTATGGCATCCACATTCATCACTATGGCATCGACATTAACAAAGGAAAAGGAGTGCTCCCTAATCTACGTGTCTTTCAGTTAGAATCTTCCACGGGCCCCACCTTTTTATCGTTATTAAATCGATGTATAAAGCCGGGTTGCTTCGCTTTAAGTTTGATATCTAATCCAACGCCACGTCAATAAAAAATCCCCTGTGAACGGGGGAAATTCATGAACGGAGTCGATACGTTGAGATGATTGTATCCATCTCTTCAAAAAGATACAAAATCTCTTTTCCGTTTTAGATTGGAATGTTTCTCTTCCAAAGTGACTTTAATATTGGTCAACTCTACTTCAAGGGCTTTCAATCGTTCGATCAGTCGATGAAGCTCTTCTTCCCCACGCTCATTCTGTTTCATCTTCTTTGCACGCCACCTTTGAAGGTGTTGATACATTAATAACAGGCTTGGATCATTTAGAACCGTCTCCATGAACGCATCCTCAAATGTTTCCTTGTATCCTTTCGCTCCATGATCTTTCCCATAGAGAAGATGTTTCTCTAGCAACTTATTAATTTTTTCATTATTCGGCCCACCGCTTTGTAAATAGAAAGCCTGGATACGCTCCCCCATCGTCATTTTTTGATTTTCTTTCATGGTTCATTCCTCCAATCCCGTTTTTAATTCGGAAAAATGCGCTTTTCAGGCTCGATTTGAACGAACCATCCTCCATAGCACATACAGAGCAAGACCGGAGGATCCCCATAAAATACCTACCGCAAGCAGCTTTATACCAGGAATCTGTTGAAAGACCACCGATCCAAAAGAGAGAAGAATAGTTGCTCCCACAAAAAATCCGGTAGAGATGATTCCCAATGTCATGCGATTCACCATTTTGTTGATCGTCACGTGTGTGTCCGGAGAGATTCTTGTTTCCAAGACCATCCTTAGATCGTTCCAGGCCAAATGCTCTAAAATTTTATTAAACCGCCGAGGAAATGTGTGGATCAATTTCCCTATTTCTGTGATGAAGCTTGCATTCGCCCGATAGTTAAACCGCCTTCCCAACCATCGGCGTAACAACTGAATGTCCGCGCTTTCAACCACAGTATGAAAAGAAATTTCCGGGCAAAGCCAGCGGGCGGTTCCCTCCGCCGCAGAAAATCCCTTCGCCCAGAGGGCCAATCCATTCGGAATACGGCAATAATTTTTCATACTGATTAAGATGATCTGTAAAAGTAAGTGCCCCCAATTATAATCACTTCCCTGCTCACTGTTGACATAGTATATAAACTCAGATCGAAGCTGATCTTTAAACTTTACCGTATCCGTGAATTGGGTAGGAGAGACAAAATCGAGAACCGCTTCTGTGGCATCTTCGGTTTGATTGAGGCGGATATGTAACAGCATGCGGAAAAGTGCTTCCGCGTGCACCGCATCCATTCTTCCCACCATACCCCAATCGAGAATCACGGCTTTTTTTGTATGTTTATCGATCATAATGTTCGATCCGTGTGGATCCGCATGGTAGTACCCTTCACTAAACGTCTTCACATAATAATGGGCTAAGTCAATCATACGTTCAAAACGTTCTTCGAAAGTTAGAAAATCAACGGGAAAATCCTTAAGCGTCCATCCATCCACGAATTCCATGACAAGAACATGGGGAGAAACAAAATAGATATGCGGAATATGCACCGTTTCAAATTCTTTAGCCAGTTTTCGATGTTCTTCCATGGTCCGAGCTTCCGTACGCATATCTAACTCATTCATCGCACTACTGTAGTAATCTTGAACCAGACCGATCAGATCTATCGATGCGGCGATCGCCGGAGGAAATAGGGATTGTAAGTTCCGAGCAAACCGTTTGATGATTTTAATATCCGTGTGAAATAATCGGTCGACACCGGGGCGAACCACCTTTACTGCACACAGTCGTCCATCTTTCAGTTTTGCACGGTATACTTGAGCCAGTGATGCCGAACCGAGAGGTTCAGGATCAATCCATTCAAACAATTCCAGACCTTCATCAACCTCTTCATCAATCGTCACAGCAATAAGTTCAAAGGGCAAAGGAGGAACCTCATCAAGAAGCTCGGCCAGTTCTGCGGTAATCGCATCGGGAATGAACTCCTGACGAGTAACGAGCACCTGCCCCAATTTGATGAACGTCGGGCCAAGTTCTTCAAACAATTTTCTTAACCTTATCCCAAATACCCGTAATTGCTCCTCTTCCTTCTCCGAACGGAAACGCCATAACATATTCCACCACAAACGGTCTTTCAAAAAATGGAGCATGCCATGTTTGCTGATAGTTCCGATAATTTCTCGATAACGACGTCCCGTGGTAATTCTGCGACGTATTGCTTCAATCTCTCCCAGATACTTTCGCTTCATTCCTTGAGGGAGATGGATTCGAGACCTTTCTTCCTCCAATCGTTGTGCCTGCATGCTTCTCCCCCTTTTCACAACTTACTGAGCAAAAAGTTAATGAACAGAGCCTACTTCATGCAGACTCTGTTGGCATTTTTATGATTCATCTAAATTGACCCACACGCTTTTTGTTTCCGTATAATGTTCCAATGCATATCGTCCCATTTCACGGCCTAAGCCGCTTTGTTTAAATCCACCCCATGGGCTTGTCGGATCTAACAAATTATACCCGTTTATCCACACTGTACCAGCATGAAGTTCATGCGCCACCCGTAAGCCTCGACGAACATCGTTCGTCCACACCCCTGCTACAAGGCCATAATCTGAATCATTCGCACGACGAACCACATCTTTTTCATCCTTAAAAGGAAGAACCGCCAAGACGGGGCCAAATACTTCTTCACGGGCAATGCTCATATGATCCCGCGCTTCAAAAATCGTTGGAGGAACAAAGTATCCATTGGAACGAGATCGGTCTCCCCCTAATAATAATTTCGCTCCCTCTTCAACACCTTTTTGAATGTACCCTAGTACGCGGTTCATATGGTTTTCACTGACCAATGCTCCCATTTGTGTGGTGGGATCAATTCCAACACCCTGTCGAACTTTTCGAGCTCGATCCACCACCTTTTCCAACACGCGATCATACACCTGTTCATGAACATACAATCGCGAACCTGCAGAGCAAATCTCACCTTGGTTAAAGAAAATACTCATCATTACACCACTGGCCACCTTATCGAGATCGGCATCTGGAAACACGATGTTTGGCGACTTCCCCCCAAGTTCCAACGTAATGCGTTTAAAATTCTCCGCTGAAGCGTGTACGATCTCTCGCCCGACTCGTGTCGATCCAGTAAAACTGATCTTTTGAATCCCGCGATGCGTAAGCAACGCATTTCCTGCTTTCGGGCCAAATCCAGGGAGAATATTTACGACTCCGGGTGGAAACCCTGCCTCTTGAATCAATTCACCAAGGCGTAACGCCGTGAGCGGCGTTATTTCCGACGGTTTTAGAACGACCGTGTTGCCTGCAGCGAGAGCGGGTGCCAGTTTCCAAGAAACGATTAAAAGAGGCATATTCCATGGCGTGATGGCACCTACAACGCCTATCGGTTCACGCCGTGTATAGGCAAGATATTGACCCGGCGCCGAGACCGGCAATGTCTCGCCTGTCCATTTGGTCGTCCATCCTGAAAAATACCGAAAATGATCAATTGCGTAAGGAATATCCACCATGGACGTTTCGAAGACAGGTTTTCCTGTATCGAGAGATTCAAGTTGACTAAGCTCCTCTGCATGCTCTTCCATAAGGTCGGCCAACTTCCACAGTAACCTGCCCCGCTCCATCGGTTTGACGCTCCGCCAAGAACCTTGCAAAGCCCGCATAGCAGCCTGTACTGCCGCGTCGACATCTTCTGCGTCCGCTTCGTAGACGGAGGTCATTGGATCTCCTGTGGCAGGATCGATGACATCAAATCTCCTTTCAGAAATTGAAGGAACCCATCGCCCTCCAATAAAAAGTTTCTTCGGTCCTGAAGAGATCCATGTTCGGACTTCCTCCAAAAGCATTGGATGTTCAAGCGTTTTGCTCATCCTCCACACCTCAGCCCGTGACGCCGATTTCTTGTTCTTTTATGGCATATAGATCATCCACAGACCGATTGCGAGCCCTTTCAAGAATATCCATGCGCGATTGAAACTGCTGCTGTGCATATTGGATAAATTCTGACGGTTCAACTCCGAATGGAAGCGACGTTTCGTTCTCTAAAACGTCATTCACCACACCGATGGCATAAGGCAGCAGCAAAGCAAGTCGTTTGTTGACTACATCCCAGATCGACGTATACTCAGCGATTAAACGTGAAAGCAAATAAGTCCCATAACCGATGTGCCGCGATTCATCCTTCTTGAGATACTCAATAGATTTCAATAATCCCGGCATCTTTCCAATCTGTTCAAGAGATCGGTAAAAGGCATAATACCCTGTTTCCGCCAACACCCCTTCTACGATCATGTTATAGGTTACGGAAGCTTCTGCTTGTGCCTTTGGAGATGGATCATGTTTCAGTTGGTTCATGGATTCCGGCAAATACTCATAAAAGATCTTTTTGTAATTCTCCTTATGATACTGACTGACATCTTCCTGAATTCCCACCACTTCATCTAAAAGACGGCGCATCATCTCCACATGCTTGGCTTCCTCAAAAAGGAAGGTCGTTAAAAACATTTCCTCTTCCAATCGCCCTTCATCGGCCATCACCTGAATCAGCGGGAGCAAATCCACCGTCACCGATTCTTCTCCCGCTACAAAAAGAGAAATCAGTTTCAAAAGAAGGACTCGTTCTTTATCCGTAAAATTTTTCCAGTCCTCTTTATCCTGGGTCAAATCAATATCCTTCGGGTCCCACGTACCAAGCTTTTTTGCCTTATGGTAAAGACGCATCGGCAAGATATCTTGGCGTAGACCTTTCACGCTGGTTGACGTAAAGGTGCGCATCCATCTTTTCTCCCTTCAATAATATTGTGATTTTTTTCTTTCAGTTATCATACCTTAAGAAGCACTTTGCCTGCCTTCTTCTCGTCAAACAAACGGTAGCCCTCCTGTGCTTCTTCTAATGCCAAACGGTGAGTTACCGTCGTCGTAGGGTCAATCCTTCCTGCTTGTAACAGTGCTAAAACCGCGTCAATATCCCGGTGGATGTTGGCAACGCCGATTCGGAAAGTCAAATCACTCACCAAGCTTTGCATAAGTGGGAATTCAAATTTATCTTCCGAAGTAATCCCGACGGCCGAAACACGTCCTCCCCCTCGAACGAGCTCAAACGCCAATTTTAGGGTCGGGGTCCCTCCCACCGCTTCAATGACCACATCAACACCCTGACCACCTGTGACTTCGTTGATCTTCGCCTTTGCATTCATTTCTTTAGAAGGGATCGGAATCGCTCCCAGCGCTGCGGCCTGTTCGACGCGCTCTTTCACCAAGTCTATAGAAAAAACTTGGGAGGCACCTAGCACAAAAGCGCTCATGACCGCCATCAAGCCAACGGGACCAGCACCGATGACGGCCACCGTCTCACCGGGTAACAAGCCGCTATTTCGCACCGCTCCATATGCCGTTGTTAAGATATCACCGGCAAACAACGCTTTTTCATCGCTCACATCTTTCGGAATTTTGCGCAGATTGAAATCCGCAAAAGGGATTCGCACAAACTGCGCTTGGGAGCCTGCGTAATTACCAAAGGCGATGCCATAACCGAGTACGCCACCCCGTTCGCACTGGTTATACGCTCCACGTCGACATGAACGACACATCCCACATGCGACGTGAAATGGCCCTACGACACGGTCTCCTTTTCTGACTTCCCGTACTTGTGGTCCCACTTCCTCCACAATGCCCACATATTCATGGCCTAACGTCATTCCCGGTAAAGTTCCTGGAATTTTACCGTGATAAATATGCAAGTCTGAGCCGCATATGGCGGCCGTAGTAACCCGGACAATCGCATCACTTTGCTCCACAATGACCGGTTCGGGAACGCTTTCAACTTTTACGTCGTTCACTCCTTTGAAGATAACCGCTTTCATCGTAAAGCCTCCGGTAATTCAGCTTCGACTTCCAGGGCACAGTCGACCAAATACTTCGCCGCCATCGCATACCCTGCGAGTGTCGCCATGTCCCCTTTCTCCAGCTTCAACCGTCCCCGCATAATACCGGTCATGGCGTCTAACTCTCGTTCAAAAATTTGTTTCCACGTATACGGATCGGCGCTGATGATATACGACGCCTTCTCCAAATCTTCTAGCGACGCCATTCGTGCATCTCGACAATGACCATGCCACAAATCGAGATATACAGCGCGATCTTCACTCAACTGAATGGAAGGATCCGCCTCCAATTTGAGTACAAGGGACCATTCCCAAGTCTCCGCAGATTGCCGGTATGCTTCGCTCTCGTTCAGCTTTTGACCAAATTGCTTTACCCATTCTTCCGTGAATACTTCTACACTCATATAACCGGCCTCCCTTTCAAAAGCTTAAAAGTTTTATATTACCAACATTTCCTGTATTTCTACTGTAAATTTATTATTTTTTGCTTACACTTACAATCCCTTATTTCTGTCTTTTTTTATCCCCTATTTTTGGTGATGTAGGGAAGAAGGTAAAAAATTAGATCGGGAGCCAACGTCGCCATCGGCTTCCGACCAGGTGATATCGTCTCAAATAGACAATCTTCCTCGCTTCAATGTTTCACGGTTTGACTCTAGATGGCTGTTAGTGACCTCCTCCCACCCTTGAAAGGGTGGGACGGGCGGCGGTTTCTAGTAAACTAAACCGATTTCTTGTTCTTCCATATGATACAGTTCCTCCACGGTCTTTTTGCGGGCTCGTTCAAGCACAGTCATCCGCGCATCGAACTGCTTTTGTGCATATGATGTAAACTCCTCCGGTTCAATGCCAAAGGGATAAGGCTTTATATCCCCTAAAACTTCATATACTACGCCGACAGCATGCGGTAAGAGTAAAGATAAACGTTGGTTGACAACATGCCAGATGTTTTCATACTCGCCGATCAAGCGGGACAATAAATACGTACCATATCCGATGTGCCGCGACTCATCACGCTTAAGATAACCAATGGCCTGAACAAGACCTGGCATCTTTCCCGATTCTTCCATAGTGCGATGTACGGCATAATATCCTGTTTCCGCCAACACCCCTTCAACAATCATGTTATAGGTTACGGAAGCCTCTGCCTGTGCCGCAGGAGAAGGATCATGTTTAAGCCGTGCCATGGCGTTGGGTAAATACTCATAAAAGATTTTTTTATAATGCTCTTTGTGGTGGACGCTCACGTCCTCAGTGATCCCTATCACTTCGTCTAAGAAACGCCGCATCATCTCCACATGCTTTGATTCCTCTAAAAGAAAAGTGGTTAAATACATTTCTTCTTCCAGTCGCCCTTCATCGGCCATCACCTGGATCAGCGGGAGCAAATCCTTGGTAACCGATTCTTCCCCCGCAGCAAAAAGGGAGATCAGTCTTAAGGCCACTAGCCTTTCGCTCTCACTGAATGTTTGCCAGTCTTTTTTATCCTGCGTAAGATCAATCTCCTTTGGATCCCATGCACCAAGCTTTTTTGCCTTGTGATACATGCGCATCGGCAAAATGCTTTGATTGAAACCCATCACACTTGTCGAAGTAAAAGATCTCATCTTCATTTCTCCTTTCATCCATTCGTTCGCCTTAAGGAAAGCGTTTACTTTTTGAACCAACCTACCTCGCTATCCTGACCATAAGAAGCAATGATACGATGTAACCTCATGGCGATGCCAATACACAACCTTCCTCCCTTCACGTTTTATTTAGGTTGATTATTCATGATCTATACAATCATTAGTTTATATGAAATTATCTCATAAAACTATCCCTCATCGTAGTGTTTTTCCGTTCCCGTTTTTGAGGGGTTTTTACGAAACATGTACGGATACCTCATGATCTCTAGATTAATCTCAGTTTCATCGCCTTAGCAACCGCGTGAGAGCGATTCGTGGCCTCCAATTTTTTTAAAATGTTTCGTACATATTCATTCACGGTATGCTCACTGATATACAACTGTTGTGCAATTTCATTCGTGCTCAGTCCTTCCGCAATGTAACTTAACACTTGTTGTTCCCGCAAATTTAAAATTCCTGCAGCCGGTGTTTTCGTGAGATGATCAATCCTTTTCAAGTGATAATGAATTGCCTGGGTAGCACGCTGCATTAAGCGTTCCAGCAATACACGGGTCTCATTATCGAGGGTAAATGGAGTTCCACCCTGATCGATGAGGAGCACGGCCAGTGGCCGTGGATCATTCGACAAGCGCAACGGGATAAAAATGAGGGAGGTGAGGTGAAATTCATCTACATAATGTTTAGGGAGACGTTGCGCCATATCTTCGTAAAAAACAGGATGAGAAGTCTCCAATACTTCCCGAACTTTCACAAGATTTTCCAGGGTAATGTGGATGCTGCGGATGGATTCGATGGGCACGTTATACCCATGAACGCCTTGGAATGTCTTTGTGATCATCGTATACCAAAATAATGCACTTCGTTTAAATCCGGCAAGTTGTGCCCCTTTTTCCACCGTTACCTCAAACACATCCCACACATCGTCACATTGAAGAAGTGCGTTATCAAATTGCAAGACCGCATCATATAATTGCAACTTTTGATCCTTCAAGGATAAGGTATCTTCTAAATACATCGTAAAGCGAAAGGCACGACGAAGCCATTCTCCGATTTGGCGCAGACGATGGATATCCAATTTTGTCCCGGAACCATACGCCACCAACTCCGTTGTCAATGCCACGCCGATCCTAAAGATGAATGCATCCTTTTTTTCCAAGGTGTCCATGATTTTTTTATTCCAGCTCGCATGTTTCCCAACAAGGGTAAATGACCCGGTATCTTGGTTCCAGATTGCCATCTCCAAGATTTGTATATCGGGTTGTAGCTGGATCAGCCCGATCCATGACCATTCTCCCGTCCATTTCACTTGGTTTAACATTGCCAAAAAAGGGGTGTGCATCGTGTCTTCAATCACCAGAGAAGACGGGGGAAGATCTACATACCTTTGATCTAAAGCAGATGGATAATAAATATAAATGATTGTATCGTGGAGTACCTCTACCACATGAAAAATATGTTTGCAAACCGTCTGTGCCTCATCCATCGGCAATCTTTGTTCAATTAATGTACATACATTTTTTTCAAAGTAATGAACCACCGTAAGTGCATCTTGTGCATTCAGAGCGTGTTGATTTTCAATAAGGTAGCTTTGAAAGTTTTGCTTTAAACTCGCAAGATTGTTCCCAGATCGAAGAAATTGATCGAGAATAAACGCTAAAAAATGGATTAATGCATTTCGGTCTTGGTTGATCTGTTTGATTTCATTAAACGAGATAATCCAGCTCACAATCTCTTCGACTTGGGTATGTGCCATCGAAGATAAAACCTGTTCCCAAATTCGTTTCGGCATCACGGATTGTGGAAGATCCCTATCAATGCTCTTCACCCCTCATCACCCGCCATTCGCAGATCAAATCGAGTCGATACCCATTCCCACATCCCTTAAGATGATTTATGCATTGCGATTGCGAAGCGCCCGACGAAGCACTTTTCCAACCATGGTCTTCGGCAATTCTGGTAGAAACTCAACTTCTGTCGGCACTTTATATGCCGCTAATCGTTCGCGGCTAAACTTGATCACTTCCTCTTCACTGAGCGCTTCCCCTGGTTTTTTGACCACAAAAGCTTTCACCGTCTCCCCGCGATATGGATGGGGAACCCCGATCACGGCCGCTTCCAGGATGCCAGGGTGTGCGTACAACACCTCTTCCACTTCCCGGGGATAAATGTTAAATCCACTTGCAATAATCATATCTTTTTTGCGATCAACAATATAATAATAGCCATCCTCATCTCGCATCGCGATATCTCCGGTAAAAAGCCAGCCATCGCGAAGTGTTTGTGCGGTTTCTTCCGGGTTATTCCAATATCCCTTCATAACCTGAGGGCCACGAACGATAAGTTCGCCGGATTCGCCATTTGACAACTCCTTCGTACCCGTAGCCAAATCCACAATTTTTGCTTCGGTTCCCGCAACCACCTTTCCAATGCTGCCAGCCTTTCGCTTTCCATGGTAGGGGTTCGTGTGCGTCACCGGGCTGGTTTCACTCAGCCCATACCCTTCCAATATCATACCGCCCGTTTTTTCTTCGAACGACATGAGTACTTCGACAGGAAGTGGTGCCGAACCGCTATTGCAGATGCGAATCGAATCTAACCCATATTCATGGACTTTTGGGTGTGAATTAATGGCAATATACATCGTCGGTGCACCCGGAAACATGGAAGGGCGATGTTTTTTGATCGCCTCAAGGACCTCGGTCACTTCAAATCGGGGCAAGAGCACCAAATTTGCTCCAATCGACATCCCTAAGTTCATTCCGACCGTCATGCCGTAAACATGAAACAACGGCAAAGCTACCAATACCTTTTCTTCACCCTCGGCAACCCCTTCACGAAAATTTTCGAGAGATTGATAGACATTTGCCACTAAATTCCGGTGTGTTAACATGGCACCTTTTGGCAAACCGGTTGTTCCACCCGTATATTGAATGACGGCCACATCCTCTGCGGGATCCAGCTCGACGGCAGGGGGAGCCACTTTACCCATCGCCATAACCCTTTCCACAGTTAGGAAACGCCGATCATCGGCCTTCTGAACCGGGCCGGGGAAATTTAACAGAATGGCATACCGGAGCACCGTCTCCTCCCAGATCTCCTCGACCCGATCGAAGAGCGGTTCATACACAACAATCACTGTGGCTCCGGAATCAGCGAGTAGATGTCTTAACTCATAGCTGGTATACATGGGATTTAGTTGAACTACGATGGCGCCCAAGGATAGGACAGCATAATAAGCAACCACATAATGGGGGGCGTTCGGCATCATCAATGCGACGCGATCTCCCTTCTTCACACCTAGTTCGGAAAGACCTGCCGCCGTCCGATTGATCATCTCCATCACTTGTTCATACGTAAACGACAGATGATAAAACGAAATAGCAGTTTTTTGGGGAAAACGCTTCGCCGTCTGAAAAAACATCTCTGGCAATGTAATGTTTGGAAAAGAAAATTCCTTCATCTTAGTTCTCCTCTCTTTATTCTTCTAAGGGATATTGGATACGAGATGGCCTTCTCCGATTTCTAAAACCATATTTGATATCGTCATTTTTTTAGCAGTCAAAACATGGGTGTTTAATTTCATACGGTTCGCCTCAATCGGAACCCTTAGTGTACCGCCAAGCCGGATCAACAGATCCTCTTCCGGTGCTGTGGACCAATAGTCATTCAATACAATCGGCAAAAAGAGCACCTTGGCGATCAATTTCTTCGCGTACATTTCAGAAGTGAACACCTCAAGATGATTGGACAGAAAACCTGTCCCCGAGATGATCACTTTGTCGTTCGGGCTTTTCGTCCTGATTCGGAGGTGCATTTGTCCCCCATCTTCCAACGTCAAATTTTTATATAGATGTAGCCCGGTAAGTTCCACATTCTGAAGCCCAATCTTTGCCATAGGTACATTTCTAAGTTCGGAGGTGTCATGATACACTTTATCCACCTCGAGATGATCACCTTTTATTCCATCCACCTCAATCGTAAACCCCCCCACCTCCGGTTCGCTGGGAAAGCTGCCCGAAGTGATCATGACCTGGATCCCGATATCCTCCTTTGAAGCATACACATCTGAATAGACCGTCTCATGAACCGACGGATTTTTTTCATTTTCCAATTCTGAGGGTACCAAATCAGAGGGTTCCAAATCAGAGGGTTTTAAGGGGAAACGATCTTCCGGAAGGGGAGGGATTTTATCGGGAGCGGCGAATAAAAAAGTTGAGATGTCCATGGTGAGGATTATGGTGATAACCATGGACAAAGCGGTCAAGATTTTCATCACTCCGATACGACGGATAAACCCCCGTTTTCTAAAAGAGTCCCTACCCTTTCTCATCATGCTTCTTCCTCTCCATATGCTTTGTTCATCTGTACCATCTTCCAGTTTTTACTAATCATTAATATTCAGATATTATCGCTTGACGATTTTCATCCCCTTCCAATGAAGATTGAATCACTTTTTCCTCTTTTTGCACCCATGCACCCATGAGACTTCCTGAATAGATACCGAGCAAACCGCCGATAATCAGACCTCCTGCAGCGCCGACAAATGATAATATCGAGAAAAAGATCATCAACCCACCAAGGAATGATGACCATTGTGGATAAAAAATTCCAAAGATCGAAACCAGGATCATGAGCCCTCCGGTGATAAGTCCGGCCCAGAGTAGACCGCTGCCCGGTAGAAACAAGAGTGGAGCTACATTTATCCCTATCCAGGAGACAATCGCCCCGCTTATCAATCCGAGAGTCGCCGCAAAAGTAGGACGTCGATGATTGCGCGCTAATATCACTCCTGGGAAAATGGCCAGACACAACGACAAAATCAATGGAAGGATGACTATAAAGATCGCATTTAGCCATTCATAGGGTGTATAAATCATTTTCACAAAACGAAGTCCTAAACTCGTTCCGATGATTGACAATATGAACGTTGTGATAATTTCAATGTTGTAAGAAACGTACCACTGAAGCGCTTCCAATTTCCGTATAAAAAAAACTCCGCAT
Source organism: Candidatus Carbonibacillus altaicus (assembly GCA_003050645.1). Classification (GTDB taxonomy): domain Bacteria; phylum Bacillota; class Bacilli; order Thermicanales; family DSM-22653; genus Carbonibacillus; species Carbonibacillus altaicus. The sequence continues at coordinate 16,163 of PEBX01000031.1, forward strand.
CCTCCAAACCAGATCACTCCCCCAATCAACCCAAACAGCACTGACAGTGGAAGACTTCCTGTAATGGGATACAGCCCCCCTCCGATCAAAAAGCCAGGTATTAGTCCCGAGACGGCAAGCAATCTTTTCCCTTGATTCTGGTTCAGTCGATCCACCAGCCCGATGAATAATCCTCCAGACAATAGCATCCCGAAGAAACCGAGAATAAGAACTTGATCCCATGGCCAATGCAAAACCAAACTACCAATAAAAACAGCTACCATGCCTCCGGAAATCCCCATCTGGATGGTCTTTCCCATTTTTTTTCTCATTCTGAACTCCTCCCTTCTCATGAAGTAAGAACAAAGCCCATGTGATACGTAGTCAACGATGGACGGTCCATCCCATGGGCATAATGTTAGGTTCATCTCTCTAAAATTCTTTTATTATCTTTAAAAATCCCCACCGATCAAGTTGCCTTGATCATCAAATGCTTTAATTTTTAATTTCATACTGGGGAGTGAAATCGACTGAGCTAACAAACTATGCGTATTCAATTCAGGTTTTATCAACGTGATTCCAGGGGCAGTCATGCCAATCTTGTTCAACGCACTGTCACTCTTTGATTCCTTTACATTTAAATTATTAAACTCCACCATATCTGCTTGCAATCCGGAAATTGATAGCTTTAAGTTGTTGCCATTCACTTCCGGTGATGCGGTGATCTCAACAATTACTTTGTAAATGCCATAACTTCCTAATTCCTTCGATACATCCAGTTCCTTTGATAAATTTAAATTTTCAATTTCTGCGGTGGCTAAATCCACCCCCGCTTGAGGCCAGACGCTCTTTTCAGAAGTTTCACCGATTTGCGGGTATAATTTAAACCCGGTTCCTGTGATCTTGTCGGCGGCGATGACGAATCCCCCAATTCCAGTGAGAGGAAAAGCCGCAAAAACGGTGCCCGTAAAAAATAAGAGAGAGATGACCACTGCTAGTGCTGTATACCCAATCCCACTAAACATCCAGAAGCGTTTACGCTCGATACTTAATACACTCCTCATTCTTTCCCCTCCCTTTTCGTCTTTTTCATAAAAATCAAACCATATTCGAGAAACACTGATTTTCTCTTCAGCTCACCCTTCTTCACCTCCAAACACGTAAGAACAAGAGATCTGACATCGATTAGGTTTTTACTTTTTCTTTCGTGATAATATTATAATGAATTTTATCGATATTAAAAACCCCTAAAAGGAATGTTTTTAAAATACATTTTTCTGGGTATGTGAAAAAATCCCTTCCACGTGACCTTCTCTCAATAAAAATAAAGGCATTACTGCCCCCAGCGCCCTATCGTTTTTCTAAAAATGATTTTCTCCTCGTTGGAAAGTTCGTTATCGTATCAATTTCCGAAACCCTGCCTTGATGGCTTTCCTCTCGGATTTGAATCGGGCTTCGGCCTTCGTCTCCTCATAAAAATAAAAAAGCTCCGCCGGGCAGAGGGTAAATCCTCTCTCCATACTTCGTTATGTTTTTTTTGATCAATCCTTTTTCCTCCCCATCCACATAGAATTTATCCAGTTCTTCCGATACTCTTTCGTTCGTGGATTTTTGCCCTCCGTCTTCCAATCCCCATAAGCCTCTTCCAGCTTCCCGGTCTTTTCTCTCTACCTCGTGGAAATGGTCGGCATATTTCACATTTGGAGAATTTCACATCTGAAGAACGGTAAGAACCTGGACATCCCACTCTGCTAAAAGAAGTTCGTTATAGAAAGTGACCAAATCCTTTAGTGTATGTAATATCCCTCTGCCGATAAGCCCCCATGATCGCCTGAAAACGTTCCCGCTCCTCCTCCCTTACCTTAATCACTATGGCATCGACATCAACAAAGGAAAAGGAGTGCCCCCCTAATCTACGTTTGTTCTATGCGGTGGGTAAGATCAAGACATTTGCTGAGCTCAAATAGGAACGACGGCCCTCCATCTTTCGTTTTTTTGAGACAAAGTTGATACAAACGATCAGGATCTAGGGCCATATGGTACCCAGCCATTACTTCTCTCTCCTCTCATTCCATGTTGTATAGTTGAGCTGCATTCTAGCAGAGGGATTCATGAAAAGGTTCCCTGATACGGATTCGGCTCAATGTGACTTTTATCACATAAATTTTTCGTAAAGAATGCCATTATCATGATAACAGAAATGATGTTGGTTAAAATTACTCAATTTAGTATTAGATCATCTCATGTAGATCATACTCAGGGAGGCATCAACCATGGTTCGCCGGTTGCTAGGACAGGCTCTTTTTTTCTATCTCGTTTTAAGTACACTCGGTACCATCCTCAGAATCAAACTTGTGTTCCCGCTCTTCCCCAAATTGCCCTATAACAACGTTTTGCACGCGCATTCTCATATTGCTTTTTTAGGGTGGATCAACGTTGCTTTGATCGCACTCATGATCTTTTTTACCTTCCCCAATCAGGGTGCCTCCATCTCTTCTTTGAAATTTTTTATTGGGTCCCTATGGGTGGTAAATATCGGTCTTGTGCTTTCCTTTCTGGCACAGGCATACGGGCCCGTTTCGATCACTTTTTCAACATTATCAGTTGTATTATCCGTCTGGTTTTTGTTCCTCTATTTCCGTCATGGAAGATCGTCGAACATCAGCCCTCTCGCCAAAAGGTTCCTATCAACGGGCGTGATTTTCTATGTCGCATCGGCCATCGGACTCGTTATGGTCGCACTTTCTATGGCAGCGAAAATCGGCGGTAGAGGATTGTTTAATGCCGGTGTTTACTTTTACCTGCACAGTCAGTACAACGGTTGGATGGTCTTTGCTCTCATCGGAACGATGCTCGCTGCATCCGATCGTCTCCATGAACTGCATGCCGATCAACATGTCGGGCAACAGATCAATCAACATACCGGACGACATGTCGATCAATATATTAAGCAGCAAGACGATCAACCTATCGGGCAGCACGTCAAACAACATGTCGGGCACCATGTCGTTCAGCATACCGATCAGACCAAGCAAGTAAAAACGACCCGTGAACGGCGGCTCGGGTTATCCTGGCTCCTTCTTACGTTAGGGTTTTTGCCATCTTATATACCGCAAATTTCATTTTTAGAACTGCCAACCTGGCTGAACATAATTGGTATCCTGGGAACATTTAGTGCTCTCGCCGGTATTCTTTTGTTTATCAGCAAAGTGACGAGATCTTTTAGACGTTCTATCACCCAGCCCGCTTTGCGCCTTCTTTTTCTTTATATCATGGCTGCACTCATCGTCAAATTCACTCTAGAAGCCGCTGGCGCCTTTCCGATGGTCGCTTTCATGATTCAAACGAATCGTTCCGTTATTATCGGTTATCTGCATTTAACACTGCTGGTCATCTTCTCCTCATATATTTTCTTTGCTTTATACCAATACGGTTTCATCCGTAGGTGCTCTAATCGTCCCTTCAAAGCGTTCTCTCGTTCACGTTTACAGAACCAAGTACAAACCTATCAATCCTATAGCCACCCTGATGCTACATCTGCTGCTTCTGAAGGAAGTATGACCCGTTTTTTTATGATAACCTATATGATTTTAACATTTACTATGGTCTTTTTACTGTTTGTCTGGGGTCTATGGTTCTGGCTTGGTTTGACCGTAAATATGTATGCCATCAACACTGTACTCGCCGTAATCAGTGCGGTTTTGTCTGTTTTAGGATTCATTCCTTGGTATGCATTACGACAGTCGAACAATTAGTACAACTAGTACAACGATAAGGGTGATGCATACAATGCTCAGACAAGCGGTGCGACGATAGTTTCGGTTAATCTATCATGCGGAAGACCTGCACGGTGATAGCGACAAGGGACTCGTTTAATACAACATGCGGACGAGCGGATCGATAAGAAGACACTTCATATGCGTGGCATGAACTGAACGCGTTTAATGTGATAAATATCACAGATTCCCCGCTTTTCTTAAGGTAAACTATATATAATGATATTCATCATCCGATGATGAATGAACGCTTAAGTGAAAAGTGAGCAAGTCACCTTCTTCTACATTATCTCACATTTCATTTGGCGCCATCATTATGTTCTCTTTTTATGAATATATACCATATGCCGGGCAGGGTCGTACCCGTGTATCGTATGTACATGTCGTATGCGCAGATAGTGAATACATATCATGCGCATCAAGTTAAGTCTATTGACATTTTTTGACTTATCGTTTTGGACATACCCTGACAGTTCAGTCTGTCTCTAACTTTTGTTTCAAGGCCGAAAGATTTAAAAGCACGACTTCTCCCCGGCGATAGTCGATTAGGCCTTCTTTTTTAAGCTCGTTTAAAGCACGGTTGACCGATTCACGCGTCGAACCGATCATGTAGGCCAGATCTTGATGCGTAAGCGTTAAAGTTAATGGTGTTTGCGTATCATAGACTGGCTTCATCTTCGAAAGATGGACGAGGATGGCGATGAGTTTACGCAGTACTTCTCCGGATAAAGCCGCCGATAGCTGGGATTGCAGATCCATGATTTTTCGTTCTAACACGCTAAAAAGTCTTAGAAAAATCTCCGGGTGCGTCGATATGAGCGTTTGGAAAGTATCCCGCTTCATCCATAGAACTTGTGTGTCTTCTAAGGTTTGGGCCGTCCCCGGATACCGTTCCGGCTGAAGGAGGCCAATGTGCGGGAACATGTCTCCCTTCTGTAAAATTGAGATAATATGTTCGGAACCTTGCTGATCCATTTTGTACACTTTAACCAGACCCTCTATAATAAAATAAACACCCGTCTGTTCCTCTCCTTCAATAAAGATATGAGAGCGGCGCGGAAACGCACGGCGGTAAGTCATGCGTCCGATATCTGCGAGCAATGTATCGGAGAGGGACTCAAATAATGTAAAACGTTTGAGTAGACTGTGACAACTGGACATTCTTTCCAAAACACATCACCTCTTTCCCATTACCTTTATCTCAATACCCTTATCTCATTACCTTTATCTCATTACCTTTATCTCATTACCTTTATCCCATTACCTTTATCCCATTATAAATGAATAACGCACTTCAGATGCTCGTGTGACGTCCCGGTCCGGTCTTGCTCGATCCCATTATAAATGAATGACGCACCCTATGCGATGCATGGGGATAGGTTCTAAACTCCGGTCATACTGGCTATAGAAAGTCAAAACAAATTAAGCAAAACATGCCAATACTGTTGAGAAAGGGTGAAAGACATGAGTTTGGGCACCGTTCCGGATGGAGGACTGACCCATCCGGTCCTCCGAGCGCGTTTTATGCTTACACGTGTGTATATGTGGACCGGCATGATCTTCATGGTCCTATCCTGGATCGTGCTCATGATTGCCTCCTCGGAACTCGGGAAAGGTGGCATCCTTCATCCCTACGTTCTCTCTTCGGTTCATTTTTTTGTGGTCGGGACTGTGCTCATGACGATCCAGGGTGCGATCATGCAGATTACACCGGTCGTTTTTCAAGGAACTCTTTACTCGATCCCGCTCGGCTATGCCCAGTATGCTTTGTTGCTTCTCGGGAGTATCGGGCTGGGTGGGTCTTTCTTTGTCTACTGGCTTCCGGGTCTGGTGATATCGGGACTCCTGGTACTCCTCTCCATCCTCATCCTCTTCTGGAATATCGGTAAAAGTATGCGTTCGCTTAAAAAGCGCGCCGATGCGTTACGTGTGATGATCATCGGTCTTTTCTTACTCTGGACGCTCGTTCTCGGTATCTTCTTTGTAAGCGGCTGGGGTCCCTCGCCTACACCAAATTTCCTCTGGAACCATCTTGAGAGCGGGCTAGTCGGTACATTTACGACGCTCATTCTCATGCTGACACCGCGACTTATGAATTTTTTTATTTCGTCCCATTATAAAAGCACACAAGGCATGCGCACAACGTCCGAAGGGCTCCTCTATGGCGGGCTTTTGCTACTCATCGTCGGCCCTTTGATCGTTACGTCCTTGCCTTTATCCGCCAGCCATGCATTTCCTATATTAGTCGCGCTACCGATATGGGCGGGATGGCTCTTGTACTGGATCGGTTACGGGCTGATTCTTTTTCGCTTGATACAGCACATCCGTATGCGCCGACGGAAAGAAATGGAGTGGATTTTTCATTGGATCATCGGCGGGTTGATCGGGGGCTGGATTCTTTTGTTTTTCTGGGCTATGAGTAGCGCGCTTATGACAGCAGGATTTTCGCGCTATCCTGAAGGTTGGCCTGGTGCGCTTCTCTTAGTCGTCCTTTTCGGATATATACAGTGGACAGTCGCCGCTTATATGGCTAAGATCATGCCTTTCCTGCGCTGGATGAGCCGTTTTGATCCGACCATCAACCCAGCCATCCGCCAAAAACCCCGCCGTAATCCACCCAATATGCGAACCGTTATGCCACGCGGCTTGACGCGTACGGCGCTTCTAGCCTTCTTCGCCGGGTCCTTGCTGCTCGGCGCGGGCATGCTTCGGACGCTTGAAGCGTGGACCTTTTTGGGGTCGATCATCGGAGCACTCGGCGCTCTTCTCTATATGCTCAGCATGGTGATCATGTACCGTCGTACCATGATGGCATAAATGCCAGATGATGGTCAGATGCATCCGCTACTCGTTTGAACGGACAGGCTTACCCAAGAAACGTTAAGATTATGTAAAATCAATATGGAAAGGATCGTCTGTATGCGCTGGTTATATACGGGCATCATTTTTATCCACGTCCTGAGCGTGATTGCTTCCATCGGACCTTACTTTGTTTTCTTTCCACTGCTTAAGACGCTTCGCACGGCCGACGGAAAGATGCTTCAGCAGTCGCTCGCCATCTTCCGCTTTGTGGTATGGCTCACCAAGCATGCCGGGCATATTCTCGTTGTAAGCGGTGCGATTCTCTGGATATGGGGAGGCTATCCACTCCTTACCACCTGGATCGCTGTACCGGTGACCATACTCCTGGGGGGACTTTTCTTTTTGGTCCGTGCCTTTTCACCGACCTTGCGTGCGCTGGAACAAGGAACGATCGGGAGAGAGGCGGCGATCAAACGTTTGACCCGTTCAACGCTCATCTATCTTCTCGTGCTGACGATCAGTCTCTGGTTTATGATCGCCAAACCCGTCTGGTGGTAAGCTGTATAGAGAAGGCACTTGAACATACCAAACGCTACCTCATCGAAAATCTCTGACCACGTGGTACGCGGTGTACGCAAAGAAGATCTGCCCCTAAGATGATACTTAGCGGAAACATACAGATTCTTTATTTTTTTGATCTTTCACCACGCAGCCACCCCGCCATCGGCCCTCGGCTCACTGCCCCCGAAGAGCGTCCCTGCCGCATCGCGCATGATGATCTGACCGCGTCCAAAAGCACCGCTTTCTGCTTCGATGTGCACGTCATGACCGCGTTTTAAGAGTCCCTCGATGACTGTGCGCGACACACCGTATTCAAGTGCCACTTTGTTACCATGGATCCACTGCCAGCGCGGAGCATCAAGCGCGGCCTGCGGATTCAAGGCAAAATCGATCATGTTCATCACAACCTGCACATGACCCTGCGGTTGCATAAAGCCGCCCATCACCCCAAACGGTCCGACGGGCTTTCCCTCTTTCATCAGAAAACCGGGGATAATGGTGTGATACGGTCTTTTTCCGGGCACAAGCACGTTCGGGTGACCTTCTTCGAGCGAAAAGTTATGTCCGCGGTTGTGAAGGGCAATGCCCGTATCGGGTATGACTACCCCAGAACCAAAACCCATGTAGTTGCTTTGAATGTAAGATACCATATTCCCTTCGCCGTCAGCCGTCGCCAGATAGACGGTGCCGCCGGCTTCCGGGCGGCCGGTCGCACGCACTTCCGCTTGAGGACCGATCAAGGCATAGCGTTCTTTAAGATAGCTTGCATCAAGCAAGTCTTCCGGTTTAAGACGCATATACCGTATGTCCGCAAGATGTGCCCGGGCATCGGCATAAGCGAGCTTGATCGCTTCAATCCCTACATGGTACGTGAGCGCCTGTTCTCTCTCCGACCACGCACCACTGCCCAGCATTCCGAGCGCCATCAGCGCCACCAGTCCGTGTCCATTCGGAGGCAGTTCAATCACTTCGTACCCTCGGTAACGAACGCGGAGTGGCTCTACCCATTCGACGTCGAACTGTTTAAGATCGTCCCCGCGCAGCCAACCACCGTACTTCACGCTTTCCGCTTCGATGGCTTCTGCCAGATGACCTTCGTAAAAAGCTTTGCCTTCTGTTTCGGCGATTGCTTGAAGGGTCCAGGCATGATGCGGAAACCGGACCAGCTCACCGGCGCGCGGCGGACGACCATCTTTTGTAAACGTGCGAAACCAGGCGGTAAGCAAATCCGCCTCATCCCGGATATGCGGAAGTTTTCTCGCCTCTTCATAACGCCTGAGAGCACGCGCCCAGTCAAACGCGACACGTGGTGAGACCGGATATCCTTCTTCGGCGTAGCGAATCGCAGGAGTGAGCACTTTCGTCATCGGCAGCCGGCCGAAACGACGCACGAGTGCAGCCCAGGCCGCCGGAGCACCGGGCACGGTGATCGCCGGCCAGCCAACTGAAGGCATATCCGACAGTCCATAGCGCTTTACATACGCCTGTAACGTCTCAAGCGTTAGCGCCTCTGGAGCCGGTCCGGAAGCGTTGAGCCCGAAGAGACTTCCGTCTTTATACACGATGGCAAAGGCATCGCCACCGATGCCGTTCGACGTCGGCTCCAAAACGGTCAGCGCAGCCGCGGTTGCGACCGCCGCATCGATGGCGTTCCCACCTTTTTGCATGACTTCAAGCCCGGCCTGAGCGGCCAGCGGTTGGGACGTGGCCACCATCCCCCGCCTGGCCATGACAACCGTCCTCCGGGATGGATAAGGATAAGAAAAATAGTCCATCGGGCACCACCTTATAGTTCTATAATTATATTATGACCATTAAACTTGATATGGGCTCTATATACACTTCTGAATAAAATTGATATAAACTTTATATAGACTTTATTTAATTGGAATTTAATGATACAGTTTGCCAATACCGTTTCACTTCTTTTATAGCTGCTTTAACTTTCTAATCTACTCTCTACCTACTTTCTCCCTGCAACTTTACGCATATAGGCGAGCACGTTTCGATCGATCTTGCCGCGCGATAAGACGCGTTCATCGAAGTTTTCCGTCAGATGATAATTAAGAAGCGCCTTATAAAACAACTCATTCTCTCCATCTACTTCCGCTATTCCGCCTCCTAAAGCGGCCCCGTCTGTCCCGACCGCCTTACTTGCTTTACCTGCCTCATCTAGAGAACCACCGACCGATCGTTCGTCCCAGTACCCGAGCGAAAAAAGCAGCTCTTTCAGCTCCTCTTTTAGATGTTCATCGATCATCAAAACATCTTCCGGCGCCGTTTTCTCCATATAAAGTTCGTGTAGATCTAAAAGACGACCCAGTTCGCAAACCGGCTCGGGATGATCATCGACCCTGAGATCGCAAGCGATATCTGAAAGACCCCCGTAACCACCCTGGGGCCTGGCCACTATCATAGCCGCCGACTGTTTCCCGCGTCGGTCACCACCGGCCTCATCACCAGCTAAAAGGGCGGCAAAAAGACGCCTTTGCAGGGGGCCTGTCGTCTCTTTAAAAGCTTTCACCATGGCCTGAATCACTGCTTCACCCGCCAGAATATTGCCCTGAACCGCCATATTCGCTTCGTGGTAACCCCCCGCCCAGGCGTGCGCGGCCGAGCCGGTAAACGACGCACTCCCTCCGTGTCTGTCGACAACGCCGAGCTGCCGGACTTCACGCTCCGCATCTTGTTCCGTCAGCCGTCGCACGACTTCCTCTGCTCCATACCCTTGTTCTAAAAGGTGGAGTCCTTCCGGTCCGTACTGCGGATTGGCCCAGGCCTGTGTCGCCACAGCCCCGACCTCGGCCTTGACCCAGGGGACGATTGAACCGACCGCCAAAAACTTGGAAGCGACCGCCACACCCATTTCATTTCTCTCTGGATCAAAAGCAACGATCGAATACGTCATAGTAGGCATCATCCTTTCATGCTCGAAGCTCATCTATCGACGTTCATTGTGAATCCTCCCCCCACTGAAGTGAGAGGCATCCATCCATAGGCGCGGGAGAAGCCTCGGCATCCGGCAGCGGGGCTGCCGCCCAGGCTTTCCTGACCCGTTAGGCTGGACGGGTTCCTGGATTCCC
>PEBX01000192.1 GCA_003050645.1 Candidatus Carbonibacillus altaicus
TCTGTCTGGTGGCGAAGGCGGTGTGGACCCACCCGTACCCATACCGAACACGGAAGTTAAGCACACCAGCGCCGAAGGTACTTGGGGGGCGACCCCCTGGGAGATGAGGTCGCTGCCAGGCAGCGTGACTATCTCAAGCCTCTCTGATTTGTTCAGAGGGGCTTTTACTTTTGTTTGATACGTCTACTTACCGCAATGCCGCTTGCAGAATGGGTGTCTATTTAGGCATGTCATGTATGACGCAAGATCAAAAACAAACTTTGTGTTGTCAGGGTCAATATCATATAGCGCTTTTCATACCGTTTCGTTATAATGAAAGAAAGTTTGCATAAAAAATTTGTTTACATGTCATACGAATCTGTTGTACGAATCTGTTGCAGGAATCTGTTGTACGAATCTGTTGTACGAATCGGTGGTGGCAAACGATGCGTAAAGCTGTGATCGACCTCGGCTCCAATTCCATCCGTATCGTCATCTTTGAAGTCGGTAAAAGCGGTGCCCAGCGCGAGCTTGAGAACATCAAACAGATGATCCGTTTAAATGAGTATGTCGACAAAAAAGGACGTATTCGTGAAGAAGGTTTGTCTCAGACGATCGCTGTCTTGAAGCAATTTGTCAAACTCGCCGAACTTTATCAGGTGGATGAAATCATCGGTGTCGCGACTTATGTGATTCGTGCGGCTAAAAATAAAGAGGACATATTGAAACGGATTAAAAAAGAAACGGGTCTTGCATTTCGTCTGTTAAGCGGTGAAGATGAGGCTTACCTCGGCTATCTGGCGATAATACATACGCTCCGGGTGAAAGATGCGCTCATCTTTGATATGGGCGGAGGGAGTACGGAACTCACGCTCGTTCGGCGGCGTGAGATGATCGAGACGCGTTCGATTCCGTACGGCGCACTCACGATGAAACAGGTGCTTAAGAGAGATCCGCCTACGGAAAAAGATCTGCGTCGGGCTCTGGAAACCCTGTATTCTTTATTTGCCGGCATCGACTGGATTCATCGGCTGAACATACCGGTGATCGGCATCGGGGGGACCGTGCGTTCCATCGCCAAACTCGTTCAGGCTGAAAAACAGTATCCCCTTAAACTGTTGCACGGCTTTCAGATGGATAGTTCAGATATCACCTGGATATTTGAGCGCATTCGGCGGATGCGCCTTACCGAACGGTTGGCGGTGGAAGGTCTTTCTCGTGAGCGCGCGGATCTTGTCGTCGGCGGTGCACTTTTAATTCGCACACTACTTGAAGTGAGCGATGGAAAAACCCTGATCATTAGCGATCACGGGCTTCGTGATGGTGTTATGTTCGAGGCACGCGCGCGCGAGCGTCTTGTTCCGCTCCCTAAAGATCCGCTCGATACAAGCATTGAAAGCATGCTTGAAGGGCTTGATTTAAACCGTCATCATGCGTATATGACCTGGTCGCTTTTGGAGAATTTTCTCGCTGCGCTGAAATTATACAAACTTCTTATGCCGAAAAAATCGGAACGACGGCTGCTCCGGGCCGCCGCACTTTTGCATGATGCAGGCCACGTCATTAGCCGCTACAATGCATCGGATCATACGTTTTATGTTTTGCTGCATGCCCCGCTTTTTGCCCTGACGCACCGTGAACGCGTCATAGTCGCGGCCATCGCCGGCTACAAAAATCCCAGGCAGCTTTCAACACTGATCTATCCGTATCAATGGCTGTTGGAGGAAGAAGATGAAAACTGGATTAAGACAGCCGGGCTTCTCCTGCGTTTTGCACGTGTGCTCGATCGGGGGCAGACCGGTGACGTTCGGTCAGTGCGTCTGGTACGCGATGCGGAGACAAATGATCTTGCGGAGAATCATCTCTATGATCGTGCCGGTGACCTTACCGATCATCGTTCGCATGATCTTGCAGTGAACGATGCCGATGATCATACACATGATTTTATGGATGAGTATCAAAGTGACTTTGAAGACGCGCTTGCCGGTCGGGATGAAGATGACGCTCGATATGACCTTTTTGTATATGAACAAGCGCATCGATCGTCGGTTATATCAGAAGTAGACCGTGAAGTAGACCGCGACCGTGAAGTAGACCGTAGCGATGAGCCTACCGATCGCGCGGGCGTCTCTTCTGAATCTTATACGCTCATCATTGACGTGAGTGGATCTCCGCTTATTTTACGCGATGATCTAGACGAAGCCGTACGCCGCTTGGCCAAACGGTTGAAAATCCGCCTGCGCTGGTTTATTCGAACGATTGACCTTGAAGCACAGGACGAAAACAAACACGAACACATGCCGAAGGAGGAGACACTGGGTTCATGAGTCTCGGGGAGCGTATGAAAAAAGGAGAGCGGCACCGTTACGATCGACCGGAATATTTTATTAACCGCGAACTGAGCTGGCTTAAATTCAATGAGCGCGTCTTGGAAGAAGCGTGCGAAAAGGAACATCCGCTGTTTGAGCGGTTAAAATTTCTTTCCATCACCGCTTCGAACCTGGATGAATTTTTCATGGTGCGTGTCGCCGGGCTCAAGCAACAGATGCATGCGCCCCACCCGATTATTGACAATAAGACACAGATGACGGCCACCGAGCAGTATCAGGCGGTCATGCAGGAAGCGAGACAGTTTGTACAAAAACAAATGCATGTCTACAATGAGGTGTTAACACCACTTTTAGAAAAAGAAGGCATTGTCTTCCGGCGTCCCAAAGACTTAACGCGCAAAGAACGCGAAGCATTGGAAGAGTGGTTTTGGGATACGGTCTATCCCGTCCTTACGCCGATGGCCGTCGATGCCAGCCGTCCTTTTCCAGTGCTGGCTAACCGCAGTCTCAATCTGGCGCTCTTAATTGAACCGGAAGCACCGCTTCACAGTGCCCATGCTTCGGGCGAGCCACTTTTTGCTTTTGTACAGGTACCGCATCTTTTGCCGCGCACCGTACGTATTCCTACGGTCGAAGAAGATAAGGAGAACGAATCGATCGAACCTACCGATCTCGTCGTACCCGATGCATCTAAAGTATCCCAAGTATCCAAAATGTCGAACGTATCTACCCCGTTGAGAGAGTCACCATC
>PEBX01000193.1 GCA_003050645.1 Candidatus Carbonibacillus altaicus
CGGAGGAAACGGGAGGAGAGAAAGCGGTTTTCTTAGAGAATACGCTCACGGAGCGCGAACGTGAGGTTCTCGACTTTGTGCTCGAAGGGCTAAGCGATGAGGCCATTGCCCAGGAGCTTCACATCAGCGTCTGGACGGTCCGGACCCATCGGAGAAACGTGTATCGGAAACTCGGCGTCAGCACCGTGCGGGAGTTAGTGAGGAAGATGAAAGGGTGGGGCGCCGACGAGGGAAAATACCTCATTTGAGGTATTGACATCTCGCGCTGACTTTGGTAGGAGAATACACAGAGATAGATACAAAGATTTGTGATATGGGATATGAGGTGAGGTGTAGTCGTTCTCGTCAGAGCAGTAGCTCGGGGAGGATCGCGGGTAGCTAGTAGGAAGCTGATGGCGGAGAGTTGCTGGAAGGGCAGAAGTGAGTGGAGATTCTGTGTACCTGACGGCGGATGAGGAAGTTTGTGAGGCGCGCAATTTTAACCTCCTATTCGCCGAGAGATGTTCCAAAAAGTTTTGACTAAAAGAAGGAGGAACGATGAGTTTCTTGTTAATGGTGGCTGCGACTTTGCGGGTATCTGAAGCTACGACAGCGGCAATTTTGAAGTACATTGAAACAGCCAGCAAATATATATCCATAATTACGTTTGTTGCTGTCATCGCTTCCGCCGGTGCCGGAGCAATTGCAAAATTTGGATGGGAAGCTTTTGTTTTGACTGTTAAGAGTAAGATCAAAAAAGAAGGATATAGGAGAGCCATTTTGTGGTAAGATAGCGATGTACGAAATAATACGGTGGTGCATGAAAGATGAATATTAAAATAATTATCTTAAAATGGTTGCGAATGGAGAGGCGCTCCATTCCTATTTTTTTACGAGCTATTTTTCCACGTTTTTCCGATAAACCTATTTTTCGCTTTTTTTATCGAGCAACCGAAGTGTTTATAAGTAGCGTGATAGTTCTTTTTTAGTAAATAATGCTAAAGGTAGTTGGGGTGCGGTCTTAACAAGGGCGATGCTTCTTGTTTTTTATACTTTTCTTTTTTACACTGCTACTTCGACACGGCCGGAGACATTGCAAAGAGAGTATCACTTCTCCTTCTATCGTATGAGCAGAACAAGCGATGAATCGTTTTACCGCAGTGTGCTGTGGGAGGACATTGCAGCCCGCTGGTTGTATTACTTTCCCGTACGCTTACCTTCCATGTTCGGCTTGATAAATGTCATGGGGATGCGGGCCATTCCGCTCATGATGCTCGGTGATGCATTTGTCTTGGCCGTCTACATGCACGGGGCGACGCGAGGGCTGGGAGGAGCTGCAGGGCTTCAGACGCTGCGGACGGTACTGACGGGCATCCTGGAACGGGGAATCGTCGGCTTTTTTGCCTATGGGTTCGGGGTTCTGGTCGCCCGTTTTCTTGAGCTCGTCCGAGGAGTGACGCTGAATCAGGGGATTTCGCCCGAGTCGAGTCTCGCGGTCGATTCAGCCCTTCGCTCCGAAGGGAGGCGCCTCTTTGAAGCGTTTCCGCTTTCACCTTCCGCCGTGACGGCGTTTATGGAGGGGCCGATGTGGATCGTGGCGCTTCTCCTCGTCCCGGGGCTTGTGCTTCTCGCCGTCTTTTATTCCAAGCGATTTCGGATCGAGCCTGCTGTAAAGACATTTCGAATACCACGCTTCATCGTCGATCGGTGCCTCTCAGAAGAGAAGACCGCACATCGGTCCAAAGGGATATTTGCCTTAGACCGGCTCCGCCTGCTTCGTCTTCAGGACCGGCTCGCTCAACCCTGGTGGATGTGGGGGTACCGACGGGTTTCGTCGTTGTTTTAGCCTTTGTCTTGCCGATTCTTCAGCTGGCCCATAACCCGTATGCGCGCGCGTTTTTGATCTTCATTGTCTTTTTCATTGCGTTACAAAACGTGGCCGGTGACATTCAGTCTGATTTTCAGGATGTATTTTACTATCGTTCTGATCTTCGCCGCCTTCCGCTCTATCATCTTCTCGGCGTGGAGCGGCCGGAGACGTTTTTGCGGAGTAAGATGGAACTTCTCTCATGCCTCGTGCAGCGCATTGCCGGAGTGCCGCTCGCGATTCTGGGAACGTTGGCGTTCATTTTTCTCGGGGTTCGCGCGGTGATCCTCGGAGTCGTTGCCGCATTCGTCTTTCGCGCGTTTCTCAAGGGCGCCGTGTTTTCGGTCGCATCCTTTTGGTATCAGAGGTTTTTGCAGGCATTTCATTTGAGAGATTTTCGCCTCCGACCACCGGAGGAAGAGCGCATTGAAGAGCAAGTGTTCCAGATGGTCGTAGACCCTCCGCAAAGTGTGCTCTACTATGTTTCGATTTTGGTAAGCATGGTTGTCGCCTCGTATGGGCTTGTTCAGGGTGTGGGGTGGCTCTTTTACGGCTTGGCCTTCTTCGGGATCTGGACGCTGTTTTGGACATTCCGGTACCGGGAGGTCTTTGGGGTTACCGCGGAACAGGAAAAGAAGGCGTCGCTTGTATTCTGGCTTTCGGCAACCGGTGCGTCGCTTTTCGTCTTCGGGATTGGAACCGTCGGCGGATTTGCGATCAGCGGCGGTTTGGGAGAGATCATCGGTGCTTTTCGTTCGATTGAATCCCCCACTCTTTCCTGGGAAACGATCCTCTTTAACAACGGACGGGTAGCGCTTTTGCTATTTGCTGTGGGGGTGGTGAGCTTAGGTTTCGGGGCGCTTCTCGTTCTCCTCTTCCAAGGCCTTGTGCTCGGGGGAAGCGTGCGCATCGCAGCGGACTCCTTGGGCTGGGAGATTGTACTCCGGAAGATTTTGCCCCACGCATTTTTGGAGATCGGGGGCATAAGTCTCATCGCCGCCGTTTCCTTTACCGGATTGCGCGTACTACGATCCATTCGGCGAGAGGGAAGGCTCTCCGGCGAGCGTCTTACGAGTTGGCTTCAGGAAGTTGTGTGGGCTCTTTTGCTTGGGGTGATTCTTCTTGTCGTAGCGGCGTTCGTGGAAGCGTATATTTCTTCTCGGGGGTGAGGGAGACATGT
>PEBX01000194.1 GCA_003050645.1 Candidatus Carbonibacillus altaicus
AGTAAGAACCGGTGCTCTCTATGGCGGCGTGGGTGCAACCTTTGCTTTTTATCCAGTCCACCATCCTGAACAGATCGTCGGTCATCGTCGAGAAGGTGCGGATTTCTTTGTCATCCGGCGTGAGGATGCAGGCCACGACGGTCTTTTTGTGGACATCCAGTCCACAGACATGGCTGTAGACGACATCCATGGCGTTTAAACTCCTTGCGGCTTGAAAGATTGAGGACTGGTGCAACGACCACACATGGATCATTCTACCCCGCGTGCTTCCCGAAGGAGCGACAATCTGTGGTGCACCTGGTCGTCCAGGTCAGTCTAAGAGTCGGGCTCGCAGCACCAAGGAACAACGACCTCCCTCCACCAGCCGCAAGAATATTATACTGTGGGAAGACCGTCATTTTCATCATCTGATGGTGCCGCATCAGCGGCATGGGGGTCTAATAAAGACTATCTAATAAAGACTATCTTGAACTGCTGGACAAGGAAGACGTCAAAGTATCGATGGATGGCAAGGGCAGAGCAACGGATAACAGCCGGACTGAACGATATTTCAGATCGTTGAAGTATGAATGCATTTATCTCAATGAATTCGAGGATCCGCGAGCGCTGCGTAAAGGGATCGCCAAGTATGTGCAATTTTATAATCAGGAGCGTCCTCATCAATCCCTGGACGGCGCGAAGCCCGATCAGTTGTATGCGCAGACACCCGTCTCAAAAGCATCGTAATCTATCTATTTCACACGAAGGGAGGAGTTAACTTATTTTTTCTTTATTCGTGTCTTGACAAAGGGGGGCATTACATCGATTCATTTGCGTCTCCGCTACTCTAATCATTTTTTGGAGTTTATCAACATATAATGGTACAATGAACGAAAACTTATGTTTGGCGGTGAAACATAAACATATGAGGAAACCTTGGAAAATCGCGGTAATAAGTGTCTTGACGGCTTTTGTCCTAATTTTAATCGGGAGTGGCTTGTATATTAATAACATTGGGTACAACAATGTAAAGAATATGTATAAGTTATATACCTCGGATCAGAAAGTAATTTTTGTAGAAAAAGATAACGATGGAAACAGGCAGTATCTTACCCGAGTAGCCGAGCCTGACGAACTTCTAACGGATCGAATGAAAAACGATGGCTGGAAATTCGTTAGGCAGGATGGTGCTGGATATTTTTTTGAAAAGGACAATCAAGAAGCTATTATTACCATCAAAAAATGGAATCATAATTATTTTATCTACAAGGTTCCGAACATTACTGTCGATATAGAGGGATAAAGAAAACCCGCTCATACAAAGGCGGGTTTCTTTATCCCTTCTAAATAAGCATTATTAATTATCGGCTTTGTCTATTTCGTAACCATACACTACAAAACCGCCTCCATACCAATCTTGGAGGGTCGTCAACTCTTTTTTATCAGCTGTATGTTATGTAAGATATTTGTTGTTGTTATAATTTCCAGTATTCTTGGTAATTAACGCCGTGTGATCAATATCACCGTCACCAGTAAAATCGGCGCTTACAGCATCACCAGTTTGTAAGTCGGTAACACTTTGAGCAACCCCGGCTCTTCCTCTCCAATGCAAATAGAATTTATGCGCACCCCCCATGTATAGGACGGAACCAATGGGCCAAAAAACCAGGATGCATTGCTTGTGTAGTGGGCTCCGTACTGGAAATTCATTCCTCCCGCGCGAAGGGACTGCGACACAAAGTTTGCGCAGTCGTTCCATTTGGTCCAACATTTTTTGTCTGTCACATCACACCCTGCTTTTTCAGCGTAGTAGGTAGAATATACCGGATTTCGACCATCCCACCATTCGTAGGCATAATCTCTGGTAGCAATGTTATCATACCCGTTTGACGCTGCGGTTAAAGATATGTCCGTGGCGTTCTCTAACGCTTTTGCGGAATCCGGAGCCTCATTACCCGCCGTTGTTGGTGCATTGAAAACTGGCAGAAGGAGAGCCAATTCGTCAGTTTGATCTTTAGAGAGCTGTACCCGTTGGTTCAGCAGGTTTTTGTACTCGTTCAATTGATCATTCTTTGTGTAGTTTTCATATAAATCAATGAACTTAACGAGATCTAATATTTTCTTCATGTCCTCCGCGTTAAACTCATCAAAGGCAGTTCCCAACGAAAGAACATACTGTTGATATTCAACATTGTCAAAATCTGCTGTCATTTGCACACCTTTTTTGAGCATGTGCTGATCCACAAGTTCAATAGCATCCCTGTGTTCAATCAATCCTTTTTCTGTTTCCTGATCGGGGTCACCTGGAAGTGTTTTGTAAAATTGAATGTCACTAGCGGTAAACACTTGAGCATTATCTTGCATTGCCTGTTGTTGATCGGCAGCAAATACGACCTCGGCTAGAAAACCAAGGCTTAGACATAATGCTCCTACAATTGCCCATTTTTTACTTAACCTTATCTTAAATCCTCCTCGCTAATCAATTATTAAGATACCCTTGGAATATTGATAGGACCAACAAATCAAAATCAAATTTCTTCGAATGAACTTCCTCCTTTCCTTATAGGGCGGGTTGTTCCTCCAACATTGCCGTCACAAAAGAATACACAGAGAAGCTTTAGAATGTTAAAGGCAATGCGGAGAATCGCGATGCCATAAATTTAAGAGTCTTTCTACTATCATAGGCTGTAATGCCCACCTTGTCAAGACACGAATAACATGAAGAGCAAAAGATTCGAAGCGCCTGGTAGAAGCAGAAGACAGGCGCGCCCTCCTCATCGCCGGGGACGTCGCCCGCTTCGGGCATACAGTCTCTTTACACCCTTTAAGCCCTTTCTCGCGACATCTTCCTCATATGATCCAGGAAAAAACGCGTAAGTCCCACTACGATAAAGGGCAGCACTGCATAACCGAGCGACATGAACCAGTCGTAGAGGCTGAGCGAGGTCGTGCCGAATATTTGCTGAGCGGGCGGCCACATGAT
>PEBX01000195.1 GCA_003050645.1 Candidatus Carbonibacillus altaicus
GCGATAAAGCTCAGCGGATGGTGCGTAAGGCAGCATCGGGGTTTGTTGAGTTAAGTTATTGCGGATGTTAATCTGATATGCCCTTGATCATTCACCCTGGAATGATTCACTCAGTTCCTCGTCAGGTTCATAAAATGCTTTTTCATCAAATACACCTTCGCGTCTGGCGATAAAAAGAGCGATGATCGGGTCGCCCGTTCGGTTGATGAGGGTGCGGCCCATGTCGACCAATGCGTCGATGGCCAAGACGAGACCCAGTGCTTCTAAAGGGAGGCCCATGGTCGTCAAGACGACGGTCGTGGAGATAGAGGCTGGACCGGGGACGCCGGCGACACCGATGGAGGAGATCATCGCTACGAGGACGAGCAGTATATAATCGGTAATCCCTAACGGAATACCGTAGGCTTCGGCAGCGAATATAGCGACGACCGCCGGCCATACACCACCGCAGCCGTTATAGTTCATGGCCGTACCGAGCGGGGCGACAAAGCTAGCGATATTTTCCGGGATTTTGAGACGCTTGACCATGATTTCGATGTTGATCGGGAGCACTGCATAGCTGGAACGGGTTGTAAAAGCGACGGCCATCATCGGTGCGATCTTACGCAAGAAAACGATAGGGTTCACGCGATCTAAGAAGATGATCATCGGCAAAAAAACGATTAAAAAATGCAGGAACAGAGCGACATACGTCGTGATGATGACTTTCATCAGTGGCAATAGCGTCTCCAGACCGTACGCAGCGGTCATAGAGGCGATGAGCATAAAGACACCGTAAGGCGTGAGGCGGATGATACTTTTTGTCACTTCGTACATGATGTTCGTAAACGATTGAATAAATTGTTTGATGGGTTGTACAAGTTCCGGTTTTTTGCTGTCAAGTTTCACCATAGCCAGTGCAAAAAAGAGGGCAAAAATGATAACCGGTACGACTTTTCCTTTGGCCATATCGTCGATGGGGTTGACCGGCCAGAGATCGAGTATGACTTGCCAGAAGGTAGGAATCTCTCGAGCTTTAAAATCTGCAGGTGGTACGAGTTCGATGCCTTGACCTGGATGGATAAGGAGAGCCGTGAAAAGCCCGATGATTGCGGCAAGTCCAGTGGTAATAAGAAATAAACCGATGGTCATACTGCCGATACGGCCGAGTTGTTCCGGTTGTTTTAAAGAAGTAATACCGGAGATGACAGATGCGACGACGAGCGGCATGACGATCATTTTAATCAGGTTGACGAACATCTGCCCGAAGGTCTGAAGACTCTCATAAGAAGCAGACAACTGGTGAATGACGAGTCCGGCGATGAGACCTAATCCGAGAGCAACCATGACGCGCGTCCCGAAGCTTATTTTTTTGGATCGCATCCAGGCGAGAAAGAGGACGGCGACAAGAGCCAGACTTAACGATATAGCATTAGAGGATAAGGCGGAAATAACATTGTGTTGCATGGTCTTTTCTCCTTTTCTTGCACTTTTAGGTATAATCACGCTGAAAATAGCGCCTTTTTATTGCGAAAGGTGTGACCTCCTCCCACCCTTGAAAGGGTGGGCTTTCCCGTCGGTCTCTCGTAAGGGGATGACGAGTTGATGAACAGGCAAACCGTCTTTAGGGCTTACTTCGTATGTTGTTGTCTCCTTTTCCGGGCGCTCTTCATGTTTGGGTGAGCCTTAATCGATTTAACAAAATTAGAAAGTACAAGACGTAGAAAGGCCGTTACGGTAAGAACGGTTTAAATTTCATCGAGCGCACGTCGGGCTAGCTGGAGAAGAACCGTATCGTCCATAGGCGGGTTGTGGAGTCCGGCCCGTACGTCACGGTAGTAGCGCTCGAGGGGACGTGATCGGCTTAGGCTTTGACCGCCGACGATGCGCATGGCGAGATCGACGATCGCAAGACTGTTAGCGATGACAAAACGCTTGGCAAGGCCGAGATCAGGCGCGAGATGTGCGCTTTGTTGTGGTGATCTATCCCAGTGGGCGGCGGTCGAATAGAGGACGGTGCGTGCGGTTCGATAGTGTTCTTCTATCGTTCCGATGAGTGTCTGGATATGCGGTAGCTCGCCGATCGGCTGCGTGAGACTGCTCGGTTGATAATGTCTGGCATAGTGCAGGGCAAAATCGCGCGCTGCACGGGCGATCCCGAGGTAGGTGGCAGGAATGTGAAGAAGCCAACCGTCACTAATGGTCTGTGATTTGGCGGACTCTTTTTTTGACGCAGGATACGTACATTCGATCAAGGCCGAACGCGGCACAAACAGACCGTTTAGCACGACGTCATGGCTCCCGGTTGCGCGCATACCGAGCGTGTCCCAGGTCGGTATAATCCAGACGTCCGGGTTGTCCGGATCAAAGATGGCTTCTTCGGGCGTGTCGATAAATTGTTCTAAGACAGGCGGCGCTTCGGGAAGGGATATAAAAAATCTTCCGATCGCTTCGCCCGGCTGTTCGATCACGCCGTCCGTCCGGTCGTTCGCATCACCTATCCGGTCGGTCGACGGACTCGTAGGATTTTTTTCTACTTTTTTATCTATACGGGCGGTTACCGTAAAATGACGCAGGATGGGTGAGAGCGTGGCGAATGTTTTGCGACCGTAGAGGCGCCAGCCTGTTTTTTCCGAGGCATTTTTCCTGCTGTCGTTTTTTGAGCTGTCTTCTGCGGGAACGGCACGCGTGTGCGGGAGCCCCCCGCGGCTCGGGCTGCCGGTCCCGGCTTCACTGGCATAGTGGTTGATCATATCACCGTTTTTTACGATCGCTTCTGCCAAAGCGCGCCAGATGTGATCGGGCCAGCGCCGCTCGGTACGCTCGTTCAGCACGATGCCTAGGTGCCAGCCGAGTCCCAAAGCAGTTGAACCGTCGCCTTGTGCCAGTCGTTCGAGTACGAGGAGCATGGTGTAGAGGCTTATCTCCCTACCGCCCAGATGTTTGGGCAAGGTAAGCGTTAAAAA
>PEBX01000032.1 GCA_003050645.1 Candidatus Carbonibacillus altaicus
TGGGCTGTCCTTCCCCATTTTACATAATCCTCTTCCAAGCCACAACTTGCTCGGCGAATCTCGCCCGGTGTGTACACGGTCACGATCGATGTTGAAGGCGTCACGAACGCCGGAGCCTTCTATCAGCAGACATTGATTCAATCCTTCTATGTCGATGAACGGAGGTGAACTTTCTACTCTCTTTACACGGAGTTACGACCAAGTCAGACTTGGTGTAAAGGGGATGATTTTGTTGATGGTGATTCTCCCGACCATGCTCAGCCGGTGGGTTTATGGGTACCAACCAGACTCGAGGTAAACGATTTAGTAGTAGAGTACAAAGGCGTGCGCGCTGTTGATCATGTGAGTTTTTCGGTAAAAGAAGGTGAAATTTTCGGGATGATTGGTCCGAATGGGGCGGGAAAGACGACTACCATAGAGTGTATTGAGGGATTACGAGACCATTATTCCGGTAGCATTCGTGTTTTGGGACTAGACCCCAAAACCGAACGAAAACGCTTGTATGATCTGATCGGCGTACAATTGCAGGAAACTTCCTACCAAGACAATATCAAGGTCTGGGAAATATGTAAGATGTTTTCTTCTTTCTACGCAAATCCTTTGCCATATGAGATGCTGCTTGAGAAGTTCGGGATTGCTGACAAGATCAATTCCTATGTTTCCAAGCTATCAGGCGGCCAACGGCAAAGACTAGCGATCGTTCTCGCTTTGATTGCGAATCCTCAAATTATTTTCCTAGATGAGCTATCCACTGGTCTTGACCCACAAGCCCGGCGTTCTATGTGGGATCTGATAAAGGATCTGCAAAAAAATGGAAAAACAGTTTACATGACCACACACTTTATGGAGGAAGCCGAATACCTCTGTGACCGAATTGCGATTATGAACAGAGGAAAAGTGGTTGCGGTCGACACTGTGGAGAATCTGATCAGGATGTTTGATTTGGAGGATAGAGTTATCTTTCGTGTATCCGATATAAATCTGGCAGAACTCGAGCGGGTAGAGAGTGTAACACACGTTGAACAGAAAGGTTCTGAGATTTGCGCTAGAGGTAAGGGAGCAAATCTGGTTCACAATGTCGTCAGTTATTTGAACGACAGGCAAATTGCTTACAGCGGACTCAAGGTGATTCAACCTACACTGGAAGACGTTTTTCTGAAAATAACCGGCATGAAATGGGAGGAGACAGAATGAAAAAATTATACGAGATTACATATATTGAATTAAAACTATATTTGCGCACGTTTGTGAACGTCTTTTTTGCACTGGTATTTCCATCATTGCTGTTGCTTATTATGGGCGGAATCTATGGGAACGAACCATCCGAAATGTTTGACGGATATGGTACTGTGGATGTTTCTGTTCCTTCCTATACTGCGTTAATCATTGCGGTGAACGGAATCATGAGCTTACCGTTGGCAGTCGTCGGGTATCGAGAGAAAAAAATTCTGAAGCGTTTAAAAGCGACCCCGATTCATCCTGTTTACATTCTCCTATCGCAAATTTTGATTAATTTGTTTATGACGTTTGTGGGCATGGTCATTTTGTTTGTGGTGGGTAAACTTGTGTTTGATCTGCATTTTATGGGTAATGCGTTTGACATGTTTGTTGCGTTTCTTCTCTCGACGTTGAGTATATTTTCCATCGGTTTGTTGATTGCAAGCTTTGCGCCAACGATGAAATTTGCGACTGCCGTAGCGAATATCGTGTATTTTCCTATGCTGTTTTTGACCGGTGCGACCTTGCCGCTTGAGATTATGCCGAATGTGATGTTGAACATTTCAAAAGCGCTGCCGCTTACCTATGCGGTGGATTTGTTAAAAGGCATCTGGTTGGGGAAAGGTTTTTCCGATGTTGCAAAAGACATTTGGGTGTTGGTCGGAATTTTACTGGTAAGCACACTGATCTCAATAAAAAATTTCAAATGGGAATAAAAAGCGAGCGTGAGTCATTTCTATGCAAAAAGAGAGATTAAGCCTACCTGAAGAATTTTCTCTGCTGCTGTTGGTGCAAAATTCGGGCTATTTTAGGGGAAGAATCTTCCAACCTGTTGAATTTTTTACAGCTGCTTCTTGTATGATGGAATTGTTCTACAGAGGAAAGCTAAAGGAGATCGAACAATCTGTTACCGTGATCGACTCAACCCGTACGGGGTTGTCTTTTCTTGATGCTGTCATGGATACAATCGAAAGAGCTAACAAACCCAGAAATTTGTTCAAATGGTTCATTTATTTTTCCAATAAACGATTGCGGACAAGGCAACGGATTGCCGATCACCTGGTTCGGCGAAACATCCTACGGTCGGTGGAGACACATATTTTTCAAGTCTTCCCGGTCACCCGTCTGATGGAAGTAAAACCAACCGTTAGGGAGGAAATCGTCAGGAACATGCGAGAAAAAATGTTAGATTTTGCCCCGCTGGATGAACAGACCCTGGGGCTGTTTTTCCTGATCAAACAAAGCGGACGGGTGAAGCAATATTTTTCAAAGAACGAGCTCACCAGCATTAAGCATACACTTTACAGGCTGCAACATGAAGAAGCACATGTGCTTTCGTTCCGACTGGCCAAAATGGTCAACAAGGCCTACAAAATCATAGCCTCACCGAGATGGGAGTCATACGGCGTCTGAGCTCTCGATTTGATTGTTGATAGGGAAATCCAAGACAGGTATGAGCCAAACAAATGCGGACAACCCTTTTTGCACAATATTTGTAGTAGCATATAGTGCGTTTTTTAATGCTTTCTTATATCACTGAAAGCAAGATAATCCTTCGATGTTAGATGTTTTCAGCGCTCTTACTATCCCTATAAGCTCTTTTAGCGCTTGGTGTATGGGGTGCGTACGCGATGCACTCGCTAGATATGGGCGTGCGTCTTGAATCACGCCTTTCCCATTTCTTTGATCTTTTTGAACAGGTCTTGCAATCAGTTCTTAGGCATGAGCTTTTCAGTTCTGTTCGATCTGATAGAGAATTGCCTTTTTACGCACATCTTGCCATTAACTACCATCACCCAGGTCGAGGATCCATGTTAAGATTGAAGAAAGTTGAAGGAGCAGTACGGTAGGGTTAGAGCTCGGTAGGGTAATGGATAACAATTTTAGCGGTCCATGGAATCCTAAGCAGCCCATGGAATCCTTATGGGAAAGGAGAAGGATCATGTTAAGACAATTTTTTCATGAGCTTAAAAGGATGATGAGAACGAAGCAGCTGAAACGAACCGTGTACGTGATGGTGTTATACATAATGAGCATGTGTACGATGTTTACGTACACCTCATCAAGTTCTTTCAGTCCATCCAGTCTAGCGAGTCTATCGGGTCAGCCAGTACAAGATAGTTTATCGTATCAACATGCCTTTACACAAAGTCTGGGGACTCGATCGGCTGAGTATACCGTTCAAGCTATGCAAACGGCGGTGCCTGCTAAAACTGATACAACAAGGAAGTCTGTCTCTACCAGCCAAACTGCCGACACCACCCAGACAGCTCCAGCCACGGAGACTGCAACCTGGAACCTGACGGATAAAGTCTCCCATTCCGTTCAAACGCATTCCAAAACAACAAACGTCCAGAATATTAAAAACGATACTAAAAATATTTCCAAAAACAATACTAAAAATCTTACCAAAAACAATGTTAAAAATGCTACTAAAAACGATGCTAAAAACGAAGCTAAAAACGATACTAAAAACGATGCTAAAAACGATACTAAAAATGAGCAGGTTACGTCTGTATCTATTCAGGAGACAGGGGATTTTACAGAAAGACTCATCCATCAAGCTAAAATATATCTCGGCGTTCCGTATCGTTTTGGCGCGACATACGATCAAGATGGTTCCTATCATTTCGACTGTTCGGCCTACACTAAACGCGTCTACGGCGATCTCGGCATCCAGCTTCCACGGACGACGGCCAAACAAGCCAAACTCGGAACACCGGTGAAAAAAGAAGACTTGCAAGTCGGAGATCTCGTCTTTTTTACCACGCGCAAAGACCGTTCGATGAATCACGATGGTATCTATATCGGAGGTGGTAAGTTTATTCACGCTTCACCTGCCGGCGGTAAAGGGGTACAGATCAGCGATCTTATGACAGGTTACTGGAAAGATGCGTATTTATATGCGCGAAGACTTCCCGACGTGAACATGTCACATAAATAAATCAATGGGCGGGTGTGGGCGGTCGTAAAGGCCTCTTTCTGCCCAGTTTTTAAAAGAATCATGCGGTCTGGTTTGGTATTCGCTTCGAGCACATACACTCTGCCGTCTCGTGTAATGGCCAGATCAAGCCCGAGCTCTACCAGCGGGCCGATTGCAGTATCGAGCGTCTCGCAAACGCTCAGGCTGAGACGCTCTATGTCTTGCAAGGTACGCGCGACATTAAGCCGTGCGATGTTTTGTAAAAACGTTTCGGTGAGGAGTGCGTGTCCCCCACGCGAGAGATTGGTGACGATCGATGATGTGTGAGCGCGGCGCGTTCCATAACCCGTCATTTGCCAGGTTCCATTTTTATTTTTCTGCACTAAAACGCGCGTATCGTAAATGGCATCGCCGTATGTTAGATCGAGCTTTTCTTGAACGATCCTATCGCTGGCAAGGGTGAGGGCTTGAACCTTTTCTTTTTCTGATGCACCGACACGTGGGTGCGACTCAAACGTTAAGCGTCGCACATCGTCCTCATCAAGGGAGAGGATCCCTCTACCGCCCGTTCCGTTTATCGGTTTGATGAGGACGGGTTTCCCGGAAAAGGGTGTCAGCACGTCCGAAAGCCGCACACCTTTTTTCCAGCGTACGGTTTGCGGTAAATGGGGAAGGAGTTCGCTATTTCGAGAGAGTATGTCGTACTGTCGCCATTTATTGCTGCCGCCCCGGTAAAGTGAGGGTAAAACGTTTCGCGAACGGAGCATACGATAGCGTGCAAATTGCTCGGTCGGATGATAGCGCACAAAGTCATAAACAATATCCGGCCAGGGGAGCGTTTGAGCAGTCAGGGTTCGAGACTGACTCCAAACCTTTTCTTTTTCAGGTTTGTTTTCAGGTTTGTTTTCAGGTTTGAATACAGATTTGAATGTGGGTTTGAATGTAGGCGCAAACGATGTCGGTAGAAGAGCACGCACAGTCCTCTTTTCCAGATCCAGATCATCGACGGAAAAAGCGTAAAGCGTCATACCGAGCGTTTGTCCTACCCGGACGAGGCGTTTAAAATAAGGCAGTGCTTCCAGTCTATTCCGGTGACGGTACGTCAAAAAACCGATGCGGCACACGCTTTCGCCTCCTTTTTTTGCCATGCACCACGTGCGACAATAACAATCGTTTGGCCGCGCCGCGTGACGATGCGATCGATGATGATAAAGCCCGTGCTTTTTGCAAGGCGCAAAGAGGGGGTATTGTCGGCGCTAATGCGCGCATACAGCCTTTTGGTCGTGCGCACGGCTTCATTTAATAGCTTTACTCCAATACCCGCTCTCCGGTAGAGGGGATGGACGACGATCATCGAGAGCACGATCCCGGCACGTCGCACGGCCAGAACACCGAGCACGCGTCCGCCCGCATGGGCGACCCAGATGCCGCCCTCCGGATCATAGGCGAGCGCTTCATCGGTGGCGAGGCGAACAAGTGTCCGGCGTGCGATGCGCTTTTCTCCGTAGCGCTGAATGAAGGCAAGAAGACGGGGACGATAAGTCTGCCATGTTCCGCCATCCAAGCGCTTCATGGATATCGCCTGTGGGAAGGATAAAACGCGATCTTCTTGCATGACGGATCACCCTGTTCTTTACTTGTTTAACATTTTAACGCTTTAAACGCTTGTGTGGGCAATTATACCTGACGTACAGAGCGGTGCATGTGTTATACACCGATATGGACGCCGGTCCTGCTCATAAAGTAGGTCACCGTTTCCCAAAACGTCCGCCGCCAGGCAACTTCGATCCGTCTTTCATCGAAGCGCATCGGTTTGCTGTTCGCTTCCAAAAACCAAAGTGAGCCTTCTTTACCGAGGGCAAAATCAAGCGATAGCTCGCCGAGGGCGCGCCCGTAGTGTGCGTCAATCGTCCGGGCGGCGATGTGGCTTGCGGATTTCAGCCGTTTTAAAAATTGTTCGAGGTCAAGGTCGGGATAAAGACGTTTCAGTGTTTGTAATCTAGGGGGGCGAAACCCGCCGTGCGGAACGTGTGTGGTAATGCCGTCCGGCGGGGCAGCGCGGAGCGCCCATCCGGTGAGCTGCCATCTGCCATCGCTCTTTTTTTGCATCAAGGTTCGAATATCGACGGCACCCAAGTTAGAGGGGCCGGGCGGCTTTGGGCGTGGGACGCGCTTTTGCCACATATACGGTTCACGTCGGGAAAGAGCGTGAATAAATGACGCGAGTGCTTCTTGATGTTCGATACGGGTGCGCTTAAGGCCGCTCGCTGTTTGTAAGGTTAATCGATAACGACAGGGCGTGATAAATGTCTCATCCGCTCGGTACGTCGCGCGTTCGGTGGGGGCGGGCTGGGGAGGACCTTCGATCGGCTCGATGGTGAGGATGCCTAATCCGGCATGACCGTGAATCGGTTTGAGATACACGACCTTATTTTCATCACCCTCGATTCGACTGAAAAGCGCATCCAGCCCGTCCGGCATCTGTGCGTTTAGACGGCCGCTTTCCGGAAGTTTAAACGGCCAGGAAGGGGACGCCTTAAGCGCTCCGAGGAGCATCCATTTATTAAAAAAACCCGGATTAAAAACCGTGACGGAGGGCAGTTTTCGAAGCGCTTTAAGAAGCGGGGCATAGCGCCGTTCGTCGCTTCTGGTGCTGATGCGGTTGTAGATGACGGGAGGCAGTTTTTCTCGACCGATCACGGCATACGGCACTTTCTCTGTGAAGCTGCGGGCGGTAAAGGTACGCGTTTTTACAGAAATGTCTTCCGGAAAAGCGGCGACGAGCCGAAAACCGAACGTTTTTCCAGTGCGGGCGAGTTCCTGGTACCGGCGGTAGGTGCCGGTCACGAGATCCGTTTTAAGCGTCTTTTTGGCTGTGGTGAGGAGAAGCACCGTTTGTTCCGGAGGGGTTAATGTCATCCTCTCTCACCTCTCTCTCATCCCTGGGCGCGGTATCGTTTCTTCCATCCCGCGGCGCGGCATCATTTGTTCCGGAGTCCGGATATGTCCAGGCTTCCCATGCCAGTGTTGTGAGATAAGACAAAAGTGCCCGTTTGACGGCGCTCTTTTTTTTGTTTAAAGCGGGAACGGCTTCAAAGACGGCATAGCCGGGTTTGGCGTTCACTTCGAAAATATAAAGCCGACCTTCTCGATCGAAACCGAGATCGATACCGAGTTCGATGAGCGGATGGCGGTACGTGCTTTCCAGGTGATACGCGATGCGCCGGACGCGATCATCAATCAGACGGAGAAGTGCTTCCGGATCGAAGATAGCTTGTTTTTGCAAGGCTTCTTTTGCCGGAAGCGCGACACCCCCGGCAAACAAATGGGTGGTGATACTCCTTTCCCCGGCCACCTTTGCTACGAGCCCCATCATCTGCCACGTGCGCATGCCGTCTTTAACGAGGTGGGCGCGAAAGTCAAAGGGACGAGCGTCAAATTGCATGAGCTTTACGGCTTGCTGGGCGACATAATACTTGATTTTTTCAGGGGGAAGGTGTGTGTTTAAAAACAAACGCACACTTTTAAACGTCTCGGTTATTGTTTGACGACCGGTGCGATACGAGACACGCAAGTGCGGGCCTTTCTTTTGTAAAAAGTAGATCCCTTTTCCTTTATAACCGTCTTCCGGCTTTAGATAAAGTGCGCCATAGATATGGAGCATACGGTGAAGATCGCCTTCACTCGGCTTGCGAATCGTTTCAGGAATGTGCATGCGGAGGCGTGGATCGATCATGAGCCGCTGGTAGATGTCCCATTTTTTAAAATAATACGGATTGAGGAGTCGGGCAGTCGAAAGTTCATAGAGGCGGTCAAAAAAGCCGCTTTGTTCGAGCCGGTGTTCCCACCGGCGGGAAGGGATTTTGTTGAGCAACATATCTGGAAGGGGGAGCCGACGCGGTATGAGTTCCGCTGTCGGTGTTTTTGCGTCAAAGATTGTGCCTAGGACGGTCAGCGTTTCCCAGTCTACGCTTCGCGCATCGACGGTTGCATACAGCGTGCCTTCCTCCAGCACACGTTCGCGGATCCAGGTTCTGGCGAGCCGTTTGAGATGCACTGCATCGCCGATGGTTAGTAGGCCGATATATGGTCCGATGTGCAAGGAGCGTGGCGTTTCATACAGGGTGAGCGGTCGTTCAAGAGGGAGAAGGAGTGCTTCCTGAAGTGCGCTGGAAATGACGATCCGTTCTTTTCCGCCGCGATGCTTGCGTAAAGTATACGCCGAACTTTTTTGCCCGAAGCTTATGATGCGCGGCAAAGACTCGTCGCTTTCTTGAAGCCAGGCTGCGGGAAGCGAGAGCCACGGTTTGTGATCGGGCACGACGATGGCACGCACACTTTTTATGATTACGGGATTTTTATCATCTATCGTCATCATCTTACCTCTTTCCCGTTTTTGATGCGTTTTCTTTTTTGAAGCGTGTTTTTGATTGTACGATGAGAGGAATATTTTTGGATGAATGTTCTTGGTTGTATCTTTAGATGAATGATCATAGATGAGAGTTCTTGGTTGGTATCACGTATGTTTATTGATGGTTAGCGCATTCATCACTACACCGGCAATACTTTGCCTGTAAGCCGGGAGATCGGTGGCAAGCAGGATCCCTCTACCGGGGCGGGCGTTGGCTTCCAAGAAATAGACGGCACCGCCTTTGTCGACGGCGAGGTCCAGTCCCATCTCCAGCTGCGGCGGGAAAGTTTGCCCGAAAAGTTCGGCGATCCTTGTCGCGAGTGCCTTGATAGAATGGATAAGGGGGCGGGGATCTACGTCTTTTAAGTAAGGCGGAAGGTGATGGACGGGATGTGCCTTCCCACCCCCGGAGAGGTTGGCGATAAGCCCGCCGGGACGACCTTGACGCACGGCGCGTCCCAGAAGACGGAAACGCGGCGGGTGGGTGCGCTCGGGGCTTTTTTGTAAAAATAGGCGCAGATCATACGGCACACCGTCCGCATCGCTTATATCGAGATATTGCTGTAGGAGACTTTTTCCGCGATATGGTGCAAGGAGTGATAGGAGCGTGCGCGCATCGGAAGGGTCAAGCGTTATGATGTTTCCGCGGCCATCCCGACCGTGAATACGGTAGGGCGGTTTTTTTCGGACGCGGATCACGCCGCGCCCGAAAGCTCCGTGAAGCGGTTTTAAAATGAATTCGGGTTCCGGCCAGGAGCGGATATCGTCATCATCAAGATAAAGCTTCTGTTCCGGTAAAATGGCCTCTAATCCTGCTTTTTTTAACGTGAGGTACTGCTGCCATTTATCCGGCAGTCCCCGATTTAAACGGTATTGAACGCCCGAGCGGACACAGCGCAGGACTTCATCTGAAACTGGGTGCGCCGTGCAGGGGACATAACGGTCGTAGAGCACATCGGGAAGGGGGCGGCGGGCGCGCTTGAAGCGGTCGTCCGTAAGCATCCACCCCTGGATGAAGCCTTTTTCTATATCGACGTCGGCGGGCGTAAAGAGGATCACCTCTAGGCTTTGTTGTGCTTCTAGGCTTTGTTGTGCCGCCAAACTTTGTTCTGTTGTGTGTCCCTTATGTGTCAGGTACCGGGCATAACGGGCAAGATCCAGGGCGAGTCGCGGTTCATAAAGGGGCGGCCGTCCGTAACAGGGGGTGGTGAGGACACCGAGCAAAAAATACGCCATGTCAGTCCTCCTTTGCCGATCTTGCTTCATAAAATGACCGGAAGGCGCGGACGAGCGCGCGTGTGCTCGGGCGCGGTTCGGTACGGACGAGACTTTCCGGTGTTTTGGACGGTTTTCCGTTGATCTCCAGAAGGTAGATCGAGCCACGTTCATCAACTGCCAGATCAACGCCCAGTTCGACGAGGGGCATGGCGGGAAGATCAACAGCGCGTACATACGATTCAACGATGAGGCGCGCGATTTCTTTTAAATGCTTGACGTGAAGATCACGCGGCCAGTCGGGATAG
Organism: Candidatus Carbonibacillus altaicus; assembly: GCA_003050645.1. GTDB lineage: Bacteria > Bacillota > Bacilli > Thermicanales > DSM-22653 > Carbonibacillus > Carbonibacillus altaicus. The sequence continues at coordinate 10,076 of PEBX01000032.1, forward strand.
GTTGCTTTAAGGCGCTCCAAGGCAAGACGGGCAGGTATGATCTCTCCTCCCCGGGCGACATTGGTTACAACATGCCCGGGTGGTCCAAGGCGGGCAATCGTGGAGACTGCGCGAAATTGGTTCGGTCTAATCCGCACGAGATGCACCCGAAAGTCGAGTGGACGCCCCTCAAAACGGGCTAACGCGAGATCAGGTTGGATAATTTTTTGCCGACGCGGAGCATGTTTTTTGAGCCAGGAGAGGAGGGACGGTTCATCTTCAAACGTATACACGGTCTCCGGATGTTCACTTTTTTGCAAGGTGTAGCGCGGCTTATCCTGTTTTCCGTGTGCGCGTCTCAGATACAAAATCGCGCGCCCGAGGCTCCCCAGCGCCGGTTTGATAAACAATGCAGGATAACGTTGAAGAAAGTTTAAAAGCGCCTTCTCTGTATATCGTTCGGTCGGCGGGAGGTAAAACGAAGCTGGAGACGCTTTTAAAACTTGGATCATCTCCCATTTGTGGATGTATGGCGTATGCAAGAAGATAATGTGGTTTTCACTCGCCCAGCGTAAGAGATACAAAAAAGAAGGGCTCTTTTCTATAAGCCGCCGTGTGAGACGATTATAGATAAGGTCCGGTAGCGGAAAGGTACGTTTTAGCATTCGTTCCCCAGACCAGGCGTAACCGCTCACCTCATGGCTCATCTTATGGATTGGTCCAGGGCGAAGGGGACGGATCGCTTCAACCAGCGCTTTGAGTGTCGTGATGTATGGGTGAAAGCCGGAGGCTTGAGCGTGTTCACAGAGCGATTTGTAAAAATCATCGTAACTTGAAAAATAATACTCCCCGGTATGTCGAATAGGCGGATCGGATAAAATGGCAATTACAGGTTGGTAGGTATGCGCGACCACGGTCGTCCTCCCGTTCTTGGATGACTTTGTTGGATGAGGGATTTGTTTGAAGCAGGTTTTGTTTGCAAGCAGGTTTTGTTTGCAAACAGCATAATTTTCATCAAACGATGGTTTTCATAGCTGGTTTCAGCGTATGCACCGTCTTCGGAGTTGGTGCGGCATTGGTGCGGCATAAGTAAACGTTCTTTATCTCACCCTGCCTATGTACATACGCAATCCCTGACGGGTTATCGTCTGTCACGTGTGAGTGCGAGCGTCATTGAGGGGCGTGATTTTTTGTGGATTGTCTAGTGCGCGCATATACGGTACAATATAAGGGAATGACGGGAAGTGAGGGATGGTCATGGAATACCATCATGCCTATGATTTGGTGAGGGCTATTGAAGGAACAGAGACGTACCAGGAGCTCGAGACGCTGTATCAAAAAATTGCGCAGGATGAAGCGGCACGCAGCATGTTGAGAGACTTGCGCGCGCTGGAAGTGGGTTTGGAACTAAAGCAGCTCTCCGGCGAAGCCTTAACGCGTGAAGAGACCGAACATTACGAACGGATGATGGAGACGGTGCGGCTTAATCCGGATATTGATCGATTGCTGAAGCTGGAGCAGGGGCTGGCACAGATGTATGATGATATACAAAAAATTCTAGCCGAACCGTTTAATCGGCTCGTGCACCTGCTCGATTGAGTGCCTGGGAGATCGCTATCGGGAAAATCATTTTATGCATAGGTCGTGTTGAAAGACATGCTTCATCGGTCTTTTGGGATGACGTGTTGCAAGAACGTATAGGAACGAGGATGGATGTCACGAGGAGGAGATGGAAATGGAAATTCGTTATTACGGTCACGCCACCTGCGAAGTCATGACTGGTGATCATCATATCTGGATCGATCCTTTTTTAAGTGATAATCCGCTTCTTCAAGATCAATCGTTACAACCGTTCGATCTTGATGCGCTCAAAGTCGATGCCGTCATCCTCACCCATGCGCACAGCGATCATACAGGAGATGCGCTGACCCTCGCCCGGACCCATGACGCACCGATTATTGCGACGTTTGAGCTGGCCCAATATTTTGCTCAGCAAGGCGCCAAGGCACACCCGATGAATCTGGGTGGATCGTATGTTTTTCCGTTCGGCAAAGTGCGCCTCGTACCGGCTTTCCACAGTTCTTCACTTGCGAGTCAACACGGAGACCCGGTGTATCTGGGCATGCCGGCCGGTGTCGTCCTCACAACGGAGACCGGGACGCTTTACCATGCTGGGGACACGGCACTTTTTACGGATATGAAACTGATCGGCGAACTGTACCAGCCGGATGTCGCCCTTCTACCGATCGGAGACAACTTTACCATGGGGCCGGAAGAAGCGCTTATTGCGGCCACATGGGTTCAGGCACCGTACGTGATTCCCATTCACTATAACACGTTTCCGGTGATCAAACAGGACGTCACACTTTTTACTGAACAACTGAAAGAACAAGGTATCACCGGTGTGCCACTTAAGGTGGGAGAAAGCTTTCACCTGCCGGTACGTGCTTAAGTTTTGTCTTTAAACGATGCTGTGAGCGTTTAGCCTGTTAAACTGTAGACGCACGCCCGGTTTAAACTTGGATTCCACATGATTTTAAACGTGCTTTCCACATGATGGGTTCTAATTTGCCTGTCCCGGCATAGTTTAAAAAAGAACATGGATCATAAATGAATCCATGTGGTTTTAAACTTTAAGTAGGAAGGGGCAGGGATATACTATGCGTCTAGACCAGCAGAGCCGCGTGTGGGTGATGATCAAGTTATTGATCACTCTGTTACTTCTGGCTATATTCTTGGGGACACTGCCGGCGTTTATAGAAACGTCACTTGGACAAGGATTTTCCTTGATCTGGGGGACGTTTCTTTTTGTCATTCTATTAGCACAGATAACCGCTTATCGACTTATACAAAAGCGTAAAGAAGCGGAAGATCTTCTCAAGAAGCTTCGCGCGAAACGTCCTAAAAAACGTTTTCAAAGAGCAAATTTACTACCTTAATGGTCATACGCGCGTACGCACCCCTTTTTACCTGTGCCATTATCTTGCGCCCATCACTCACCTGTTATATGATATGATGGAGATGTGTACCAGTGTGTTCGGCGTATGAGATGAAAAGACGAGCGGGTTAAAGGGGGATAGGCGCGTGGCAACCAAACATGAACGCATATTAAAACATATCGAGTCACTTGCAGTGGGAGAAAAAATATCGGTTCGACAAATCGCGAAAACGATCGGGGTGAGTGAAGGAACGGCCTATCGTGCGATCAAAGATGCGGAAGTCGCCGGTCTTGTCTCCACCATTGAACGGGTGGGAACCATTCGCATTGAAAAAAAACGCAAAGAGACGATGGAGATGCTTACCTTTGCGGAAGTTGTCTCGATCGTCGATGGACAAGTCTTAGGCGGTAGAAATGGTCTCCATAAGCGGTTGAATAAATTCGTCATCGGGGCTATGCGCCTGGACGACATGATGAAATATGTTGAACCGGGCAACCTCCTCATCGTCGGGAATCGCGACGAAGCGCACCGTCTCGCTCTCCTTGCCGGCGCTGCCGTACTCATCACGGGAGGGTTTGATGCCCGGGAGGCGACGAAGCAACTGGCGGATGAGCTGTCTTTACCGATCATTTCATGTTCGTATGATACGTTTACTGTCGCTTCGATGATTAACCGGGCGATTTATGATAACATGATTAAAAAAGAAATCTTGCGGGTCGAAGACGTGATGATCCCGCTTACGCAAACAGTCTACGTTGAACTTGAGGAGACGGTGGGAGATGTTCTGCGCCGTTCACAGGAGACCGGCCATCATCATTTTCCGGTCGTCCATAATGGCGGCATCGCTTACGGCGTGATCTCTTCCCGCGATGTCATCGGTCTGTCTCCGGATACACCGCTCCGCCAGGTGATCCGCGCTGGGGGAGGATTTGCAAAACCGCATTATACACTTGCTGCATCGGCGCATGCGATGATCTGGGAAGGTGTTCATCTGCTGCCGGTAATCGACAGCACGCGCCGTCTTCTAGGTGTGCTCACGCGGAAAGATGTGTTAAAGGCGATGCAGACGATGCAAAAGCAGCCGCAATTCAGCGATACATTTGATGATCAGATGTTTTCACATCTCGTAGAAGATAAAGAGAGCGATGGCGCCTATATCGGCGAAATCGTTCCGCAGATGTCCAATCGGTACGGGGTTTTATCGGGCGGTGTGCTCGTCAATCTGTTATTGGAAGCTGGGCGTCTTTCGCTTAAACAGACGCTCAAGGGAGATTACGAAGTCGAGGATGTGCATGTGTACTTTTTTAAACCTGTGCCGATCGATGGACATGTACGCTTTGAACCGCGTGTTCTTTCCACAACCCGTAAGGGGGCGCAAAGCGAGGTCGATATGTATGCAGACGGAGAGAGGGTCGGAAAAGCATTGTTCCGTGCCCAGATGTGGGAAGGTTAATATACATGGCTAAACGTTCATGTTCCGCGAAAAACGTTATGGTTCTGCACTGAAGTGAAGTTCGAGGACGGGCGCGATGACGAGTGTTTGAAGCCGGATGCGCACTTCTCGCCCGCCGATCTCGTAGAGACGGGGGCCATACAGTTCGAATAAGACGTTTTTCATTTCTCCGATGCTTTTTAAGTCTTTACCGAGCAGATGGCGCGTATCGCTCAAAATGCGCCGCGTCAGTTCTTGTTTGACGATTTCGCTGCCGCTTCCGGTCATGTCGATCGATATCGTGACGTCCTGAACGGTAAGACGGGAAAGATTGGGTGCTTTTTTTTCCAGTTCCGTGATTTGCTCCCGAAGATGTTCCTGTTCGAGGCGGAGCTTTGCGTTTTCCAAGGTGAAGCGCCCCATCTCATCGCCGCACTCCAGCATCGTCAGTATGCCTCCGCTTAACACACCTAAAAAAAAGATGATCACGCCGACGGTAAAGCGCTTGGTTGCCCGTTCGAGCATAATCATAAGTTGTCACCCCGCTTCCTTTTGTCTCACCAGGTTTTCACCAACGCGCCCGCCCTTTGCATAGCGCGCCCTTTTTTCCTAGTTTTTAATAAAGCTCGTCCAAAAAGAGCTCAGGATGAAAGCGAGCGAATGAGCATTAAAATCATAGCGCTTGCCGTATTGGCTCCGAAAAAGGCAGCAAAAAAATAAAAGATCTGCCGTAACAGAGAAGAGTACTGTCCACCCAAAAACCCTTCTTCTATACCTTTTAAAGCATCAAATGTGCCACCGATAGCGGCAATGATCGCCCAAAATTTAAGGTCCTGAGCGACGTCTTTCATCAGTTCAAACGGCGCTTGCCGGGTGAGAAGGGCGGAGAAACCGGCTAGAAAAGTCCCGCCGAGGGTTATGCCAAAGGCGATGAAATAAATCGTAATCAGGCGAATCATACGATGCGCTCACTCCTTTTACTTTCATCGTATGCACGTGTGACTGAGGTCATGTCCGGACGCGGAAAAACGAGGGCCGTGCCGCTAAGCCGGCGTGGAAAGGACGGTGGGTTATGTCTTCCTTCGTTCATCTTCATGTACATACCGAATATACGCTCTTAAACAGTACCGTGCGTCTTTCGCGGCTGATGGAGATGGCAAAAAGAATGCGCATGCCGGCTGTGGCTATGACCGATCGCAACAACCTTTACGGTGCGATTAAGTTTTATGATCTCGCGCGTGCACACGGTCTCAAGCCGATCATCGGCCTGGAACTTACGCACCAGCCTATATTTGCTGAAGATCACAAGGGTGATCCGCCTTCGCTCATTTTGCTTGCGGAAAACATCGTGGGCTACCGTTCCCTCGTGGCTTTATCCAGTGCTGTGCAACTAGAAGGGCCCCTCCCTTTAGATACGATTTTTAAACATCGCGACGGTCTTATCGTTTTAAGCGGCGGTATGGACGGGGAGATCAGTCACCTGCTTCTAGAAGGTCGTTTCGAACGTGCCGTTCAGCTTGCCCTAAAACTCTCGACGGTCTTTGAAGGGGAACGTTTTTATCTGGAAGTGATGGATCACGGTCTTTTAGAAGAAAAAAAAGTGAACCAGCTCCTCGTGCAACTAGCCAAAAAGCTTCACCTCCCGCTTGTCGCCAGCAATGATGTCCATTATCTAACACCGGATGAAGCGCTGGCGCAGGATGTGCTGATGGCGATTGCGGCCGGGACGAAACTCGACGATCCGAACCGTCCGCGGCTTCGAACATCGGGATACCATTTTGCGTCACCCGAAGAGATGGAAGAAAGGTTGCCGTGGTCGACGGAGGCGCGCGTTGCGACGGTAAAACTTGCGGAACGGATCCAGCTCGTTTTGCCAGACAGTACGCCGAAGATGCCGCGCTATCCTCTGGATGCCCCGCGCCTTAAGGCGCTGTTCGAGGAGGCCGGTTTTGAACGGGGACACCTCACCGCATCACGGGGTCTGGACGGTGAAGAAAACGATTTTGAACTTGCTGCGGCGCGCGATGCGTATTCGGCGCTCGAGGTGCTCGTCCTCACCATGGCCCGAAAGCGTTACGGGAACGACTTACCGGAAAAAGTGTCAGCGCGTCTCCAACACGAACTGTCCGTGATTCGGAAGATGGGTTTTGCCGATTATTTTCTCGTTGTCTGGGATTTTATCGCGGAAGCGAAAGCGCGGGGCATTCCTGTCGGACCGGGCCGGGGTTCGAGCGCCGGATCGCTCGTTGCTTATGTGCTGGGCATTACCGATGTCGACCCGCTCAAGCACCACTTGCTTTTTGAACGCTTTTTAAATCCGGAACGGTTGAGTCTACCCGATATCGATATCGATTTTGCTGATGACCGGCGAGAGGAAGTGATCCGTTACGTATTCGAGCGCTACGGCGCGGATCATGTAGCACATATTGGCACGTTTGGAACGATGGGGGTGCGCTCCTCTATTCGCGATATCGGGCGCGTTCTAGCCTACCCATTAAATGAAGTTGATGCGCTAGCCAAGCGGTTTCCGGCAACACCTGGGGTAACGATAGATGAAGCGCTAAAAGATAAAACGCTCCGAGACATGATCGAGCGCTCCGAAAAGTTCACTACGCTCATTCGACTGGCACGGGCCATCGAAGGACTGCCCCGCCATACCTCGACCCACGCGGCGGGTATCGTGGTGAGTGCCGTTCCGCTTACATCGCTCGTTCCGCTTGCGCCGACGAGCGATGGGACGGGCACGCAGACGCAGTATGATATGGATGACGTGGCTCGGCTCGGGCTTGTCAAAATGGATTTTTTGGGACTTCGGAACTTAACGCTCATCGAAGAAACAGTTAACATGGTAGCGCGCGCGCTTGACGAGCGCCTTTCGCTTGCGGCGTTTCCCGAAGATGATGCGAAGACGTATGCGCTCCTTGCGCGTGGAGAAACGGATGGTGTGTTTCAGTTAGAATCACCAGGTATGAAACGCGTCTTAAGGGAGCTTAAGCCTTCGCACTTTGAAGATATCGTCGCCGTTTTGGCGCTGTATCGGCCTGGACCGATGGATCACATCCCCCTGTACATTTCTGCCAAACACGGTCGAAGAGCGGTGACGTATCCACATCCGGACCTCGCACCGATTTTAGAGCCGACGCATGGTGTGATCGTCTACCAGGAGCAGATTATGATGATCGCCGCCACGCTTGCCGGTTACACGCTGGCTGAGGCCGACCTTTTAAGGCGAGCGATCTCCAAAAAAGATCGAAAAACGCTTCTCGAAGAAGAGGATCGCTTTGTAAAGGGCGCTCTCAAGAAGGGCTATGCGCACGAGGTGGCAAAAAACGTGTATGATTTAATCGTGCGTTTTGCCGATTATGGGTTTAACCGTTCGCATTCGGTGGCCTATGCCAAAATCGCCTATCAAACGGCATATCTCAAAGCGCACTATCCGCTATTCTTCTGGACGGCTCTTTTAAACAGCGTCATCGGTCAGCAGGAAAAAATCGTCGAGTATATTCAGTCTTTAACGCGCGAAGGCATAAGGCTCCTTCCGCCCCATATCAACCGCTCGGAAGCGCGTTTTACCGTCGAAGGGCGGAGCATTCGCACCGGGTTTCTGGCCATCAAACAGGTCGGGCCTGCGGCTGCGGAAGCGATCGTCGAAGGAAGGCGGGTGGAGCCCTATCGGGGTGTCTATGATCTCATCTTACGCCTGCCCACACGTCACCTGACCCGCCGCGTTTTGGAGGTGCTCGTGTTAAGCGGCGCCTTTGATGCTTTTCACAGCGATCGTGCGCGTCTGCTCGCCGCGCTCGATGACTGGCTGAGACAGGCGGCACAGCAAAAAAAACATCGTGAACAGGGCGAGCTTTTTGCTGTATCGCACGCCGATGAAGGGGTACTCAGCGCATTTTCCGGTTCGATCGAACCGTTTTCCGAGAAAGAAAAAAGGGCGCGGGAAGAAGAAGTTCTCGGTTTCAGTCTTTCGCCGCATCCGCTTGCAACCTATCAGGAGCTTTTGGACGATCCGAGTTTTATAAGGACGCTTGAACTTATGGAAAAGCCGGCGGGGAAGCGGTACCTTCTGGCCGCAGAAGTGCGGCGTATCGTCCCCAAAAAAACACGACAAAATCGCCCTATGGCGAGTCTTTGGCTGGGCGATATGATGGGCGACGTGTGGGTGACCGTGTTTCCGGAGGTGTATGAAACGGAGCGCTTTAAGCTTACGGTCGGATCGCTCTATGCTTTTTCGATCGAAGTGCTAGAGCGAGAGGGGCGGCGGAGTCTCGTCGTGCGTCGCGTCTACGACTTGGACGAACTTATGCAAAAAATGCGACTTCGTTCGGTGGCCAAGATGCATCCAAAAGAGGTGCGTCGCGTCTTCATTCGACTTGGCGCGGCCGATCGCCTGCTCGGCAAAGATCGTAAGCTCAAAGAGATTTTGCTTGCGCATCCGGGCGATGTACCAGTCATATTATATGATCCGGATCGCGATAAAACGTTTGCTTTAGCCACTAAATATGCGGTGAACCCTTCGCTATCTTTTGTGAGAGCCGTCCGGCGTCTTCTAGGTGATGATGCAGTTGTGATTTAACCTTTGTATACCGTTGTCAAGCGATTGGTACGTGTTATAATGGAAAGAGACAAAAGGCTAGGCGCACCCGCAGAAGATGCGGACGTAGGCCGAGAAAGGAGAGCGATTATGCACGATATGCGCTTAGAAGCACTGCGTCTGCATCGCGAACACGGAGGAAAGATGAGCATTGCACCCAAAGTCAAACTTGAAAATGCCAGAGACTTGTCTTTAGCGTATTCCCCGTGGGTAGCAGAGCCGTGTAAGGACATTTATGAAGATAGAAATCGTGTCTATGAGTATACGATTAAGGGCAATCTCGTCGCGGTCGTTTCAGATGGCACCGCCGTTTTGGGACTCGGGAACATCGGACCGGAAGCGGCGCTTCCGGTCATGGAAGGGAAGGCCCTTCTGTTTAAGTCATTTGCCGACGTCGATGCTTTTCCGCTTGTTCTTAAGAGTGAGGCACCGGAAGATTTTATCGAGACCGTACAAACATTCGCACCGACGTTTGGCGGGATTAACTTAGAAGATATCGCTGCGCCAAAGTGTTTTGAGATTGAAGAACGCCTGAAGAAAACGCTTGATATTCCGGTTTTTCACGATGATCAGCACGGGACGGCGATCGTGACCTTAGCCGGTATGATCAATGCGCTCAAAATCGTCGGTAAAGCACTCCCCGATATTCGCGTCGTAGTGAGCGGGGCGGGTGCTGCCGGCGTGGCCATCGTCAAATTGTTCTTATCGGTCGGCGTGCGGCATATTACGATGGTCGACACCAAAGGCATCCTTTACGAAGGGCGCATGGAAGGGATGAATCCGATTAAAGAAGAGATCGCGCGGCTCACCAACCGCCGTCGGCTCACCGGAACGCTTGCCGATGCCCTTGTCGGAGCGGATGCGTTTGTGGGCGTATCCGTAGCCGGTGCGCTTACGCCGGAGATGATCGAGAGTATGGCAGAAGATCCGATCATCTTTGCCATGGCCAATCCAGTTCCGGAAATCATGCCCGAGGAAGCCAAGGCTGCCGGAGCACGGATCATCGGGACGGGGCGCTCCGATTTTCCCAATCAGGTGAATAACGTTCTTGCTTTTCCGGGTATTTTCCGCGGGGCTTTGGACACGCGCGCGACGACGATCAACGAAGAGATGAAGCTCGCTGCAGCTTATGCCATCGCCGAACGCATCGCAGACGACAAACTTCATCCGGACTTTATCATTCCTTCACCGTTTGATCCCGAGGTCGCCCCGCTTGTCGCGAAAGCGGTGGCCAAAGCTGCCATTGAGACAGGGGTCGCGCGCGTTCGGCGCGATCCGGAGGAGATCTACGAGACGACCCGGAAGCGCCTGCAAAAGGAGGCCAGACCTTGAACTGGCGGGAATTTTTTACTAAAAGCAAAAAACGTCAGTATGCCACCTTACCTGCTTCGTCTTCTCTCTCTACGCACAAAGCGGCACGGTCGGAAAGCGACACTGTGCCAGACGGATTGATGGAAAAATGCAAAAAGTGTGGGGCTATTTTGTATAAAAAAGAGTTAGCGCAGAATTTATACGTATGCCCTAAATGCGGTTATCATTTTCCGATGAGTGCGCCCGAACGGTTTCGCCTCACGCTCGATGGGGGTGTATATTTTGAATACGATATGGATCTCGTGAGCACCGATCCGCTCTCATTTCCGACGTATCGTGAAAAACTTGAGCAGACGATGGAAAATGTTGGAATGACGGAGGCGGTTTTAACCGGGGAAGGGACGATTAAAGGCTATCCGGTCGTCATGGCGGTCATGGATAGCCGCTTTATCATGGGTTCGATGGGGTCTGTGGTAGGGGAAAAGATTGCGCGGGCTATTGAAAACGCTAGGATCAAACATTACCCGTTGATTATTTTTTCCGCGTCTGGCGGTGCACGCATGCAGGAAGGCATTTTAAGTTTGATGCAAATGGCCAAGACGTCAGCGGCACTCGCCCGCTTTGAAGCGTCTGGAGGGCTTTTTATCTCGGTCATGACCCATCCGACGACCGGGGGAGTCTCCGCTTCGTTTGCCATGCTCGGCGATTACTTGTTTGCCGAACCGGGTGCGCTTATCGGTTTTGCCGGTCGGCGCATCATCGAACAGACGATTCGAGAGGCACTTCCGGAAGATTTCCAGACGGCAGAATTTTTACTCCGCCACGGGCAGCTCGATCGGGTCGTCTCGCGTAAAGAAATGCGCGATGTGCTGGGGCGTCTCATCAGCATCCATCAGCAAAGGGGGTGGGCGCATGGCGACGGAGCTAAGCTTTGAAAAGCAGCTCAAGGCCCTGGAACAAAAAATTCAAGAACTCAAAGCTTTTATGAAAGAAAGCGGGATCGATTTGACACAGGAGATTACGGCCCTAGAGGAAAAACAAAAAGAGCTCCGGACGGCGCTATATGAAAACTTATCGCCCTGGCAGAAGGTGCAGATCGCCCGCCATATGGGGCGACCGACGACACTGGAGATTGCTGAGGCGATTCTCACCGATTTTATGGAGTTTCACGGAGATCGCGTCTATGGTGATGATCCGGCCATGGTCGGCGGCATCGGATTTTTTGAAGGTATGCCGGTGACGCTGATCGGGCATCAGAAAGGAAGGGATACGAAAGAAAATATTGCTCGGAATTTCGGCATGCCTCACCCCGAAGGCTATCGCAAGGCGCTCCGCCTGATGCGTCAGGCAGAAAAATTCGGTCGGCCGGTGATCACGCTGGTGAATACACCCGGCGCGTATCCTGGGAAGGCGGCGGAAGAACGGGGGCAAAGCATGGCGATTGCCGAAAATTTAAAAGCGATGGCTGCGCTCACCGTTCCGATTGTCGTGGTTATCGTTGGAGAAGGCGCGAGCGGTGGGGCGCTCGGCATCGGCGTCGGAAATCGTGTGCTTATGCTGGAACATGCCTGGTATTCGGTCATCTCACCGGAAGGTGCAGCGGCGCTCCTCTGGAAGGATGCATCGCTTGCGGAAAAAGCGGCGCGCGAGATGCGGATTACGGCACAAGATCTTCTCGCACTTGGCGTCATTGATGAAGTGATTCCAGAGCCTTTAGGCGGCGCACATCAAGACAAACCGGCGGCCATTCAGACTATCAAAGAGGCTATTTTCAGACACCTTCAGGACCTCATGAAGTTATCCGCAGAAGAGCTGGTGATCGACCGTTACGAAAAATTCCGACGGATAGGAGCGGTCGTTTCTTTTCTAGAATTGGATCAGTCGTGAAACGTTGGAGGAAGGATGGGCTCAGGATGAAACGGCTTGCTGTGTTGACCAGTGGTGGAGATGCGCCGGGGATGAATGCGGCGATCCGCGCCGTGGTGAGAAGTGCAATTTTTCACGATGTCGATGTACTGGGTATTATGTACGGCTATCAGGGTTTAATTGAAGAACAGTTTCGCCCGATGAACCTCCGTTCGGTGGGGGATATTATTCATCGCGGGGGAACCGTGCTACAAACAGCACGCAGCACGCAGTTTAAGACGGAAGAAGGTCAGGCGCGCGCAAAAGACATTTTAAAAAAACGCGGTGTCGATGGACTGATTGTAATTGGCGGCGACGGCTCACTGCGGGGAGCGGAACGTCTACATAAACTCGGTATTCCCACCATCGGTATCCCCGCCACCATTGACAATGATATTGCGCATACGGACTTTACGATCGGTTTCGATACGGCGGTCAATACCGTCGTGGAAGCGATTGACCGCATCCGTGATACGGCCACGTCTCATGAGCGCACCTTTGTGATTGAAGTAATGGGACGCTCGGCCGGTGATATCGCCCTCTGGGCAGGGCTGGCGGCCGGGGCGGAGTGGATTATTATTCCGGAAATTCCATATGATATGGAAAACATCGCTGAACATCTGATCAGGACAAAAAAACGTGGGAAAAAGCACAGTATTATTGTCGTGGCTGAAGGTGCAGCGCGTGGTGTTCAATTTGCCGAACACATCCAGGCGTTGACAGGTCTTGAAACGCGTGCCTCCGTCCTCGGGCATATTCAACGCGGGGGTTCGCCAACGATGTTTGATCGCGTGCTAGCATCCCGTTTCGGGGCACGTGCGGTCGAACTGTTGCTCGGCGGTGCAAGTGGTCAGATGGTAGGGACACAAAACGGAGATCTCGTCGCCGTGCCGTTTGAAGAAACGCTGAACGGCACGCATCACGTTCATCACGATTTATCCGAACTGGCCCAAATGCTTTCGATCTAAAAGAAGGTGTTTCATAGAACGTGCGCATGCCAAACGTGCGCATGTTGTAACTTCTCATGTTGTAACTTCTCATGTTGTAACTTCTCATGTTGTAACTTCTCATGCTGACGCGGGATCAAGAAAAGAGCTTTGATTCAAGAGTGGCAACATCTTTCGCATTCAAGGCCAATGATCAAAAGAGTTCAGTAACATGAAGGAGGTGAAAAACTGGTTCAGCGGTTTGACGACAGGCCCCGTTATGCCCTGAATCAGGAAGATCATGCGGCGAACAAAAATTGTCTGTACAATCGGTCCGGCGAGCGAGTC
>PEBX01000196.1 GCA_003050645.1 Candidatus Carbonibacillus altaicus
ACCCGGGAGAGCCTGACCGATATCCTCGAAAACTACGCGCAACTCGTCGAGGAGAAAGACGCAAAAAGCGGGAGGAAGTCGCGCAAGCAGATTTTCCCCCGTTATCATCAGCTCGACGTGGTGCGCAAGTTGCTCGCAGATGCCCGGAAACATGGCGCAGGGCGGCGGTATCTCATCCAGCATTCGGCCGGTAGCGGCAAGTCCAACTCCATCGCCTGGCTGGCCCACCAGTTGATCGGTCTTGCGAGGGACGGAAGGCCTATTTTCGATTCCACGATCGTGGTGACCGACCGACGCATCCTGGACCAGCAGATCCGGGACACGGTCAAGCAGTTTGCCCAGGTGAGCGCGACGGTGGGGCACGCCGAACATTCCGGCGACCTGCGGCGCTTCATCGAGGGCGGCAAAAAGATCATCATCACGACGCTGCAGAAGTTCCCGTTCATCCTCGACGAAATCGGCGGCGAGCACCGCGGGCGCCATTTTGCCATCATCATCGACGAGGCGCATTCGGGGCAAGGGGGCCGTACCTCGGCCAAGATGAGCATGGCTCTGTCGGATGCCGGCGCGGAGGACGAAGAGGAAACCTTCGAAGACCGGATTAACCGGATCATGGAGGCCCGGAAGCTTTTGCCGAACGCCAGCTACTTCGCCTTCACCGCCACCCCGAAACATAAGACGCTCGAGATGTTCGGCGAACCCGACCCGCAGCCCGACGGCACGGTCAAATACCGGCCGTTTCATAGCTACACCATGAAACAGGCCATTCAGGAAGGGTTTATCCTGGATGTATTGGCCCACTATACGCCGGTCAAAAGCTACTATAAGCTCATCAAGAAGATTGAAGACGATCCGGAATTCGACGTCAAAAAGGCGCAGAAGAAGCTGCGCCGCTTCGTCGAGGGGCACGAGCACGCCATCCGTCTCAAGGCCGAGATCATGGTGGACCATTTTCACGAGCAAGTGATGGCCAAGGGCAAGATCGGCGGCCGGGCGCGGGCCATGGTGGTGACCGGCAGTATCGAGCGGGCCATCCAGTACTTCCATGCTTTTCAGGCGTACCTTGCCGAGCGCAAAAGCCCCTATCGGGCGATTGTGGCCTTCTCGGGGGAGCACGCGTACGGCGGGCAACCGGTCACCGAGGCCAGCCTGAACGGCTTTCCCTCGAATCAGATCGCCGACAAGATCCGGGAGGATCCGTATCGGTTTTTGATTGTCGCTGACAAGTTTCAGACCGGCTATGACGAGCCGCTCTTGCATACGATGTACGTGGACAAGGTGCTCTCCGGGGTCAAGGCCGTGCAGACACTTTCGCGTCTCAACCGCGCCCACCCTCAGAAGCACGATACCTTTGTTCTCGATTTTGTAAACGACCCGGAGGCGATCCAAATGGCCTTCGAGCCCTACTACCGGACGACCATCCTCGCCGACGAGACCGACCCGAACAAGTTGCATGACCTCAAGGCCGACTTGGACGGGTACCAGGTGTACGCGCCTGATGAGGTGGATGAACTGGTACGGCTGTATCTGGACGGTGCCGACCGCGACCGTCTCGATCCGATCCTTGACGCCTGTGTGACCGCCTACGTGGAGTACCTCGACGAGGACGGTCAGGTCGACTTCAAAGGCAAGGCCAAGGCGTTTTTGCGAACGTATCATTTTCTGTCGTCGATCCTCCCCTTCACCAACGCCGCGTGGGAGAAGCTATCGATTTTCCTGAGCTTCCTGGTGCCCAAATTGCCGGCGCCGAAAGAGGAGGACCTTTCAAAGGGCATCCTCGAGGCGATCGACATGGACAGCTATCGAGTCGAGAAACAGGCGACCATGAGGATCGCCCTTGCCGATGCGGATGCCCAGATCGAACCGCTGCCCGCAGGGGGCGGCGGACATAAGCTCGAACCGGAGCTTGACCGTCTGTCGAACATCATCAAAACTTTTAACGATCAGTTCGGCAACATCCCCTGGACCGACGCTGATCGGGTGCGAAGACTCATCACCGAGGAGATTCCGGCGCGTGTGGCGGCCGACACCGCCTACCAGAACGCACGCAAATATTCCGACAAACAGAACGCACGCATTGAGCACGACAAGGCGCTCGGTCGTGTCATGATCGCGCTGCTCAAGGATGACGCTGAACTCTTCAAGCAGTTCAGTGACAACGAAGGGTTCCGCCGCTGGCTAACCGATACGGTGTTCGCGCTGACCTACGACGAACCTGGAAGCGCATGATCTCTGGAGTCATGTGGGAGATATTTGCATATTTGGGAGACATTTGCATGTTTGTCTCCTCTCCAGCTCCATCCCATTCAAAGCGGCTAAAGCAGCTTTGGGATTAGGTTCATTGTAACAGTACATGCAACAAAATTTATGTCCGCGTCATATAGTCAAATAGCCCCCACCTGTCTATCAGATGAGGGCTTCGGTTAAGTAGATATGTCACCTTCTGTCGCTGCTTTCGTATAGACGCCACTTGCAAGAGAATCGAGATTAGTTAGTGAAGCTGCTGTTTTAACTTCTCGATTTCTTCTAAGGATAGTTTCGTAAGCCTCGCCACACGTTCCGGACTGTCTCCTTCTGCAAGCATCTCTCTTGCGATCTCGATGGCCTTTTGCCGCTCACCTTCGGCTAATCCTTCTGCTCGACCTTCTGCTCTTCCTTCTTCTCGTCCTTCCGCAAAACCTCGGTCCCTCGCTTCGATGACCGCCGCCATCTCATCCAAAATCGCCTTCCGCCGGGATTCATACTCGACCCATTTCTTCATATCCCTGCTCATATCTTCCCATTCTTCAATCGCCTGCTTCATCACCGGATCTTTCATCGCAATCGCCTCCAATTCCTTACGGATCTCCTCATGATCGTCAGCCTCCAAAAGCAACAACCATCTCACCAACGCATTCTCATGCGGATTGACGGTTCCC
>PEBX01000033.1 GCA_003050645.1 Candidatus Carbonibacillus altaicus
ACCTGGCGCCCTTCCTGATCCAAAAGGATCACCTTCTTGCCCCGGGCGCAGGCTTCAGTGGCCGCCACCAGCCCCGCCAGACCTCCTCCTACCACCATCACGTCGGCCTCCACGGTTCCACCTCCCTGAGTTCGTATTCGATGCGCGCATATTTTTTATAATATAACAACTACCTTAAAATATGTCAATATTGTGACCGAGAAAAAATCCCGCCGTGGTTCGGAGGGATTTTCGCTCTAGTTGTATGGATGGCTGCAGTGGCATCATCAATGATCCCGTGCAGAGTGAGTTCGGTATCACGGTCTTCTAGCCAGGCGTAAGGGCTGGCATCGATCTGCCAAAGCATTCCGGCTTGCGGTTTACAGTCACGGGGCTGATGCGCTTTAACGAGTCTTCGTTGTCTGACCTCTTGATCCCTTGGCTAAGCAGAATCCGTCGTATAGACGATACGCTCAAACTCAGCGATTCACGTTCCTCCAGCAATTCGGAAAAGTAGCAGTTGTTGCTGCCGTAATACTTCGTCCGGTATAGCACATCAACAATCTTCTTAACATCATCAGAGATGGTGTGTGCAGGTTTGCGGCCTCGGTTTTTATGGGCAAATCCCTCAGCTCCTTCCGTGATATATTTTTTTTTGAGGCGCAAAACCTGGCGTGTGGAAAACTGCAGTAACTCAGTAGCTTCAGCGACCTTGATATGCCCGGCAACAAGCTTTTCGATAACCAATACTTTTTTCAGTTCTGCTTTTGTCACTATAATCTTCTCCTGTCCCATAGTGATATTTTCACAGAAGAGTTACATAATGACAATATCACAGCACAACAACAATCCAAATATTTTGATTATTTGATTATAAGTAACCCTACGCGATGGTATTGCCGATATAACGTATAAGCAACGGTATCAATGCATTTTCTTGTAATCATTGTCTAACTGTTTCTTCATCTTGATCTTCAAATATGAAGATATTCCTACCGTTTAACGTTTGTTTTGTGCTCTTGTGTTTGGGATGAAGTTGAACGATAACCACCGACTTTACATTAAGACTTCGGAATGCTTTCCGGTACAGGCACATCAACTGGAATTTCAGTGACTGGAAAGATCATATCGTAAGTCATCTTAAAAACGGTTAAAGCAATGAGCGCCGTGAGAATGTATTGAAGCGTTTTTGGTTGGAAAACTTTTGTAAGCTTTGCACCAACCGGTGCACCCAAAATGCTGGCTATAACCAGGACAATGGCTGGTCCCCATATAATTTCATTGGCTAAGATTTTACCAACCGTCGCACCGATTGAGTTTAAAAAGGCGACAGCCAGCGATGTTGCTATCGTCATCCGTGTTGGAATACGTAAAATCAGAAGCATGATCGGTACTAAAATAAAGCCCCCCCCTGCCCCTACAACACCGGAAAATAAACCAACGAAAAAAGCGCTCCCAGCGGCAAGCCATCGATTAAAGGTCACCTGATCATATGGAACCCCTTCAATGTCCGGTTTTGGTATGAACATCATGACCAGCGCCGTAAAGGCCAATGCAATAAAAACAATATTCACAGTTTCGTTGCTTAAAAATTGCGCGCCATAACCACCGATAAAACTACCAACCAATACGGCTGTTCCCATATAAAGAATCAGTTTCATATTTAATACATCTTCATTGCGCAAAGCAAATACAGCCGCCAATGTCGCAAAAAAAACCTGAATCGCGTTCAAACCGCTCACTTCGTGGGCTGTAAAGGCGACGTAGCCAAAAAGTTGAGGAACAAGTAATAACAATGGATATTTAATCACTGCACCGCCAATCCCTACCATCCCTGAGATGAGTGAGGCGATAAAACCAATCGCAAACAATAAGACGATATACCCTAGATCCATGTTCTCCATCTCCTTCATTTTATCTATATTTAATGGTCTTTATGCATGCACCATGGACATATTATGAAGTCCGCTCCATAGGATGATCGTGACAGCGTCATCCTGAAAAAAATATCGCCTCATCATCATCTAGACTTTATCGTATCAACATTATCGTACTTGTTCTAAGTGTACACGAGACTCTATCATCAACCACAATGTTTGGGCTAAATGGATCATCGGTTCTTTCAAGATAGGCTGATGCACATAGAGACCACCGCGCGGTGCAAACGGAATTTGGGCAAGTAACGGCACGTTTAATGCCTCAGCAACCGATGCACCACCGCCTACACCAAACAATGCTTCTTTTTCACCACAGTGATGACATATATGGTACGACATATTTTCAATGATGCCTAAGAGTGTCACTTCAGCCTGACTTTTGGCCAATTTACTCATACCGGCTGCACGCTCAGCGATATAACTTGCTTCTTTTTCTGGCGTGGTGACAATGACATCATAGCGTTTTTTTGGAAAAAGTTCCGCGACATCTAAAGCCATATCGCCTGTGCCGGGTGGCATGTCAATGAGCAATAGATCAAGATCTCCCCAGTATACTTCATTAGCAAAATGGCGAAGCGTTTTTCCAAGCATCGGACCGCGCCATAGAACAGGGAGATTACGTTCCTGAAAGAGCCCCAGTGACATCCAGCGCACACCATAAGCCAAAGGTGGTACTGTCATCGCGTCAATAACGATAGCACCCTTCAAACCAACAAGACGCGGTAGCGTATAGCCGTACATATCGGCGTCAATGACCCCTACTTTTAACCCTTGTTCGGCAAAAGCAATGGCTAGATTGGCAGTGAGCGTTGATTTCCCTACGCCACCTTTTCCACTCATGATGGTTAAAATACGAAGTAATGGATTTTTTTGATAGATTTTAGCCATGAGCTGGTTCGATACAATGTGACGATCCATCAGCCGATCGGCCAATGCTTTTTTCTTGTCGTTCGAAAGCTCCCCCCACGTAATCTCAACTTTAGGCGGTGATTGGGGGAACGTAAGGCGTACCGTCTTTTCTATTTGTTCTTGTATGGCCTCCGTAAGTGGACAAAGCGGCGAGGTAAGCGCGATGGTAAGATGCAGGTGCCCATCTTTTTTCCACTCAATTCGCTCGACCATGCCCAAATCTACAATATTTTCACCGAGTTCGGGATCGATCACTTTCTTGAGTGCTTGCTTGAGCGCTCGCGTTTTAAGCATTGCTATACAGCACCTCTTTTCACAGACAATCCCTTTCATGATCAATACATGCTCATATCTATTATCTATGGACGATCAATGCTGCGGAGGGACCCACTGACATGATTGGGCACGACCATCATCCAATAAATAATCACGAATTGTTTTGGTGGCCGGATCAATCGATGCATCATGACTAAGGTCTAAAGCGAGTAAACGATCAAAAAACGTTTCTAGCGTTGACATGAATAAATCGGGCGTTTCCCCTTCGATATAAAAAAGTAACTGCGGTGCGACATGTCCGTCACTTCCTGCTAAAAACCAAGCATTGGGCTCCATCGATAAAAGAATATCCCATGTTTGTACGTTTCGATTGGCGCCGACGATGACGGTCTCAGGGAAAACGATCTCTAACGTTACATCGTCCGTAAATCCGTAAAAAACGAGTGCAGCTTTTCCATCAACATCTGCAGCACCCCATGCCGCATGACGGATCACAAGATGCGGCGTTGACTGCGCAAATGCGTACGTTTTAGAATCAAGTACGGGATCGATGAGAACAGGTAGCAATTGACCTTGCGCATCCTGCATGGTTGCCATTAATTGTACGATCCAGGTGTGGGTCATGACGTCTAGATGAGACATATGAATATCTTTGGAAGAATTTGAAAAGGTTTTTACTGCAGACGGATGCTCTAATGGTATTTGCACGGTTCATCAACCCCTCTCATATGATTTTCAATCTACAAGACCGCCTGTGTCTGAGACGGGCTCGTCGCTTCCTGCAGGATACGTTCTTCTCATCGCTTGAGCCCGCCACACAGGTTATCATGTATAGAAGTCAATCGTTAGCGTCGTCTTTGTAAACACCACAAGATAATCTTATATACGAATGATTCACGCATTCATAACGTTACAAGCACAAGCCTGCAAAGGCAAAACACTCTTAGTTGTTATCTCCACCCGGAAGACGGTACGCACTCGGATGGGGTTTTAAGGGGCGAATCATCCAAAAAGGACGTCGCAGGGCGCCTGGTGTTTCAACTGGGCGCGTATACGATAACCATCGATGGAATACTTCATGCGCTTTTTGGGTGTCTACTGCAATATCCATATAGCGGCTTGGATCGGTCACTTTATCAACCCGTACTTTTGTATGCCAACACATCATGCCACTGATCGGGTCAGGTTGCACTGGAAGTGTTAAATTTTGATGCACACCACCTTCTGTCCACCAAATACGTTCGGTATCAGGGTCATTGCTCTTCCAAGGTGTGGGGCCTTTAATACGTATGAGTCGCCATGTATGACCTTGCTTTTCGAGTCGAACAAGCGAAGAGTTCCAACGATCACTGCCATGATCTTCATGCAAACGCCAGCGACCGATGTGGTGTGAGACAGCAATAATACCCGGACGTATGCTATCGGTGACCCAGACTTTATCAACAAAATAGCCTATTTCTGTTGTAACTTGCGCAAGATCTCCAGTCTTGATCCCGAGCCTCTCTGCATCTTCTGGATTCATCCAAATCGGATTACTATGTGAGATTTCATGAAGCCACTTGGCACCATTGGTCCGGCTATGAATTAATGTCGGCAAACGGAACGTTGGAAGAAGCCCAAATTCATTGCTATTGCGATCAATCACATCCGGGTGCACTTGTGAGACAATATGCACGTACTTCTGACGTTGTTCTCGGTTGAGGGGATAATACGGAACGGCGTATTCTTTCCAACCCCAGGCAACGAGGGTGGTAGAGAAAAATTCGAGTTTACCACTTGGTGTCGGAAAGCCCACTACCGGTTTTCCATCCACGACAATACCGACGCGAACTTCTCCATGAGCATTTTTAAATGGACCGGTATAAGGACGTGCGTTAACTTTGGATGGTGCCGTTTTAAGCCATACACCGACTTTCGCATAAGGAATGGTTACATCAGGATCATATGGACTTGATGGAGATTGTACAAGTCCTGCAATACTTGTAATCTCTTTGTCACTCGTCATGGTATTGGTTGACGAGGGATGACTTAAATTCGTCTCTCGCTCCTCTGTGACATGCGCGGCTGCTGCTTCATCATGACTGAGACTATCTTCATCAACGATACGCGCTTCTTTTAACCACGCTTCAGGTAAAGGTTTTTCATGTTCTTTTAAGACATCTTCCGTAATGGTAAATGCACCATATTTACGCATATATTCCATCGGCGTAAGATTCTCTTTAGCTGCAGCTTCAGGGAGTCCTGGGACTGAGTTTTCAAAAATCCAGCGGTAATACTCTTCCACAGTGATTTTTTCACCAGGACGATAGGGTGATTCATAGTGCTTACGGATACCTAGCGATCCATCCGGATCAATTCGCCATGAAAGTTCAATCCAAAATTCATTTTCTTCCCATACTTCACCAGGATTGACCTCGTACGTAAAATTAACTTTTTTCCCTTCGCGTTCAGCGAGAACGCGTAAAACCGGCTGACGAAAACCGATCCACTGCGCGAGATGCGTTTCAAAGCTAAAAAGATCGTGTCTTTCAGTAGCCAAACCCATCGGTAAGACGTAATCCGCATATTGCGCTGTCTCACTCCACGTCGGTGTAAGTGCCACATGAAGACCTACTTTTCCTGGATCGGTTAATACTTCTATCCAACTAAAACCATCGGGAAACGTCCATACTGGATTTAAAACACGTGTAAAGTAAACATCAAGACGTTTTCCACTATCCTTTAAAAGATGTGGAAGAAGATAACTGAGTTCAAAATGCGTCATAGGAAAATATTTCGGATAGTGAAGCTCGTTCCACACTTTTACGTTACCGTGTGCTTCCGTGTGCGGCTTAGGTACAAACTTAAGATAAGCATTAGGAATGGTACTACCTTTTTCTCCGACAGCACCGACGAGAACATTTAAGAAAAACAAAGCTCGGGTAATCATCCAACCGCCGCGATGGCCAGCTGCAGCATTACGCCAAATATTAGAAGCAAAGGCTGTGCCGGCGCGCCCAATCTCCCGGGCCACATCACGGATCTTTTTACTGAGAACGCCTGTTTCTTGTTCCGCCCACTCTGGCGTAAACGGCGCATACATATCTTTCATGAGTTGAATAAAAGCTTCGAAATCACGGCCTTCAGGGAGTCTTGAAATGCGTCCTTCTTTAACGAGCCAAGCCAAATAATCTTCTGCTTGCATAAGCGTCCGCCAGTTTACCCAACGCCTAATAAATTCCATATTGTATAGATCCTCTTGTAGAATGATGTTGGCCATGGCTAAAAGCAATGCTGCTTCAGTACCCGGCCACGGTGAAAGCCAATAGTCTGCCTTGCTCGCCGTATTGGAAAGCCGCGTATCGATGACCGCAATTTTTGTCCCTTTTTGTTTGGCCTCAATGATGCGTTGCGCATTGGGGTTAAAGTAGTGCCCGCTTTCTAAATGTGCGCTCATCATCAGAATGAAACGAGCATGGGTATAATCTGGTGCAGGACGGTCGATGCCCATCCAAAATGTATAACCCGTACGCGCACCTGAGGAGCACACATTCGTATGTGAGTTGTGTCCGTCAACGCCCCACGTTGCTAAAACGCGTTCGGTATAACCATCTTCACCGGCGCGCCCAACGTGGTAGACGACTTCATCTTTTCGACCTTCGATAATCGCTTTTCGAATACGGCCGGCAATATCATCGAGCACAGCATCCCAACTCACTCGCTCCCATTTTCCTTCTCCACGTTCACCGACGCGTTTTAATGGATACAAAATGCGATCGGGGTTTTTAACTTGTGTGATGGTTGCAGGTCCCTTTGCACAGTTACGCCCACGGCTCGCCGGATGAAGTGGATGCCCTTCTAATTTTTGAATCTCCCCGGTCTTTTGGTCGATATAAGCGAGCAAACCGCACGCTGCTTCGCAGTTAAAACAAACCGTTGGAATGAGCCTATAACGTCTTTCAACACGTTTGGGCCAAGATTTCGCTTCGAGTTCCACCCAATCATCCCATTTTTCAGGCGGTGGAAAAGAGTGGAGTTTCCCAAAGCGCTGAAACCGATTGTGTCTAAAATCAGTAACGGTCATTGTCGCCCCTCCTAAAGCTTTCTCACGTTTTCACAAAACAGTTTTACTTTGCTTTAAGTCAACGGTACGGATTGACCTGCTTGCACATAGGCATGTTCATAGGCAAGTAGTCCAACTAAACTCAGGACAGCTGCAACCCAGACCAACTCCGGGATGAAGAAAGCGAACAAAAGCGGAATGAGGGTGCCTACAACAAGTCCGGTCCAGTAGTAATTTTTATAGGCACCGAAGACCATTTGATGGGCAGCTCTTTTGGCATCGATCGTCATATGCGGCATCCACCACTCACTTAAGATGAAAGCGAGATGGACAAAGAGGCTTACCCAAAAGGTCACTTCGACCATCGTAAGCGCTTGTTGAGGAAGAGAAAATACTAAATGGATCAAGAGAAATGCAGCCGATCCGGCCAAAAAACCTTGTGTGAGAAGATGACCTGGCAAAAGGGGGTTTTGCCATAGATCCCGCCCTTTAGACTGCCCAAATAACCAAGCGGTATAGATAACAACAAGCACCCCGAATATAAGCCCTGGCCAGACGAGAGCACTTACCAAATTCGACATATGCAGTAAACCGCCAATAAAGAGGAGCGCTAAAATAAGCGCATAGACCATAATGATATTGGCGCCACGAACGAGCCAAGAACGCCATTGCGGACGGGTAAATATGCGATAAAAGCGCATCGGTTTTTCCAGGTCGAAAATCAATATTAAACCAGTCAGACCAAGAAAAACACCTCCCAGTACTGCAGTCATCACAGCCCAAAACTCATCCAATTGAGCACCCAAAAGTTGCAAGAGTCCGTACATCATAAAGGAGCCACCGGCCAATGATTTGGTCCAGGTGTATAGAGAAACTCTCCAGTCCCAAGGTGCTTTATGAGGGACTTCATAAGCAACGCGTGCATTTTTAAAAGATTTCACACCAGGAATATCGTTTTCTGCTTGAACAGGATAATCTTCTTTTTGTTCAGACCACATGTGCATCCCTGTATATGTGCCAACCGACGGATTGAGTGTCACTTCATGTGCACCAATATAAAATACTTTGGGCGATGTACCTTTTTCGGGTTTTCTCACTTCGGCCTTATTACGAGCTATAAGCTGCGATACTTCACTTGTTGGATCATTTAGATCACCGACAATGATGGCTTCGGCTGGACAGACGACAACACAAGCTGGTTCTAATCCTTGATCAATACGGTGGGCACAGAAATTACATTTTTCAACGCTGTGCGTATCGGGGTTGATGTTGATCGCATCATACGGGCAAGCTGCCATGCACGCTTTACAACCAATACATGCTTCTCGGTCAAAATCAACAATACCATCCGGACGGATAAACATGGCCGTGACCGGGCACACCGGGACACATGGGGCATCAGTGCATTGATTACAGCGATCAATTTGAAAATAACGGTTCACATCGGGATAACTTCCCACTTCCACAGCTTTAACAAAAGTGCGGTTGATCCCAAGCGGAACCTCGTGTTCGGATTTACACGCTGTGGAACAAGCGTGACAACCAATACACTTATTTTGATCCAACACTTTCCCCCAGCGCACGCCCTGAGCGGGCGGTGTTAAAACGGTTTCATATGTCTCCAGCACAAAACTCCCTCCCTTGATGCTCGTCTGTCTTTTCTAAAAAAAGTTAGAGCAAGTGGTACATCGCGCGTTAACAAATTAACAATTTGTTAACATTTTTTAATTATGTTCATTATAAACGGTTTAAACGTGTTTGAGTTATGCGTGTTTCGCATAGGGTATAACCGAATTTAGATGCCCTCACGCATTACGCTTGAAGGCCATCCATGCTTAGAACAGAAAGATGTACGTCATCTTCCGCACGTTGCTGGGGTGCGATACTTGCTGATACGACGACAGGTAAAATACGTTGAACAACATTTTCGTCTAGAATAAAATCGATCAATTCTTTAACATGAGGCATGACCAGTCGACGTGCTGGCCGAACGAGATAAAGCGGACGTTGTATACTTAAATCTTGCAAGGGAATGGCTTTTAACATATTGTGTATGGTATCTCGTGCCACAATCGTTGCGGATAGAAATGAAATACCGAGTCCTGCTTCGACGGCGCTTTTGATGGCCTGAGTTGAATCAAATGAAAGCGTTTGAAGCAAGGGCCAAATATTTTTTTCCTCTAAATGAGATTGGACGATCTTTCGCGTTCCGGATCCTTCTTCACGGACAATTAACGTCTCCCCTTCTAAATCTTTGATATGCACATGTGTTTTTTGGGTAAGAGGATGATCGGGTCGAGCCACAAGTAATAGTTCATCAACAGCATAAATATCAACAAGAAGACGATCATCTTGATCGAGCGTACCTTCGACAAACGCCAAATCCAGTCCATGTCCATAGAGCGCTTCGACAATTTTTTCAGTATTGTCAATATGAACGGCATATGAAAACCATGAAAAACGTGCTTTGGCTTCTGCCAAAAAATAAGGTAACCAATACTCGCCAATCGTACGTGTTGCGCCAATTTTAACGGGTTCTGGAGATGATTTTAAAAATGATTGAAATGCCTCCAGTGCCCGCCGATGGTCAGCAATGATCGCTTTTAAATA
Source organism: Candidatus Carbonibacillus altaicus (assembly GCA_003050645.1). Lineage (GTDB taxonomy): Bacteria > Bacillota > Bacilli > Thermicanales > DSM-22653 > Carbonibacillus > Carbonibacillus altaicus. Next base: position 9,754 of record PEBX01000033.1, read on the forward strand.
TGGATACAAAAAATGTCCGTATGTGTTGAGCTTGAGCCCTTGATCATGGCGATCAAATAAAGGGGCGCCATACACGGCTTCGAGCGCTTGAATATGCCTTGTCACTGCCGGTTGGCTGACATAAGCCTGACGCGCCGCTTCACTCACACTCCCATGTTCGGCAACGAGACAAAACAATTCAATACTTAAAAGATTCATCCGTTCGTCTCCTTTCCAAACCGGATCCGATTACTTAGAAGCCTCAACGTTTGGATAAGCCTGATGCATATGTTCACCACCCGGTAATACCCACCCCAAGGCGCGACCTATATAAAACCATATCCCTACTACCAGCGCTGAAAAGAGCGCGAATAAAACAAGCGTTGTATATAAGGCTTGATCAATCAAACCATATTGATAAGCTATGGAGGCAACGACGATGCCCGGGATCCCACGTTCACTAAAGACGATGGCATAATGAAGGCTATCGCGTAGCGACTGACGCATCAAAAGTTTGCTTCCTAAAAAAACGAATAGACCTTGTATGCTCAATGCAAAGAGCATATAAAACACCCAAAGGCGCCATGTAAAACCTTCGCCAAATGTTAACTGATAACCGACGCTCACAAAAAACAAAGGCGCCAACCAACTACGGGTAAAAGGCGAAATGGCTTGTTTGAACATCTGAATGTTATGTTCCGGCAAAAAAATACGGACAGTCACGCCGATCAACAGTGGTACAAAGAAACCTTCGACTTTCCACTGATACGACCAAGCCGATAAGAAAAATAAAAGGAGCAGCAAAACGCAAAGCGGTACCGATCTCTTTTGAAAAAGTGTTAAGCGCAGAACAAGCCAAGTGATGATAAAGGAAAAAGTCATGACCATCAATGTGATCAAAATAGGTTTTAAGAGTTCCCATCCAGCCATGGTGATCCATGACGTTGACCCCCACGTCTCAGAAAAGGACGAACTTCCCCAAGCAAGCGCGACACTCAGTGCCCCCCACAATAAAAGATCATGGAAGGAAGCCACGCTGATCACGGTTTGCGCAAAACGCGTATGGGTTATGTTTAAATCTTGAAAAAGTTTGGCTAAAATGGGCACGGCTGTAATCGCTACAGATATAGAAAGTATAAGACGAAAGGCTTCGAGATGATGAGATGAACCAACATGGTGGATCAAAGGAGTCCATGGCAATAGAACATAAACAGTGATCAAGGCGGGGATCGTTGTGATGATGATCAATGTAAAAAAATGAACGGAGCGAACCAGACGAGACGGTTTTTCGAATTCAAAACCTGTATCCAACATTAAAAATAATAGTCCAAGTGTGGCTAAAAAACCGAGAATGGGTGCTTCGGAAGAAGGAAGATAAGCTTTCCAAGCATCTTTCATCCATAACCCTAAAAGATGAGGGCCGATCAGATAACCGGCCATCACTTCTCCCATCACACGTGGCATCCATATTTTTTCTGCCATCGTTCCGAACAGTCGAGCTACGAATAAAAAAAGACTTAGTGAAAAAAGCGTTTGGACCAAGACACTTGGAACCAATCCAAACATGTTCGATCACCTCTCTCTCTATGACTTACTCTCATTTACAGGATGTGTTTATAGGCTATACACAATCGGCATTCGACAAAGTCAAGCGATCATGGTACATTTAAAAAAGAGAGAGAGGGGCCGGCAAGCCCCCACTTGCCGGCATGACCTAAGATGGATCCGATGCATCTTTGGAGATGGACGAATAACGAGATGAAGCGAAAAAAGCTTTATCCTTTGCGTACAACAAAAATATATTCGCCATCTCCTTCCACAACTTCTTCCAGAGTATGTCGGGTTTGCTGAACCCATGCCGGAACATCTTTCAAAGAACCGCGATCGGTCGCTTTTAACACCATGATTTGACCGGACTGAAGCGTGTCAATTCCCTTTTTCGCCCGCACCACCGGCATCGGACATCCGAGTCCGCTCGCATCAACAACGAGATCTGCTTTAGCAACGATCTCTTGAACATTCATAACGTGTCACCTCCCATGATGCTTCGTATTTGAACGAACATAGAACTGTTTTTACTTACTTAAAAATTCAATGTTACTTGTGCTTCCATCGCATAATCTAGAAACGTTGCAGCGCCCGCAAATTCAACACCGTCAATAAAATCATCCGCTTTCCAACCAAGCGCATCCACAGTCATTTGACAGGCGATGAGACGAATGCCGCTTTCTTTTGCTGCTTCGATCAATTGATCGATCGGCGGTACATTTGTTCGAGCAAAGCCTTCAGCCATCGGCTCATTTTCGGGCTTTAATTTGAGCATGGATGGTCCTTGCTTATGAACAATAGGCAACCCTTCAAATGTGAAAAAGATTGCAACCTCGGCATCCATCGCCGCGCCAGCAAGCGCGATATTGAATGTTTTGTAGGCAGTCTCCAGTCCTCCGCCAGAAGCGATAATCGCTACGCGTTTCGCCATATAAAAACCTCCTTGTATTTTATCCATGGATCATCATACCAGCATCGATGCTCACGCTCGTCTTTAAGCTGTCGCATGGTGGACAGCACAACGGTTTGGACCGATTTCTAACTCTATTTCATCTTCAGGGGTGACAGACAGTTTCCCGACATTGATGGCGATAATTTTATCGAAGTTGGGTGGCCGTTCTGTTGACGCAGACGCCTCCACTGCTTTTGTAAAAACATCTTCATCCATTTCTCTCAACAATTCATTGAAACGGCGCAATTCTCCTAATTTTGCCCCGACGATACCGTCTTCATTAATCTCGGTGAAATGGGCATAATGCGCAGGTAAAACCCATACGGCGTCGTCTAGGTCGCTCAGTTTTTGGCTGACGGTACGGTAGAGATCACGGGCCCATTCTTCAACTCTTCCGCCCAGATCAGGCCGTCCTAAACCGCTTACAAAAACGGTATCACCAGATAAGAAAAAACGCTTATCAATAAGAAGGGATGTCGATCCAGGGGTATGACCAGGTGTGGGAATAACAATGACATCCACTTCAACCGACCCGACACGCAAAGTACTGTGTTTTTCTAAAGGTTCGAAGCGCATCGACCCACCATGTTCAAAAACATCATGCGATGAAACGTAATACGTTGCCCCGACGCGTTCTGCCAGCTTTTGACCGCCAGAAATATGATCAGCATGAATGTGTGTATCAATCACGTGTTTGATCGTAACCCCTTCTTTTTCGGCATACGCTTCATAAAAGTCAACGCGTCGAAGTGCATCGACAATCATGGCTTCCCCTTCGGACATCAACATATACGTCAAACAACCTTTACCCAAACGAATAAATTGGACGAGTTTGAGTTTTTCATCTTCGTAAACAATTTGTGGATGATAGTATTGGCTCCATGCTTCCATACCGCCACTCACTGAATAGACGTGATACCCTTTTTCACTTAATATCTGGGCCACGTATTCGCTTGAGCCACCTTTGGCGCAAACGGTGTAAATCGGTCGATCTTGAGGCAAATCGGAAAATAGACGCTCATCTTCTTCGAGAAAATCAAAATAAGGAATGTTGCGCGAAGTGACATGATGGCTTTCAATTTTCCAGGCGTCATAGTCTTCACGATTTCTGACATCAAGGATGAAAACGCCTCCAGGTTGCTGCATCGCTTCCACCAACGTCTCAATGGTCACCTTTTGCACCGAGTCTGTCCGCACCTTTGATTCCTCCTTTTCTCCTTGAATATATCATATGATTTTTTAAGTCGCGCAATATTGCGTTAATAAATAGCGCAATACCCTACATGGTAAAGTTTATACCATATGCGACTTGCTTATATGTTAACAATTTGACATATATATGTCAATCCTGTGAACGATGTAAAAGAAGCATCTTTATGAGTTGAGGCGAATGAATAAAGCACACAAAATCCACCGATCAACGGTGGGTTTTGTGTGCTCGCTGTATCGATGGTTCCATCAGACCATGTGCACGGTCATTTGGGCTACCGTGTTGCGGGTGCGCTCCGGCTGCTACGCCCTGTATCCGTTGTAACGTGTTCTTATGAGCGCTCTTTATCTGGCCGATAGACGACGACCGGTTTGCGCGCTGCCAGGGCTTCATCCAGACGTCCAACCGGTGTTGATTGCGGTGCACCTTTCACGACTTCGGGTGTCGTCGCCGCTTCCCGGGCAATTGTAAGAAGCGCTTCAGCAAAAGCGTCCAATGTTTCTTTTGTTTCGGTCTCCGTTGGCTCGATCATCAAAGCTTCTTCAACGATGAGCGGGAAATAGATGGTCGGGGGATGAAATCCGAAGTCCATGAGTCGTTTGGCGATATCGAGGGTCCGGACGCCATGCGCTTTTTGCCGGCTCCCGGAGAGGACAAATTCGTGTTTGACCGGTCCGGGATACGGCAGATCATACGCCTCTTTAAGACGTGAAAGAAGGTAATTAGCATTTAATACAGCGTCTTCAGAGACTTGTTTTAAACCTTTCCCGCCTAGGGCGCGGATGTAGCTATAGGCACGCACGAGGACACCAAATGAAAAGGCAAAACCGCGCACACGACCGATGCTTTTTGGGGCATTATAGATGAGCGTATATCTCGCCTCACCTTTCTCTGCTCCTTCCCGCTCGATCCGGGGAAGCGGAAGATACGGCGTAAGATGTGCTTTTACCCCGACCGGACCGGCGCCAGGTCCCCCACCCCCGTGCGGTGTGGAAAACGTCTTGTGGACGTTTAAGTGGACGACATCAAAACCCATATCGCCGGGCCTGCTTTTGCCCATAATGGCGTTTAAATTCGCACCGTCGTAGTAGACGTAAGCGCCTACCGCATGGACCGCTTCGACGATCTCAACGATATCCGATTCAAATAAACCGAGCGTGTTGGGGTTGGTGAGCATGAGCGCTGCAGTGTCATCATCGAGCGCGTCTTTAAGCGCGCGTAAGTCCACCCGGCCCCGTTCGTCACTCGGAATGCTCACTGCTTCAAAACCAGCCATGCTGACACTGGCCGGGTTCGTCCCGTGCGCTGAATCGGGTGCGATCACTTTGCGGCGTTTTTTGCCTTCAGCCTCAAGAGCGGCGCGGATAATCAAAAGTCCGGTGAATTCTCCGTGAGACCCGGCCGCCGGTTGAAGCGTAAAATCATCCATCCCGGTGATCTCCGCAAGCATCGTTTTTAATTCATACATGAGCTTGAGGGCACCCTGCACGGTCTCTTCCGGTTGATACGGATGAAGATCGGTCAATCCAGGGAGACGGGCTATTTTTTCGTTGATTTTTGGGTTGTATTTCATCGTACAGGAACCGAGGGGATAAAAGCCCGTATCGACGCCGAAATTTCGATTGGAAAGACCGGTGTAATGGCGGATGAGCTCAGGTTCGGACACTTCCGGAAGAAGCGGCGCTTCTGTCCGGAAATAGGCCGAATAACGTTCTTTTTCCCGAGCTTCAACTTCCGGAACATCGAGCGACGGCAGTTTAAAAGCTCGCCGCCCCTTTCCGCCGCGTTCAAAAATTAAGGGAAACGCCTCTTGCTTCATGCCTTCTGCCCCTCCTCGTCGCTTTGTTTGCTTGTACCATGCGCTTCATCGTTTTTAAGCGCCCGCCATCCTTCATCGTTTATCTCAAGTTCTATCTGCGGTTTTATCTGCGATTCGTGCTCTCCATTCGCAACCTGTTTTAAAAAAGCAACAAGCGCATCAATCTCGACCCGCGTCCGCTTTTCGGTGACAGCGATGAGGAGGAGCCTTTCCCACTGATCGGCAAGTTCTTCCGGTGCTTCCGTCTTCGGAAAGAGGCGACTTAAAGGAAGACCGGGCAAAAGGCCAACTTTAAGTCCCATCTGTTCGACATCCACAGCCGGTCGATCAAGTCCAAGTAAAAACTCGTTAAAAAACAGACCGTCATACACCCGCCGGTACGGTGTTTGTGCTTCGATGGCCGCTAATGTATAGTGCGCTTTATGAAAGTTCTGCTCGGCCATCTCCCTGAGACCTTCCGGACCGAACGCGCTCATCGCCACCGCCGATGCCAGGGCCATTAACGCTTGATTAGACGTGATATTGGAAGTTGCTTTTTCCCGACGAATATGCTGCTCCCGCGTTTGCAACGTGAGCACGTACCCCCTCCGCCCGCGCTCATCGCGCGTCTCGCCGACAATGCGCCCCGGCACTTTACGTAACCAGCGTTCTTTCACCGTAAAATATCCGGCATACGGACCGCCGAAATTTAAAGGAATGCCGAGCGGCTGCATATCCCCGCAAACGATATCGGCACCATACGCCCCTGGCGACTGAAAGAGGGCCAGACTCAAAGGGTTGGACATAACGATGAGGTGGGAGCCATAGCCTTGCGTCAGCGTGGCAATCTTATCCAGCGGCTCGATGAGACCGAAAAAGTTCGGATACTGGATTAAAAGGGCCGAGATGTCGCCGCCTTTGAGCGTTGCTTCCAGTGCATCCAAATCGATCATCCCGCCTCGAAGCGGGACGTGGACCATGTCCACATCCCAACCCGCCGTGTAGGCGCGCACAACCGAACGGGATTCCGGGTGAAGAGCAGGACTTAACGCAATCTTTTTGCGTTTGCTTTCGCGAAGACTGAGGAGCGTCGCTTCGGCCAGGGCGGTGTGCGCGTCATAATGAGACGATGTGGCGGCGTCCATACCGGTGAGAGAGGCGATCATCGTCTGAAATTCAAACATCGCCTGCAAACCGCCTTGCGACAGCTCAGGCTGGTAGGGTGTGTAGGCGGTGTAAAATTCGGAGCGCGCGATCACCGCATCGACGACCGCCGGAATGATATGATCATAGGCGCCGGCGCCTAAAAAATGGATGAGTGACTCCGTCGAACGGTTTTTCTGGGCAAACGCCTGTAGTGTTTTCAAAAGTTCGGCTTCACTGAGCCCTTCCGGCAAATGGAGATCACGTTTAAGACGTACATCGTCTGGAATATCGGCAAAAAGTTGAGAGATATCGCTGATGCCGAGCGCCTCGAACATCGCTTGGCGATCAGCGTCGGTTAAGGGAAGATACGGATGGGTCAATGTTTACACCTCATTTCTGTCGTGGCCATTCACTCATTTTAAGCGTTTCACTTAAATGTTCAACAATCGAGTTTAAACGAGGGGACGCTACTTGCTTCAGGGCGCGCGGATGCGATCCGTACGCGCCAAACGATCGTACGCAATCAAGCATTCTATAGTTTGTTACATATCTACGGAACGCTTAGCATATCGTTTGATCGCATTGTTTATGTGTGCTCTATATTTTTAGGGCGCTTGTAAAATGGGAGCGGGACGACCGTCGCTAAAGTCTTTTTACCGCGAATATCGACCAGAAGACGGGTTCCGGGGACGCTAACCGCACGGTCGATGAGCGCAAGGGCGATTCCCGTGCCAAGCGTCGGCGACTGCGTCCCGCTCGTTATTCGACCAATCGATCGATCATTTTCATCGTAGAGCACATATCCTGTACGCGGGATCCCGCGCTCGACCATGTTTAACCCGACAAGCGTATGGGTGAGGTTTTGTGCACGCTTTTCCAGAGTTTCCTGCCCGATAAAAGAAGTCTTTTTTTGCATTTTGACAAACGGTTTTAAACCGGCCGTGAGCGGATCGATTGCGCGCGAGAGTTCCTGACCGTACAACGGAAGGGCCGCTTCTAAGCGGAGCGTATCGCGCGCACCCAGTCCAGCCGGCAGAAGGCCGTATGCTTTTCCTTTTTCTAGGAGATACGGCCACAATTTTTGCGCATCCTCCGGAGCCATGTACAGTTCGAAGCCGTCTTCTCCCGTATAGCCGGTTCGAGAAAGGATAAAAACAGGATATTCGGCCAGCGTCACATTTTGCAAAAAGCGAAACGGTCTCAATGCGGAAAGGATCGACTTGTCGCCTTCAAAAAGGTCGAGCACCAGCGCCAGAGCGCGCGGCCCCTGCAAAGCGAGGAGCGCCACGCGTACGGAGACGTCTTCAATGATGAGATCTGCACCTTTAAAGGAGGTCTTCGCTACCTCTTCCATCCAAGCAACATCACCCTCCGTGTTGGCCGCATTGGTCACGAGCATGTACTCATCTTCACCGAGCTGATAGAGCAAAAGATCATCGATCGTGCCACCGTCTTCGGCGAGCATGAGCGTGTATTGGGCCATACCTGGCGTTAATTTTTCGACATCATTCGTAAGCAGCCGATTTAAATAATTTCGGGCATCCCTGCCGCGAATGAGCACTTCGCCCATGTGGGAAACATCAAACAGACCGACGGCGTTCCGCACGGCTTCGTGCTCTTTGATGATACTCGTAAACTGGACGGGCATCTCCCACCCTCCAAACGGGACCATCTTGGCGACACTGCGGTAAAGTGGGAAAAGCGGTGTACGCTTAAGCGGAGTGTTGCCGTTTTGTGTAGCGTCGTGCATCGTCATCCTCCCTGCTTCGTTAGATTCCGGAACCATTCGGGAAAAATAAGATGTTGCCTCAAATCCTCCGGAAAACATGAAAAAAGAGCCGTCTTCAAGACCGCTCTGTTTGGGGACCTGAGCGATTCCCGCCGTAGGAGGCGGTTACGCCTTCGGTGGCACTAGCGCCGTCTTGACACACCTCCATCCGGTGATCACCGTAAAACAGCACGCCGTGCACTCTCCAGAGATGCGTCCGGTAGAGATCCTTGTGCCTGAAAGTTTTGCCGGTCAGCTTGCTTCTTCGGCGTCGTTCGTTTTTAATCGTTGAACCGGCCGTCTTTGCCGATGTCTTGACTGTATCACGAACGATCTCTTTCTCTACCATCATCCGCCGCCTATATTCGGTTCGCGTAAAAACTGACGCAACAAACCGCTGCATAGTATGACACGTATGCGAGCCATACTATGCTAAGAACGTTGCGATCGAGGTGAGTTTTTCTTTCCTTAATCGTATCAGATTTTAAAATTTGTGCAAGGCTTGAAAAAGCTTCAGCTATTTTAGTGAGGTGCGCGATGAAGCTCCCGATTTATATCGATGACAGCAGGTTTGCAACTTTTTTAGAGAAACTTGGTCAAAATGGTCCGTGGCATACCGACCGCGCTTTTCAGTGGGCGTATCAGGTACGACGACTGACACTCATCGACGATGACCGCGCCCTGTTAACCGAACGCGCCCTCACACGATTGTTTTTTTACCCGCATCAGCTGGAGGTAGCGCGTCGCGTCATCTTTGAGATGCACGGTCGAGCGATACTGGCTGATGAAGTCGGGCTTGGTAAAACAATAGAAGCAGGTCTTATCTTAAAAGAATATTTACTGCGGCGGATGGTCAAACGCGCGCTCATTCTTGTGCCGTCCTCGCTCGTCTTGCAGTGGCAGCGGGAGCTCTGGCAAAAATTCGAAATTCCTGCCATGCCGGTGAAAAAAGCCCACACCTGGGAGACCTACGATCTTTTGATCGCCTCTCTTGATATGGCCAAACGTGCGCCGCACCGCGAGATCGTCCTGAACCAAAGCTATGACCTCGTCATCGTCGATGAGGCACACAAATTGAAAAACCCCAAGACTCAAAACCACCAGTTTGTGCAGGCGCTCCAAAAAAAATATTTTTTGCTGCTCACCGCCACGCCGATTCAAAACGATATTCGCGAACTGTACCGTCTCGTCGATCTCCTGCGTCCCGGTCACCTGGGGGTACCGGACGAGTTTGCCCGTCACTACATCGTCGGCAAGCGCACGGTTAAAAATGTCGATCGCCTTAAAACGAACCTGGGAAAAGTGTTGATTCGTAATCGCCGGGAAGATCACTTAAAAGAGCTTCCAGCACGCCGCGTCATCACCATTCCCGTCACGCTTTCGCGGGAAGAAAAACGTTTTTACGACGCCGTCTCCCGTTTTATTGAACGAGAATATACGCGCCGCGGCATGAGCGCTCAACTCCCGCTCATGACCTTAAAACGCTGCCTCACATCCAGCCGCGATGCCGTCTATCGCAGCTTGCTCCGCCTTTACGAACGGTTGCCGCAGGATGCGCCGCTCGCCGCGGAAATCGCCGAACTTGCACGTCTCGGTCAGGCCATCCAACGCCAGAGCAAAGCGGAAAAACTGATCGAGCTCGTACAAACAATCAACGATAAAGTCATCGTATTTGCCGAATTTCATCCCACGCTTTTCAGCCTACAGAAGCGCCTCGCCGCATCCAGCGTCACCTCCGTCATCTATCGGGGTGGCTACGGGCGCAATAAAAAAGACTGGATGCGCGAACTATTTATGAACCGGGCCCAGGTCATGCTGGCGACCGAAGCAGGGGGCGAGGGCATCAATCTGCAGTTCGCCCATCATCTCGTCAACTACGATCTGCCCTGGAATCCGATGAAGCTGGAGCAGCGCATCGGCCGTATTCACCGCATCGGACAAACGAAAGAAGTCATCATCTATAACTTTGCTACGGAAGACACGGTGGAGATGGCCATTTTGAAACTGCTCTATGAAAAAATCGAACTCTTTGAAACGGTCATCGGCCGCCTTGATGCGATCTTAGAAAGGTTGCCGCACGGTATTTCTCTCGAGCGGCATCTAACCGACCTCTTTATCCGTTCTAAAAGCGAGCAAGAGCTGCGCCTGCGCCTCGGAACGGTTGTCGATGCGATCGAAGCGTTGAAAAAAGAAGCCGAGGCAGAAAAACGCCTTCACACGCTGGACAGCGATCAAAATAGCGATGAGCATCTGATTGATGAGCTACCTTAAGTAAAAATAACCGAAAGTAAAAACAACCGAGGAAAAAATGTATCGATATATGTTCATAAACAAGTAGTATCAACAACATTCATAAAACATAAGTGACGGAAGCGATACGTATGTAAGAGCGATCATCGAATACAGTCTATCACCATAATGAACCAAGGGATGCGATACGATGACCGAAGCAACACTCTTTCAGCTGGCACGCACGTATTTTGAACTGTCCGGATCGACCATTTTAGAAGAAGAGCCCCCCCGCCGTCTGACGGTCGAGCTTTCACAAGAAGCCGATCAGGCTCTGGGTTACCGTCCGTTTTACTGGTCGTACATCACGCTCATGCGCATGAAGCCTGAGCTTCTTAAAAAGACCTATCGTTTTTGGGATGAACCGGGGAGCACATCAATTACACCCACTTCGACCGACCAGAAAGTGCGCACGGTAGACGATCAAGCCGTGACGGATCAGCAACCGAACGCGACAACCCAGAAAGTGCGCACGGCAGACAGGCACCCGACCGTACCAAGCGCTACAGGCCATGAAGCGCCGAGCATCGTGCCTCTTCCCGGTTTCCATCAGCAAGAAGAATGGCTGAGCTTTGGATCTCCCCGGCTGTATCGCCTGTTTGAGGCGATGATGGATCACGGTCGATATACGAGCCTGTATGCCTCAAACCCGCGTTCGGGTCGACTTACCCCTCACCTGCTCGTGATCTATACAATCGCCCAAGTCGGGGCACATCGGAAAGAAAGCATCGAAAGTTATCTCATCCGCCTGACGGACCTCGCGCTCCGGCCGGTCGATCCGGTGGAGCTTTTCGCAAAAGAAAACTTATCCCCGCATCCGCCTCATTATACCGCCCTTCTGCCGCGTATGTTTCATCCCAAAAGTGCACTCAGTCGCAGTCATGAGGCGATCCAGTCGATCATCGAAGAGCGCTTGCAGCCTTGGGTAAGAGAGGCTGAAGAGAAACTTACTAACGAGCTGGCGCGACTTAAGACTTACTACGATACGCTCAGAGATCACCTGCTCCAAAAAGGTGAAACGGTTGAACGTAAAAAGAGAAAAGGAAAACCAATGACGCGCACACCCGACGAGGTCGAGCGCGCGCGCGAAGCACGTATGCAGGAACTCGAAGAAGCCTATAAGATGCGCAAAGCAGAACTGGAAGCCCTCTATACACCGCGTATTCTCGTGGAACTGGAACAAATCGCACTTCTTTACCTCGACTAAAAGCGAATCTGGCGCGCCTCATAAAGGGGGTGCGCCTTCCATCCGATCTGTCAATTTAGACACATCTTTTTAAACATCTTTATACACTCAATGGTGCCCTTTTTTGTGCGTCAAAAAGGATGATTTCAAGCTCTTCCACCACATGGAAAAACCGAGCGGTACAAGACCGAACCACTCGTACTGCCAGTTTTGTCTCCGCTTAAGCCGGGCTTCTCGCCGGGCTAGATGACGACGTTTACGATCTTCTGTCGTATAATACGTAAGGCGACGGGCAAGGTCAAAGAGCAGTTCATTCATACGCATCACCACGTTCCAACCTTTTTTACCATTAGTTTCCTCTTTTTGTTCCGTTTTTATACGCATCGTTTTCGGACGGCCCACACGCCGTCAAAAATCGGGCAATGCGCTCGCTCACTTCCTTCGGTGTATAGCGCTCCGTAGAAATCGTACAATCGGCTGCTTCCCGGTAGCGCGGATGACGCCTGCGATAACGCGCACGAAAAGCACGCCTGTCATCGGCTGAAAAAAGCGGGCGATCGGCCGTCTGGATAAGACGCTTATAAAGTGTATCCGGCGTGGCAAATAAGTAGATGACTGTCCCTGACGCTTTCATCCAGTCTATATGCTCCGGGCGTTCGATAATCCCGCCCCCGGTGCTGACGAGATGCGGAACATGGAACGCCATGATGTCTCGAAGCAGGATACTTTCTTCACTTCGAAACGCTTCCTCGCCGAAGAGCGCAAAATATTCTTTAATGGTGCACTGAAATCGTTCCTCGAGGAGCGCGTCCATCTCCAGATGCGGCATGTTGAGGCGCTCTGCAAGATGGCGTGCGACCGTCGATTTTCCCGCACCCATATATCCGATTAAATACACATGACCGCCAGACCCGCCTATTTCTTTAAAATGCATCCATTCTCCCACCTGCATAGATTCTTACACTGAGATAACATGTGACATACTCCCACCACCTTTCGCTTTCGCTTAGAGGTGGGGGCTTCTCGGGTAATCCCATCTCATGATGGGAAATGGACCGAGCTATCCCCGTGTGCCCCACGGTTCGATGTTCAGTTAGGCGATCCCTAGTCATCCTTGAACTTCTCATATGTTTCCTTGCGTTCAGCCAACATCTTGTTGTAGACAAAACGAACAGAGCCAAAGGTTTTCGCAAGAAGCTCCTCTTGTTCTTTCGTTGGGTACAGACGGAACGTATAAGCTTTGTGTGCCATATCGAATCACCTCACTTCATACGAACACTTGTTTGGTTTCATCTTATCACATTTGTATTTAATCGGAAATATGGGTGCGGGAAAATCGACGGTCGCACGCCATCTTTCGGAGGGAAGTTAAATAGTTTTTCGCCAACTAC
>PEBX01000197.1 GCA_003050645.1 Candidatus Carbonibacillus altaicus
GGGAATCCAGGAACCCGTCCAGCCTAACGGGTCAGGAAAGCCTGGGCGGCAGCCCCGCTGCCGGATGCCGAGGCTTCTCCCGCGCCTATGGATGGATGCCTCTCACTTCAGTGGGGGGAGGATTCACATTGGACTCTATAACAGGGTATGAGGCAAAAGAAAGGGGATCTTCACGTCGACTAAAATGCTGAAGCGTACCTGGAAAGAGATCACCAAATAAATAGCGTTCTACAATCATAGATGTCGCATCATTTCTTGGGACATATTCCGTCGACCACTCTGTTCGCTCTTAAGAGATGGTATCGATTGACAGAGACGCTAGCTCATGACATAATATTTGTAGAACCACTATATTATATGTGAATCATTAAAATAACAACTTTATCAAAGGAGGTGTCAATGATGCCGCAAAATATAGGGACGGTTGACCGAGTGATTCGTGCAATTATTGGAATCATTTTACTTGTTCTTGTCTTTACCGGACCGAAAACGATGTGGGGGTGGATTGGTCTTATTCCGCTCCTTACAGCTTTGTTAGGATATTGCCCGCTTTATCAAATCTTCGGTATCAGTACACGTAAAAAAGCCTAAATCATTGTTTGTTTAAACATGTTTTTCTCGTTGATGAGCTCCGGTGTTGTGTGATCAAGTATAGATCAATAGGTAAAGTTTTTTTCATAAAATTTTAACTTGCATTTTCTGTATTGACTGTTGATTGTCTTAAGAAACAACACCACTCTTTGTGCGAAACAAACCGAGAGGCTGTCCCGATGGCACTTTTGGGACAGCCTCTTTTTTGTGGCATCAAAGTGGCTTAGACACATACAGACATGGACGAGCCCATCAATCTCTATGCTTAGGATTTTGTAGTCAGATCTTGTCATCATCGATGATCTGATGTTTATGGCCATGGACAAAAGCGAATCGAATTTATTCTTTTTCATACTCTTCTTTTTGATCGCTCAGCATTTCTTTGGCGGCGGCAATCACACCGAGCATAGAGGTAGCGTCAGAAGGAATGATAATTTTGGTCGCTTTACCATCCGCTACTTTTTCCAGCGCTTCCATAGAACGAATTTGCACGACAGCAGGTGTCGGTCCGGCCGCTTTGACGGCTTCATAAATCATGCGTTCACCGCGGGCCCGTGCTTCGGCAATGGTGAGTATCGCTTGCGCTTCCCCCTCGGCACGCAAAATGGCGGCCTGCCTTTCCCCTTCGGCCTGACGAATTTGTGCTTCTTTTTGTGCTTCGGCTTCGAGGATCATCGACTGTTTGACCCCTTCGGCTTTTAAAATGTTGGATTCTTTTTCACCCTGAGCAACGAGCACAGCTTCACGTCGAATCCGTTCCGCGCGCATCTGGCGCTCCATGGCGTCTTGGATTTCTTTGGGCGGAACGATGTTTTTAATCTCGACCCGGTTAACTTTAATGCCCCATTTATCGGTCGCTTCATCGAGTACAGTGCGCAGTTTGGCATTTACTGTGTCGCGGGAGGTGAGCGTTTGATCGAGATCGAGTTCGCCTATCAGGTTTCGAAGTGTTGTTGCTGTTAAGTTTTCGATAGCGGCGATGGGGTTGTTAATCTCGTACTGATTTTTTACCGGATCGGTGACCTGGTAGTATACGACGGAGTCGATTTGAATGCCGACGTTATCCCGTGTGATCATGCTTTGCGGTTCAAAATTGACGACGTGTTCGCGCAGATCTTTAACCGCAGCTACACGGTCTACGATGGGGATGAGCAGGTGAATACCGCTTTCTAAAGTACGGTGAAATTTCCCCAGGCGTTCGACGAGATAGACTTCGGCTTGCCGGACGATACGGATCGAACGGATGATGGTTACGACAATGTAGATGGCGAGAAGCAGGAGAATGGTATTGATGATCAACACGGAAAAACTATCGTTCATGACAAAACCTCCTTTGAAGGTGTAAAAAAATGCTCGATGTACGACGATGTTACCAATCATGTTACGGATGATGTTTTTTGTTTTGTTGCTGGGCCACGTCTGATCCTGTTTTTCCGTTACCGGAGACAGTTACGAAGATATTGACGTCAGGACATAGTCGCTAGAAAGACCGGATACGTTGATCTGAGGCGATGTCGTCGTTCAGCGGCTCGACGTAAAGCGTCACGCCTTCTACGCGCACGACTTTTACCGGTGACCCGGCCGCAATACGCCCAGCTATGCTTTTGGCCCGCCATACATCGCCCATAAGACGCACCGAACCGCTTTCCTGATCATCAAAGGAAGTCTCGGCCACGGTCGTTTTTCCGATCAGGGCATAAACGCCGCTTTCTACTTTGGGAGAACGTTGCCGGAGGCGCCTGGTAAGCGGTCGGGTAAAAACCCAAAGAACGGTGGAACTGACGACAAAGGTAGCCAGTGCCAGCGCGAGATTTGAAGAGAAGAGGGTGACAAGACCCGTTAACAGCGCTCCGATTCCGATCCACAAGAGGACAAAGGTGACGGTCATAACTTCGATGATAAGGAGGATAAAACCGAGAATAAACCAGAAGATGGGATGGGTCAACCATTCAAAAACATGCCAGATCGTCATACTGCTCACCCCCTCACATTATCATACGTTATTTTACGCAAAAAAAGAAGAGATTGTTGCGTGGGCCAGGCACCTGTCCCTGTCATGTTGTCTCGTGCTGCATAGGGTCTGAATGAGGAGGGATGATGTATGTTAGACGCATTTTGGAAAGAGCTCGGAGCCTGGTTTCAGCATATGAGCCCGCGCATTAACACGCAGGAGGACGATACGCATGTGACTGTTATTTTGCATTTACCGAATGATATCGA
>PEBX01000198.1 GCA_003050645.1 Candidatus Carbonibacillus altaicus
CAAACATCATACGCTTCATTTTCTGCCCGTTCGACTGTAAGGCGGATCCCTTTCTGGAAAAACGCCACACGAAACCGCTCCAGTGCTCGATCAAATAGATTCAGGATGGAGACCGGCTGACGTCTAGGAGCAGGAAGGATATCCAGACGCGTTAGATAAAGGAGATCGTTCACAAGACGAATCATGCGCTCTGTCTCCTGATGAAGAGTGCCTAAAAAGCGGTGTACGACCGGTTTTTCGCTCGTTATTTCTTCTTCGATGGCTTCCAGATAACTCTTAAATGTAGAAAGCGGTGTTTTGAGTTCATGCGAAACATTGGCGACAAACGATTGCTGCTCGCGCTCCCAAGCTTTTTCCTCAGTGATGTCGGTTAAGACGACCACCGTTCCGGGATCATCGTGCGAGAGTGTACGAGGGGCCGTCATCACGCGCACCATTCGTTCGGGCCGGAGTTCATCTGCCGTGCGACCGTCCTTTGATTCGACATGCACCTCCTGAGCAGGCACATCGAGTACGAATGAACCGGTGCTATCAAGCCATGAGGCAAACTCGTTCTCCGGTGGTAGGCGCAAAAATTCATAAGCTGGACGTTGGATAAAATGACTGTCCTTCGGCCAGTTCAGAAGTTCTAATGCGCGCGGGTTAATCACCTCAATATAACCTCTCGCATCCGTCGCAAAGACGCCTTCGCTCATTTCCGTGATAATCGACGATAACTTTTCTTGTTCTCTTTTTTGCGCCAGCGTCGCTTCTTTGAGCTGTGTCGACAGTTTGCTTAACGCTTGCCCCAGGCGACCGATCTCATCTTTTTCGTCGATATCGAGCTTGACCGAATAATCACCACGGGCCAGCGCTTCCGCTTGCACAGTCATCTTTTTCAAGGGCTCGCTCATGGCTCGTGTTACGAGAAGCGTAATGAGCGAACTGATGATGAGGGCTATGATCGCGCCGTTTACAAAAATGCGCATAATACCGCGAATGGTCGCATACACGTCTTCCATGGAAGCACTGAGCAAAACCGCGCCCATGACTTTATCCGTCCGGATGGGCACTGCGACAACTTCAATGCGTTCTCCACCGCGATACGTTTGCCGGGCTGCGTACAATCCGTTGAGTGCGTTTTGTACTTCATAGTCCGTATTTCTGAGACCTACGAGCTGGCTATCTCCGGGCGATGTGACAAGAATGACGCCGTCCTGGTCCAGTACTTGTACAGATACATTGCTAAGATGCGTCATGTTGCGCACGAGATGCTCTATGTCGGACAGAAGCAAATCTTCTCGCGATCTGGCACTTTCTCGTTCGGAGACATACGGTGCGACGTAATACGCCAGGAGTTCTGCCTGCGTATACAAGGAATGTGAAAAATGATCCAGATAATAAGCCTTAATGCGCTGCATTGCGTACATACCCATCCACTGAAAGGCGAGGATAACGATAAGAGCAGTTGTGAGCATGAGCTTTGTCTGCAAGCGCATCGCCTTCACCTGAGCTCTGGAATGTGGGGGATATAGTATCCTGCACCGCGTTTTGTCAGTAAATACCGCGGTTCGCCGGGATGATCTTCAATTTTTTCTCTCAGTCTTCTCACCGTTACATCGACGGTCCGCACATCCCCCAGAAAATCGTAACTCCATACTTGATTTAAGAGCCTTTCACGGGAGATGACCTGTCCTCGATGTTCCAGCAAATATCGCAACAGGTCAAACTCGCGTGGCGTAAGCGGTAAGATTTCGCCCCGTTTTTTTACTTGTATTAATTTCAAATCGATGACGAGCTCTCCCAAGACGACTGTATCGTTTTGCCCATCTTCCTTTTGACGCCGCAGACGGCGTAAATTGGCGCGAATACGGGCAAGGAGTTCACGATTGGAAAACGGCTTGGTCACATAGTCGTCCGCACCCATTTCTAAACCGAGCACTTTGTCCATTTCTTCATCACGCGCGGTCAACACGACGACCGGAGTATCATGCGTCTGACGAAGCGTCTTTAAAAGTTCGAATCCGTCGAGTCCAGGTAACATAAGATCGAGCACGATTAAATCCGGGTTCATCGCCAGTGCCTTGTTCAGTCCCTCTCGACCATCGGCAGCCTCGCAAACTTGGAAGCCATTTTTTTCAAGCTGATAAGCGATAATCTCGCGGATGGGTGCCTCATCCTCGATGATCAGTATGCGTTCCCCCATCTGCCTCCCGCCTTTTCCTTAATTTCTCTCTATTATAGCAAAAAAAAGAGAGACTTTTCCTGCGAAGTCTCTCTTTCTTAGCATGCTATCATTTTGTATTGCTTTTTGAGATTCATTTAATAAAATTTTTCTGGGTTGAGAGCCTTACCATTGAGATGAATCTCGTAATGTAGATGCACACCCGTGGCATTACCGGTTTCACCCATGACGCCGATTTTCTGGCCTTTGGCTACCTGCTGGCCAACGCTTACACTAATCGAAGAAAGGTGCGCATACCATGTCACATAACCGTTACCGTGCGATATTTTAACGAGGTTTCCATATCCCCCGTCGCGCCCGGCAAAAATTACTTTCCCGTTGTCGGCCGCCATGATCGTGCGATCAGACACACCGGATATATCGATCGCTGGATGCGCCTTCCCCCGGCGCATTCCGTATCCGCTCGTAATGTAGCCACCCTTAGTAGGCCAGATAAACTTACCGGTAGGAACCGTAGGGGGCGTTTTCGTACCTTTGATGACGATTTGTTCGCGCGGTGCTACGAGCACTTGCTCATCGATCACTTCCTGCGCGGTGATGATACCATTTTCTCGAGTTAGGCGGTAACGAATGTGTTTTTT
>PEBX01000199.1 GCA_003050645.1 Candidatus Carbonibacillus altaicus
GATAGAGAGAAACATGTCTTCATTTGCATAAAGTACACATACAGTATGAAATGCACATACCATGACATGTTATTTTTATCCCGCGATAAGTTATGTGGATAAGTTATGTGAGCCTGTATATCTAGAAAACCGTACGCAAGAAAGCAGGTGAAACGGTGGATATTCAATGGTTTCCCGGACATATGGCCAAGGCGGAGCGTGAGATGCGCGAGCGCCTCACCCTGGTTGATCTCATCTTCGAGATGCTCGATGCGCGAGCGCCGCGCGCTTCACACAATCCTTTGCTAGAACGGCTGGGCAAGCACAAGCCGCGCCTTATTGTACTTAACAAGGCCGATTTGGCCGAATCTCATATCACACGCGCTTGGACTGAGTATTTTAAGCGACAAGGCTGGACGGCTCTACCGATCGATGCAAAAAGTGGGAAAGGTACCGATAAGCTCGGTGATCTTTCCAGAAAGGTCGTGGAGAGCGCTTCAAAAGGCAGCAAGTTAGATATGTTACGGGCACGCCGCCCCTTACGTGTGATGGTAGTCGGTATTCCGAATGTCGGTAAATCATCCCTCATCAACCGTCTGGCACATAAAAGAGTGGCCGAGGTCGGGGATCGGCCCGGTGTGACGCGGGCACTTTCTTGGATTAAAACGCGCCAGGGCTTTGATCTCTTAGATTCCCCTGGTGTGCTCTGGCCCAAATTCGAAAGTCGCGAGACTGCACTCAAACTGGCAGCGATCGGCTCGATCTCCAGTGAACGTTTTGATGCACTGGAGGTCGCGACCTACTTGCTGGCCTGGTTTATAAAATATCGACCTCAGGCCCTCAAAGCGCGTTACGGTGAGTGGGCCACGGAGTGGCTTGAAGGCTTAGATGTGATGAAAAACGTCGCAGGAGAGGATCGGACACCGGCTCCGGGAGCGGCACCGGAGCGTCCGGGCGAAAATCCTGGTGTACCTTTTAAACAAGCAGTCGACGAAGCAGTCGATGAGGCAGTTGACGAGGCAGTTGAACAGGTTGTCGAACAGCCAGTTGAACAAAGAGTCGGACTAGCGCGTGGGCAGCCGTTCGATAAAATGTTCAAGCAGTCGGGCGAACAAGGAGTCGATCAACGCGTCGAGCAGCCAATCGAACGCGCTTTTGAACAGTTAACTGCACAGGGGGATGAGCAGACGGTCACGCCGGATCAAGCCGGAGCTTTTTTAGAACAAGTCAGACGCGTTCGGGGACTTTTGGATCGCGATCAAGATGATGCTGCTGCGCTTTTTATCCGTGAAGTGCAATTAGGACGCCTGGGGCCGATCAGTCTAGATCGGCCATAAACCGAGAACGACTATGAACCGGGTCAAGACGTACGGTCCATACCATTTAATTTTATGGGCAGTTGTCACAGAAATATTATGTCAAGTATGGTGATGACCCGGTAGAGTAAAGGTGGATCGTGAAAATGACGCATTCTGTTTTTAAAAAGGAGATACCCGGCATCCACGTGTTACGACTTTTGGCAGCGCTGTCTATTATTCTTATCCACGTTACTTCCGGACAAGCGGGTCAGGGACAAGGCGCATTTTGGTGGAATCAGTTCGCGCGGTACGCTTCTTTTTCATTTGTCGTCATTTCCGGTTATGTACTGGCACTGAGCCAGCTAAGACGTCCGGTAAGCTGGCGTTATTTTTACGAACGGCGCTTTACGCGCGTTCTTATCCCTTATATTACGTGGAGCATGATTTACATACTGTACCAGTATCGCGGTGAATGGATGGGCCTCAATTTCGATTCTATCATCCGACTTTTTATCGATGTGTTGCCGCAGGCACTGTGGACGGGGACGGCGTTTGTGCATTTATATTTTGTACTGGTCGTCGTTCAGCTTTATTTTTTCTTTCCTTTTATATTTAGATTATCAAAAAGTCATCCTAGTTATATACTTGTGTTGAGTTTTCTGATTTCGATCGGTATGGATATGTTGATTGAATGGCATGCCCGCGGTTGGATCGTTTTACCTTCTTTAGGAATTGCTTATACGACACTTTTTCCAGCCTGGCTTTTTGCGTTTGTACTCGGGGTACATATGGCTATATATACGGAACGGTGGCATGTGTTCTTAGGTCATCCTATTTATAGCCGTTTACTTTTTATCCTCTGGCCCTGGATGTTTGCCTGGCTTGTCGTTGATAGCATGCTTTATGAAACTCATGCAATAAGCGTGAAAACCAGCGCCTTGTTTTATGGTCTGATCAGTTTTCTGGTTTTGTATCGACTGCTCGTTGTTACGGGTAATAAAAATACGTGGTGGGATCGGTTGACGCGCCATCCGCTATGGGTAAAAGGGGCTTCCCGCTCATTTTTAATTTATCTCGTTCATCCTCTTGTTTTGAATGCGACAGTACGCGGAAGCGTAAAATTAGAGATACCTCAGATTTTTTATGGATGGGGACTCGTTCTCTTATATAGCTTAACCGTCTCCGGCACCTTTTTGCTTATTTTGATCATTGAACGGTTGCCTTTTAGCCGATGGCTAGGAGGAAAAAGGTAAAGAGGGATGGAAGAGAAAAAACTGCATCAACATAGGTCAAGTCCGTCTCAACGAGCCCATTTTTTTCATGCTCTTCCATCCAAAACGTACCCAAAAGACAAATAGCGGACCCCTTGTTAGGAAAATATACAGATTTAAAAAAATGTATCGCGCTATCAGATGAATTTTTTAAAAAAACAAAAATATATGTCGAAAAATAGTTTGTGAATGATCGTGTAAAAGGGTTTAAAAAACAGATAACGTGTCGTATCATGGTATACAACAAGTT
>PEBX01000001.1 GCA_003050645.1 Candidatus Carbonibacillus altaicus
ATCAAAGTCGCCTTGACAGTCGCTTTAACCGTCGTTAGATGTTGAAATAGCATGTTTTTATCATAAATGAGCGATGAACGGCTGTCAAGAATAGGCATTGAAAAAGGATCCATGCGGCGATGCATTGATCACGGTCTGTTTGAAGACCATCCTTTCAAGATCTCCTTAGGAAGGATGCGAGGCATTCTCCGGTGTATTGGTCATATAATGGGCTGTTTTTGTCAGTCTGAGAAAGGCAAGATCATTCATCCACCGATATTCGAACGTTCGTGCGGTCCGACGCTTCATTCACCTGAGAGCATACATAGGGGGGAGGCTTCAGAACTTCTCACCACCTCGCATTCGGGGCCACGCGAAACAGTTCAACCAGTTTTCCACAAAAACAAAAAAAGCCTTCTGTACCAAGGCTTTTAGTCAGTTTATGTATGGAGCGGGTGATGGGAATCGAACCCACGCCGCCAGCTTGGGAAGCTGGAGTTCTACCATTGAACTACACCCGCATATGGACGTGAGACAGTTCGATATCAGAACAGCTCACGTCGTACATTATACGGAAAACACGTTCGGGTGTCAAGGGGCGGGAGGCGTGCCGTCAGACGGCAGACTCGGTACGGACGGTACACCCGGAAGGACTTCCCCGGGCGACTGCCCGGATCCCGGCCTTCCTTTCCCAGGCTCCTGTACACCGGGATCGGGCGGAATTGTTCCCTGATCATTTCCGTTTTCATCGCCGTTTCCAGGTTTTCCGGGATTGTCGGGCTTACCCGGTTTGTCCGGTTTGGCCTGCACGGTCTTGGACGGCTTGGATTCACCTAAGGCATTTTCCGCTGTCACCTGGAAAAACCCATCTTCCATACCGAACGAAAGAATCTGTAAATACGGCGTATCGCTCGTACCTACTTCTTCAAAAGGCCCATCCTTATCCGGACTATAGTAAACATGATAAAGCTTGACTTGTTCCCGTTCGGGATTCGGATCCCAGGTGAGTGTAACGCCGAAGGCATCCATTTTTGCCTTCAAACCCTTGGGAGCGCTGGGGGCTTTATGCACCTCTCCGGGTTGACCAAAAATGCTTATGGCCGAGGATGGCGGCGACTCGTTACCGGCAATATCCACTGCCGTCACCACATATACATCGGTTGGGTCTTTGACTTTTTCACTGAACGATGTCGGTAGATGGCTCATCACACTCGCCACCCGATCCATCCCGAAAAGACTACTGCGATAAATACGATAGCCGGCGATATCCGTCTCAGGATTTTTATTCCACGCAAGCGTAACCGTTTGCGTCCCTTCATCGTACTGCGCGGTCAAACCCTGAGGGGCAGACGGTGAGCGACCGTCTTCCTGGCGCGGATCGAGTTCACTGGGATAGGTGAGTTCCCAGTCGAGTGGCTGGTAATTCACTTTCGGATCCGGTTTCGTCGGTAAATCATAAGGCTTCCGTTTCACCAAAAATTTTTCGATGACTAGATCATCTGGCGTCTGATCAATCGCCACGTAATTTTTTCCATCGACGATGACGATACGCGCCTTTTGTACAACATCGTCCGCTTCTGACGGAACGTTCTCCTTGTAAAACTGCATAGGCACGACCCATCCTGCTTCTGAGCATGCATCAGAAGGGAGTTTTGCCGAATATTTACAGACATTTAGCGTAACGATACCATCCGGCTTGGGAAAAGCGGCATCTTTAGGTGAAAGCTCTGGCTTTTTATCGAGAACGATGTTAAATAGATTCGACCATATCGTTTTATGAATGCCATCTACGGATTTTTGCGTGTAAGGGATATCAAAACCGAGCCATAGGCCGAGAGTAAGGGTTGGAGAACCACCAACAAACCAGAGGTCCTTGGTTTGTGAGGTCGTTCCAGTTTTACCAAACAGTTCCCGCTTACCGTGAGCTTTTTCCACATTGGCGCGAATCACCGATCCGGTGCCTTGGGTCATCACACTTTTTAGCATATCGGTGACAAAGTACGCCGTGACAGGAGAGATCGCTTGCGTGACGACCGGCTCATGCTGATACATCGTCTTTCCTTCATCGTCGGTAATTTTTTCGATCATATAACTTTGGACGAGTTTTCCTCCGTTTGGAAAGACACTGTACGCCTGCGTCATCTCATACACGGTTACCCCGTTGGTAAGCCCACCGATCGCTGCTGTCTGCGCCGTATTATCAGCCGGTACAAAACTCGTTATACCCATCTTCTGTCCATAGGCTAAGGCATTCGGGATACCTACTTCGAGAGAGAGTTTTACGGCAGGGACGTTCCATGATTTGGCTAGCGCTTCGCGTGCGCTCATCAGTCCGTGAAACTTGTTATCATAGTTGAGCGGCGTGTGCTCATCCGCTTTCCCTTTGTTAAGTACAATCGGTGTATCATCGACCGGTGCATCCGGGCTGATAAGCGCGCCTTCTTCAAAAGCCGGGGCATAAGCTAAAATCGTCTTCATCGTAGAACCGGGCTGACGCGGAGAAGCCGCGTGATTGGTCGCTTCCCGTTTGTAGTCCCGGCCACCGATGGAAGCTAAGATCGCTCCGGTTTTGTTATCGATCAGTACGGCCCCGACTTCCTGGACCGGATTGGTGACTTTAATCTCTTTTTTATTTGCACCCGAGCCTACTGTCACCGTATAATTCGGCGGATTTTCCCAAAAGTTTTTTGGATTGGCAGCAAATGCTTGAAACGCATCATACAAGTCCTTATCGATGGTCGTGTAAATATGATACCCTTTGGTCAAAAGATCGCGTTTCTTTTTTTCTAGAAGTTCGTTATAAAGTTTTTTATACTCTTCTTGACCGACATCTTGTATATCGATGCCTTGAGCATTAAGATCTTGCCGAACAAGTTCTTCTGCACTGCGGTCGATGATTTCAAACATAAGAAACGGGTAATCACGATAAGCACTTTCCGAAGCAGGCGCATTCTGAATACTCCCTAACAGATCAAATGTGAGCGCCGTCTTGTATTCGGTCTCGTCGATTTTACCGTCCTGCTTCATTCTGGAGAGGACTGTCTCCATGCGCTTCAGCCCAGCTTCTTTAGTATCGCCGTAGGGTAGGTAATTGGCCGGACCTTGCAGAAGTCCCACGAGATAAGCGGCCTGAGCCAAGTTCAGTTCGCTGGCATGGACCCCGAAATAACCACGCGCAGCAGCTTCAATCCCGTAAAGATTGCCACCCCCTTGCGGGCGTCCAAAGTACATCTGGTTCAGGTAATACTCGAGAATTTGCTGTTTGGATAAAAAACGCTCGATTCTAAGCGCGAGCAAAATCTCATTGACTTTGCGCCGGTACTGAAGCTGTCTCAGCTCGTTGCCTTTTAATTTTCCGCTGATTTCCTGGCGGTACGTCTCTTCCAGAAGTGTTTGTTTGACGAGCTGCTGGGTAATGGTCGAACCACCCGTCTGCTCTTCAGAATGCGTGATAAGCTGGAAGACGGCGCGTCCCGTCCCTTTTAGACTGACACCCATATGCTGATAAAAACTTTTATCTTCGGTCGAGATCAGGGCATCGATCACGTACGGCGATATTTTATCGAGCGGTACGTACCGTCTGTCCCCTTCAATCGGCAGCTTGCCGATAGGCGTACCGTCACGAAAATAGGCAAAGCTTGTATAACTGTTCATCTCTTCCAGCGTATTTTTTATATCTTTATAAGAAATGACCGGTTGATCTTTTAATATCGCTGTCACAAAGCCAAACGCCGTCCCGACACCGAGGGAAAAAACGGCAATGAACAAAAGAAAGAAAAGCTGCATGAAGCGGATAATCAGTGTTTTGATTTGAATGTTGCGCCTTGAACCTGAAGGTTTGTTCGGTGCTGGTGACACGTGAGAACCCCCTTTTCTCTGATAGCATTATAGCATACGCAGAGGTTTAACCATAGTGACCTCCTTTGTTCTAGCCCGATAAGGCGGACCCGGGTCGATCCGGACGGCCCCTTCAAGCAGCCCAACTGTTAGCCCTTTTTATACAAAAACATGAAACCAAAATAAGGAATACGGCCTCTAGGTTTTAGACGTAAAAACCGATGATCGGTTGCGTATCGACCGTTATATCACCATACATTGCCCATGTTTGACCTCACCATGCTGCCTTCAGTATACTTAACAATAAACGTCGGATAACAGTATGCCATCACCGTCATCATGGATTGTCATCATGCATCCGTACGGTCGTCTCTCAGGCGTCTGGGATGGCATCGTTAACGTATGCCATCACCGTCATCCACCTGTGCATCGCACAAATGAACAGTTCGTATCAAGGAGGGCAGTCATTTGCATACGTCACACGATCCCCACATTATGCAGGAAGTAGAACGACACATGACGATCATCCGCCGCGGCGCAGTGGAAATCATAGACGAAGATGAATTGCGAGAAATGCTCGTAAAAAGCCTCGAGCATAATCGTCCGCTGAAAGTGAAGCTGGGGCTCGATCCCTCAGCACCGGATATTCATCTCGGCCATACCGTCGTCATACAAAAATTAAAATCGTTTCAGACCCTCGGTCATACTGTTCAGCTCGTGATCGGAGATTTTACCGGTCGCATCGGCGACCCGACCGGAAAATCGGAAACACGGAAACAGCTTACAGAAGAAGAAGTCCAAAAAAATGCCGAAACATACGTCGAGCAATTTTCGAAAGTCCTTGATATGTCAAAGGTTGAAATTCACTTTAACAGCCACTGGCTTGCGCCGCTCACTTTTGCCGATGTCGTCAATCTGGCGGCACAAACGACTGTTGCTCGGATGTTGGAGCGGGACGATTTTCAAAAACGGTACGCAGAAGGAATACCGATTGCCTTGCATGAATTTTTTTATCCGCTCATGCAAGGATATGACTCCGTCGTCTTGCGGTCAGACATTGAATTAGGAGGAACCGATCAAAAATTCAACCTGCTGATGGGGCGGACGCTTAAGCGTGCCTTTGGCCAGCGTCCGCAGGTCGTCATGATGATGCCCTTATTGGAAGGGCTGGATGGTACGCGCAAGATGAGTAAGTCGCTCGGCAACTATATCGGCGTGAGTGAACCACCCGAAGAGATGTACGGAAAGGTGATGTCGCTTCCGGATGATCTTATGCTCAAATACTTCGAGTTGCTGACTGATATAACCGAAGCAGAACTCGCGCAACTTGCCGAAAACCTCGCGTCCGGAAAAGCGCATCCCCGCGATGTCAAGATGGATCTGGCGCGGCGGATCACCGCTACTTACCACGGACCAGTGGGAGCCATGAGAGGCGAGGAACATTTTCGCACGCTTTTCCAGGAGCGTTCTCTCCCCGATGCCGAAGATATCGAGGCGCGCCCCGTTGATCCCGCACTTCTGGAGGATGGCAAGATCGGCATGCTTCACCTCTTGACCACGCTTAAACTCGTCCAGAGCAACAGCGAAGCGCGGCGGATGGTGCAGCAAGGCGCGGTCAAAATCGACGGCGAGAAAATATCGGATCCAACGCTCGCTGTCGTCCCCCGTGAAGGGATGATCGTACAGGTCGGAAAACGTCATCTCGCCCGCGTCACCTTACGTACCTGAGTGTATTTGAATGTATTGAAAAGATAAAAACGGCGTCATATTAGAACATTCTTAAAAAACGTGAGGCCCCTACTGTACTGAGAACTGTACTGAGATGACACTGTACGTACATCACAAGCAGCGCACGTCATAAACAAATGTCAAAAAAAGCCCCCTTCTCACAGGGGGGCTTTCTACTTTCTACTTTCTAATTTTCAACGCCTTATACCATCTACGCGCCCTGCGCCATAGAAAGCAATTGAAAAAGCGATAGACTGAACTGAATGTGAGACGTCTTAATTAACGGCTGTAGTACTCAACGATCAAGCTTTCTTGAATTTCAGCCGGCAGCTCCGACCGCTCCGGCAGACGGGTCAGCACGCCTTCCATCTTTTCTTCGTCGTAGCTTAAATACTCGGGCAAATAAGAACGCACCGACAGCGCTTCCTTGATCGAAACAAGGTTTTTACTCTTTTCCACGAGACCAATCGTATCGCCCGGTTGTACGCGATACGAAGGAATGTCAACGCGTTTGCCATTGACAGTCACATGCCCGTGATTGACGAGCTGACGAGCACCACGTCTTGTCCGCGCCCACCCTAGACGATAAACGAGGTTATCGAGACGTTGCTCAAGCAAAATCATAAAGTTTTCACCCGTTGTACCTTTCATACGTTGCGCTTCGTTGAATAAGTTCGCAAACTGCCGTTCACTGAGTCCATACATAAAGCGCAGTTTTTGCTTTTCTTGGAGCTGTAAGCCGTATTCACTGAGTTTGCGACGCTGGGTTGGGCCATGTTGCCCTGGCGCATACGGACGTTTGGCCAGTTCTTTGCCCGTACCTGAAAGCGAAATACCGAGACGACGACTAATTTTCCAAGTCGGTCCGAGATACCGTGACATCCTTATTTTAACCCCTTTCTTTGTTCCTGAGTCATGCTTTTACGATTGTTCAAGTTTTTCAATGATAGACGCATGTATAGAGCGTTCGTTTTATTTTTATATCAAGCACCTGGCCTGATCTGCGCGATTCGGTATTCCTGGAAAAAATCAGCCGCTGTCCACAGGAACCCGTGATCAGAGAGGGAGCACATCATCCGGCCATGATCCAAACGTTATTAACGATATCGTAAATGACTCAAAAAGTCAAGAGGAACGAAACGACTGACTCAGTGTGAAGATCACCTGTGCCAGTTCAGCCCTTGTCACTGGATGATGCGGTCGAAAGGTGCCATCCGGGTATCCTTGCATCAGCCCGTTGTCATGGACAAAGCGTATGGCTTCATAGGCCCAATGTGTAGGCGACACATCTTTCCAGAGCACGGGCGCTTGTTCAGCCAAAAGGGGGAGTAGATAATCTCGAACAATGCTCCGTCCGTAGTCTGCATCGGGTGCCCATAATCCGCCCAGCCCCTCAATGGTTTTGGCACGCCCTAGAAGCTCTGGAAAATGTCTTGGGTCGAATGTATCTTGACGGGGATAGCCCTTCGCCCCAGCGTAAAGCGCAAGATGATCGAGATGGGCACGAACCCCTTCCTCCCAACTTTTAAACCGATGGTGCGCAGATGGGTCGGTGTCGCGTCCGCCGGGTCGTGACTTCAACCCAGCTGGATTCATATACGATGCATCCAAAACACCACCAAAGCGCCCAAAGGCTGTCTCTTTTGCTGCTTGTGCATAAGCGACCTCTGGCCTTACATATCCGTGCATACCTGTTAAAGTCCAATAAAGATCTGCCAGATCGATAAAAGTATGTGTCCCACCCCGCGCTTTAGCCCAGTGTTCAGCAGCGGAACGATCGATCTTGGATTCACCTAAAATCGGTGTGCCTTCTTCTTTAGGCGCATCCGGCACATCACCTGACTGAGACGTTCCCCGCTCCTTTAAGCTGAGAGCATACGATAAAGCCTGGACATGCGCCTCCGCAAGACTTTCTAAAAAATGTTCATCCTTCAAAAGAAGCGCATCCTCTGGATGGGTAAGAAACAAATTTTCAGTGAGCACAGCTGGCACCCTTGTCTTACGCAAGACATAATAGTCTGCTTTTTTCATCCCTCGATCGACAATGGGATACGCCTTAAGGGCAGCGAGCAATGACTCGTGCAGTTTGCGGCGTATGATGGCTGTAGGTGTATCATCTGCAAGACTGGTGTGAATGTAGTCTTCATAACCGCGCGCTGACGTGTTTTCAGCAGCATTGATGTGGATGGAATAAAAAAAGTCAGCTTTAACACGTTCTGCTAAAGCGACTCTGTCGGCAAGTGATACCGTCTGATCTTCTTCACGTGTCATGAAGACTTGGGCCGAATGATACGCCTTAAGACGCGCACGAACATGTTTTGCCAGCATAAGCGTCAGCACTTTTTCAACAAGACCATGCCCTACTGCCCCCGGATCGTCTCCTCCATGTCCGGGATCAAGCACAATACGATATGTCATGGTGCTCTTTCCTCCCGCAGGCTTATTTGTATCATCATACGTCTCAGACGTAAAGCCCGTCCGGGAATCAACCTAACCATGGCAGTGAATGACAATGAAACATCACGTCAACGCTTGGATTAATCTCAGAGCCCCACACTGCCAGATAGATCAGGCTTCTTTCGGCCATGAATATCAAAATATTCGATGGTTATGTGCCAAGCTGTAGCTTTTTCGACCGTTCTTTCGTCTGTCTTCTCTTTCGGAGGAGACGTGCGCGTGGTTGGTCTTTTTTCTGGGCGAACGTGAAAATTGCTTCATATGCCCGAATGGTCCTGATGTAAGCTTTTATAAAATACCAGACGAAGAAAAACGTATCGGGTCTGGAGCAAAGCTTCAAGATTTTATGAAGGTGAGAATTGCAGCAACTGTCCTTTTAAGGTCGCCTGCACGAAGGCAAAGGAAAACCGTAAGGTACACTGGAATACGATTTCGGAAGAACTGAAAGCAAAAGCAAAAAGAGCCCTTGAGGATGGCGAGAAAGCTGCGATATATGATATATGCCCGGCGAAAAGTCGAGGTAGAAATCGTATTTGGCCACATCAAGGGCAACCGATCGTTTCACCGGTTCTCGTTGCGTGGGTTAGATAAGGTACATACAGAGTTCGGGATGTGGGATTGGTTCACAACCTACTGAAAATGGCGAGCATTCGCTTCGCCACTCACATAGAAAAGCAAGCAAAAAAGATTGTGTAGAAAACTTACGTTTTTTTACTCAGCCTTTTTGTTTTTAGGGCTTATTAGGCAGCCCCTTGTTAGTCGTTTCAACGCCAGAGCTTATTTTTCATACTTTGAAGTAAATCTTTCTCTCTGAACGCTTATAATTTGGTTTTCAAATGCCTCCTGATATTGCTGATACACGCTTAAAGAACTTAAACTTTGCTTGGTCAAATTATTGGACTGTTTGTCAGAAACGTTTAACGGTACATTTGAATTGGGTCCAGATATTATAATAGAGCCATCCTTCTGTGCATATCCCAAGAAAATATAGAATTTATCTACTTCTGGGAGTAGATCATCTTCAAAGATAAACACTCCTTTATTACCTTTGTTATCCTGGGACACTCCACCGTGTTTTAAGACCTCGATAGTGTCTATGAGCGCGCCTTTTATATTATCAATCACTTGAATAGCATACTTTGTATATGGAGTACCGACCTCTTTCGGTCCATTTTCACTTTCCATCGTGATTATACCTTTGTAAATGGTTCCATCATTTCTGACTACTTTACCTACAAAAACATAATCGACAATACCAACGGCTTCATTTATGTTGTTAACGTCATATACAAAACTCCCCCTGATCGGGAATATAGGAAGTTTACTTGTATCAACATTTTCAACTTCTGATACAGCATTCTTAACATTAGTGTCTTTATTGAAAAAGTTAAATCCAAATGCCGCCCCAACGATAAGAGCAGCGACAACAATTGTCATAATGTTCCTTTTGAATTTCACAGAATCTCACTCCCTTATTTTTAATACTTACTATATGCAAGATCATAAGAATCTTTATCATTTTGGGATAAAGTTAATATCGTTGTTTGGATGGGACCCATGATGTCAGTTGATGTACTGTGATCTAATCCAAGCGCATGACCAAGTTCATGTGTAGCTGTGTTTGTTCTTCGTGTTGTAGAGTGATCCGATAAATAATATACATTCAATTCAATTTTTCCGCTTGCATAAGTGACACCTGTATAACCATTTGCAATTTCTATATCGGTTACATAAACATCTTCAATGACCCAGATGCTATCCGGTCGTATTACACCGCTTTTGTAACCATTCCAAATTCCAGCCCCCGTAGTTATATGGCTCATATAAATGCTATCTCCATCATAATCAAGATGCTTCCCCGAATCGACTAAATGCCAACTCTGAACATATGCGGCAGAAAACGAAGTTGTGTTAAAAGCAAACAGCAATGTGACCGCTGCTAGTGCAAATAACCATATTTTTTTTGCTTTCAAAATTCCAGTTGTAACCATCATGGTATTACCACCTTTGAATTACGTTTTTCCAATTCTTTCTGTATACTATATAAACAGCACGAACAACACATATCTGACGGTGATCTCCTATTTTCTTTGAATTCTTCACTATCTTATGTGTCAAATTTATTGTATAATAAAAGTATAGTGATATATTTATACCTGTTATCCGCAAGACCTGTCTTTTGACAACAAAACAGAGGAAGGCGTAGGGATGATTCATTGGTATCACTTGCTGCGAACCCCAATCGTTGAACTGGACGCTGCCGCTCAACAGCTTGTCTATTATTCTTATTACCGGCTCGTCTATTCAGACATTTATTTCATGATCCGGGATCACTTTCTAACTGAGGACATTATACATGAATCTTTTTTAAAGGCGGCAGCTAAAGCCCCGGACCTCCGTTTCGAGTCCAACATTCCGGGCTGGCTCAAACAAATAGCGCGCCGTACAGCACTAGATAAAATAAAAAAACTGAAGAAAGAGCGTCAGATGTTGCCGCTCACAAGCGTTAATATTAATAGTGAAGCTTGGGATGAAATCAGTGTCATCAGTCAGGTTGAAAACCAAATCCGTAACGAACAACTCCATCTCGCTTTGAGTCAATTAAAACCAGACTACAGAACGATTTTGCTAATGTTCTACATGGAGGGGAGAAGCTATAGAGAAATAAGCAGGGAATTGAATTTATCCGAATCGGTGCTGACGCAACGTATGGCACGCGCAAGAAAAAAACTACTCGAATATTTTATACGAAATTGGGCTGATGAAGATGAATGAATATGAGTTGGTTAATGCCAGAGCGTCACACTGCCGGAAAGATCCGGTTTTTTTCGTCCGTTTAAATCATAATAATCGATGCTAACACGCCATCCTGAACTATCTTGTTTCCCTGTTTCAACGATTCTTGCTTGATCTTTTCTTTTTGATTGATCTTTTCTTGTTTCATCTTTCCCTGCTTCCCCGGTTTCATTGCGCATGAGATTCACTTCCATCAACACATAGGTCGGATCGGGGTATCCGCGGGGACGCGCCAGCGAGCCGGGGTTTATGTACAACACCCCTTCTTCCAACAAATACCCGGGTCGATGCGTATGACCGTAGACGACAATGCGCACGCCGTGTTCCTGGGCTAACAGCTTAAGACGCAACAAGTCCTGTTTGACCCCGTGTTCATGGCCGTGCACGAGTAAAAGGATCAATCCCTGGGTACGCAAAAGCCGCATCGCCTGGAGCGTAAGATCGCGGTCCATATTGCCACGTACCATGATCATCTGCCGAAAAGGCGAGCGGCCTGTGTCCATTTCCGAATCACCGGCATGCAAGATATAGTCGACCGGATGATCACGTACGATATCGGAGACCGGCTGAACGAGACCGTGCGTATCGCTCATGATCAGAAAGCGCATCCATGTTCCCTTCCTTTCCGCTCCTCACATGTGATAACTTTTTGGGGGCGCATCTCTAACCTGAAATAGGTTGCGTCGTTTCATCCTGCTGCTGGTGCCGTATTGCAGCATGGGGGGTCTATTCAGAAATAGCTTGCGTCGTTTCATCCTGCTGCTGGTGCCGTCCTAGTGGCGTGGGGAGTCTATCTAAGTAGATGCCGATCCGTCTAACCACGCTTTAAACTTCTGAAACGCGCGCGCTCGATGAGAGAGAACATTTTTCTGGTTCGTGTCGAGCTCGGCCAGCGTTTTACCGAGAGAAGGCACATAAAACAGCGGATCGTACCCGAATCCATTCGTCCCGCGCGGCTCCGTTACAATCTCCCCCTCCAGCTCTCCCCTAAAAAGCTCTTCCTTGACCCGACCTCCTTCCTCGTAAATGAAGGCCAAAACGGAAACGAAGCGCGCCCGGCGATCCCGAATCCCGCGGAGGGCGCGAAGTAATGTTTTGTTATTGTCCTCATCCGTTGCCCCTTCTCCGGCATAACGTGCCGAAAAAACGCCAGGTGCACCCCCCAGGGCGACCACTTCTAAACCGGAATCGTCGGCGAGCGTTGCCTCGTGTGTCACCGCAAAAACGGTACGCGCTTTTTGCAACGCGTTTTCTGCAAACGTCTCGCCTTCTTCTTTTAATTCAATCGTGCTCGAAAGAGATCTCAGTCCAACGACATCAAGCGGTGTGTTGCGAAACAGAAGCGTGAGTTCCTTTACTTTATGATCATTGTATGAGGCAACGATGAGTTTTTGAAGCGGAATGCGCAACGTGCTGCTCCTTTCTATCTGGCATTGGATGGGATGGACTCACTTCAGAACATCCGTTCAGACGATCACCCGTTCAGCCGACAGGCGTTCTTCCATAGAAACGTTTATAAGTTCTCACCCGATGCTTCAACCTCCTCTAGAAGAAGTGCGATTTTGGTCGATGCGCCTGGCTACTTCTCCGAGCGCGAGGCGTTGCACCTCAAAAATATCGTTCATCCGCGCGGCGATTAAAGCGAGCATCGATGAGAGCTGGGCATAAGAAAACGTTGCTTCTTCTCCCGTGCCCTGTATTTCTACAAAATCTCCGGATCCGGTCATCACCACATTCAAATCGACGGCAGCGCTGGAATCTTCTGCATATGTAAGATCGAGCATCATCCGTCCGTCGACGATGCCGACACTCGTCGCCGCGACAAAATCTTTAACCGGAAGGGCGATGCCTAGCCGTTCAGAAAGGTTAGAAAGCGCGAACGCGAGGGCCACAAATCCGCCGGTAATCGACGCCGTACGCGTCCCACCATCAGCCTGCAGCACATCGCAATCGACGATCAACGTCCGCTCGCCTATCGCCGCAAAATCGACTACAGCCCGTAGAGAACGACCGATCAGACGCTGGATCTCCATCGTCCGTCCGGACGTCCGGCCCTTCATCACTTCGCGCACATTGCGCGTCTCCGTCGCCCGAGGCAACATGCTGTACTCCGCCGTAAGCCAGCCCCGGCCCTGTCCGCGCAAAAAAGACGGCACCTTGTCTTCTATGGTCACCGTGGTGAGCACCTGCGTATCGCCTACTTCAATCAGTACCGACCCTTCTGCATATTTATTGACACCCGTTCGAACGCGGATCGGGCGCAACACATCGTCTTGTCTTCCGTCAAGCCGCATCCACCTAGCCCCTTTTCGCATCACCATTTCATTTTGTAAGGCCTATTCGTCACCATTATATCGAATGCATGACGGGAAGCAAAGAAGAGGGGCGGGGTGCTACAAAGCCTCGGGTAGCAACCCACCCCCGATCTACGGAACCACCTTTGCCTTGATCTCCGAGCGCTTCTCCCAGTCGACCGACCGATCTCCAAACGTTTTCCCAAATCCCCCGCCGGATCTCGATGTATCGTTAGGTCGATCTCCGTTTCTCCCGATTCATCTTCAGGTCGACCGATGACACATCACAGAACAAGCGGATTGATCGATTTGGGTTTTACGACGGGCTGGGTTAGATCAAGTGTTTTGCCGATCTGAATATTTTTGCCGTTGATAAGAATGTGGACTTTCTCCACGCCCGTGCTCGCCATCAACGTGAGCGCGACAGCCTGTACCGAACGCACGGACGGTTCTTGCGGCTCGCTGCCGAGGAGCGTTGGATCGGTGTCAACCTTTGCTTCCGATCCCTGGACGGTAATGCTGTGGAGGATTGTGCTCGGTAAAACCGTTCCATAAAGCTTACTTCCCGGCAACGGCCCCTTAATCAGCTCTTCCATGGCCGCTCTCGCCAGGTCTTGCGTGCGGGGTATGAGGCGCGTGACAGGAACGTAGTAGTTCATCGTCCCATCTTCGCTTTCGGCTTCAAAGTATAAGGTCACCGCCGATGTCTTCCCCGGCTCTGCGCCGTCGGCCAATTCTGTATTGAGTCCGATCGCACGCGTAAGCATTTTCGGAAGAGGATAATGTGCGCGTGGCATCTCCTCCAGCGGATAACCATTTAAACTGAACTGTACGGCTTGAATAGAGGGGAATTCGGTCAACGTCCAGGTAATCCCCTGCACGATTTTGAGTTCGTCTGCCGGATCGTAATGGGCAAATTCGGAGGAAAAATCGACTACAGCCGTACCATCGTCACGGACATCGACGCTAAGACGCGTCCCTTCCGGAAGGAGTGGACGGAATCCGCTCGGTAAAAGAACTTCACCCGGTCCCCCTTTTACCATATAGGTGAGCACCTGTTTGGCAATACTATCCGCATACGGCAGCCGTACGGTCAAGGGGACGAGATAACCGTGCGCATCTAACACATACATCGCCTTCCGCGTCGTCATGTTCGGTGATGCATCAGATGTATTGACTTGCGTCGTCATGACCGGTGATGCTTCAGACGTATTGGCCGCGGCTTGAGACAACGTGTCGCTGGCTAACGTGTCGCCTGCATCCGATGCTGTGTTAAGCGGCGGGGGATCGATCGGGGCGCTCGTATTGTTTGGAAAAGGAATAAAACTGCACCCCCCGAGAAACATAAGAAGCAGTACAAAAACGAAAAAAAGCGGTGACAGCCGGGCAAGCGCACGCTTTTTTTTCATCATTTCAAACGACCTCCTTACCATCATCAGCCTTGTACTTCATGTATACGGAGGTCGCCGGACAAATATGACAAGCTTCCCACAAGTGTTGTGGTGGCAATATCCAAATCTTCTCTTTCTAGCCAGCGGCTTGCAATCAAACGAAAAGATATGTCATCACCGGTCGTAAAGAGGCGGATGTAAGGAGACTCGTCAGTCGGTGCCAAAAGATCCCGTTCAGAAAGGACCCGCGCGACTTCATTGGCCGTCTCTCGCGCCGAGCTGATCAAGGTTACTTTTTCCCCGACTGCTTTTTGAATAAGCGGTGCGAGGAGCGGGTAGTGCGTACAGCCAAGAACGAGCGTCCCGACCGGCTCCTTGAGAATGGGCTCGAGTGCTTTTTTCACGACCGGATAAGCGGCTTCCTCCGGCCACATCATCTCTACCAGTGGGACGAGTTCCGGGGTGGCCACGCTTTTGACTGTTAAGTCGGGTTGGGTTCGTTTGAGCGTCTCTTCATAAACACCGGACGTGATGGTCGCCTCCGTGCCGATCACCCCGATCGGCTGATCCGGCGCTCCTTCACGAATAGCCGCCCGTGCACCGGGTTCTACGACGCCGATCACCGGAATGCTTATATTCCGACGTACATCTTCAAGGGCCACGGCGGTCGCTGTATTACAGGCGATCACGATCAGTTTGGGTGAAAAAGAAAGTAAAAAATGAACCATCTCCATTGTAAACTGACGGATGTCCGCCTTCGGGCGCGAACCGTACGGACAACGCGCAGAGTCGCCGATATAGACGATCGATTCATAAGGCATCTGGCGCATCAGTTCTTTGACGACGGTAAGCCCCCCCACGCCCGAGTCTAGTACGCCGATGGGGCGCGTCGCCTGAAGCCGAACTTCCTCCATAGGCCGTGCGCCTCCCTTCTCGCATCACCTACGCATCGTCTTTCATTCGCCGGTACAACATCGATAATGAATCAACGAGATGGGAGACGAGAGCAGGGTCAAACGAGTCCAGTATATTCTTTAGATATGTCTGTCGACGGTGAATGACTTCCTCTATAATCGTTTTTCCTTTATCTAATAAATGAATATGCACTACGCGTCGATCGGCTTCACTTCTTCTACGTGCGACGAGACCGTTCGCTTCCATCCGATCGATGAGATCGGTCGTTGTGCTGTTGGCCAGATACATTTTTTCACTGAGCTCACCGATGGTCATATCTCCATGTTCCTTAAGCCACTGGAGCGCCACAAACTGCGGAGGTGTGATCGGAAACTGGGACAATATCTCCCGCCCGCGTTGCTTTAAAATACCGCTGATGTAGCGCAAGAGCCACTCCAGCTCAACGATGTCATCATCTTCACTTAGGACGTTCGCATTCGGTTCGACCTTCTCTACTGTTGCATTGTCACCTCCGCTTTGGGCATGATCTTGATCATGATGAGGCACGGATTGAGATAGCATCGTTCCTTTTGTCTCTCCCTCAACAGAAGGCAGCTCGAACCCTTCTGGCTTAAGCGTCTTGTGCGGTGATGAAAAGATTGAATCGTGCATGACTCGATCTCCGATCTTTTCGTGATCCATCATCCCTCGGCGCATGCAAACACTTCTACCTTTTGCCTTCTTTACTATAAGTAAAACGAAAGACATCCCTTTTGTCAAGAAAAAACGTATGGGTTCTCCCATACGCCGCGCCCACCGCAGTTCATATAAAAATTACCGAGCTCCGATCATTATATATTGAGTTCGCCCATGCGCACAAGTTCAACGACAGCCTGAGAACGACCGCTCACTCCCAGTTTTTGAATAACATTAGAAATATGATTACGGACTGTCTTTTCGCTTATATACAACTTCTGGGCGATTTCTTTCGTCGTTTTGTCCTGCACGAGCAGTTCAAAGACTTCTCTTTCGCGCTTCGTGAGGATACTGTGCGAAAATTCTCTGGCATCCTTCAAGACACCCACCCCTCCTTACGCACTGATGGGCCGTACAGTGTGTATGAATACAAGATCATTGAGTCAGACTATCATATGTAACTACGATCCGGTTGGTGTAGGCAAGGGTGGATAAGACGGTACAAAGGAGGGATGCGCCTTGTCACAAAAACAACATCCGGATATGAAAGCACGCCACGAGCACGATATACACGAAGAAGGAAAAGATCAGTACTGGCTGGATATCGATCGCATGATTAATGAAGGGTTGGGTGGCGGCGTGGTGAGTGAACAAAACGGTCGGGTCGATGCTTTTTTGCCCCTTACGAAAGAAGAAAGACCCGCAGGCGACCTTCCCTATAACAAAGCGACCGATCCATCTCTCCCAGCGGAACAGGTCCGCCATGGCCACGGTGTGCGTGAAGAAGACGCGCTTTTGGAAGACGGTTTTGAAGCGACGGTCGATGAACCATAAACAGATGGCATACCGTAAGATGGTAATATGAAGCATGATATTACTGTAGATGAATCACTGTATGATAGCTACATCTTTGTATGATGGTGGATTCTTTGGATGATGGATAAACCTATTGTACGTTAGATGCGCCTTGGTACGATGGATGAATTTTTGATGAATGCGTCTTCATAGACATATGCAACATATGAAATGTTTGCCCTGCAATCAATGCGTGCATGAAGCAGGGTTTTTTTAATGGCAACGAGCAAACCAACAACTTACGCCTTCTATCAAACCGTTTGCTCTCCCAATCACACCGTTCACGCACATTTAACCTCAACAATCGACAGGTATGATATAATTTTTTAATTAAAGAAACATCTCAAACGCGCCGGAGCATACGATGCGTGGACATACAGGATAAGTTCCCCGGAGAATCGGTTCGATCAGTTCATACTGAAAAAAGGAGGATGAGACTATGCAACCATCTTTTTTAACGAACATGCCACCCGAGTGGGTTCGTCTACGGCAAAAAGCTCGAGAAAACTACGAACAGTTTTGGTACGACGTTGCACAACACTCGTTTTGGTTTGTCCCCCCGACACGCCATGCCATCCTTGAAACTTCTTCTGAAAACATCCGTTGGTTTAGTGGTGCTCAAACAAACTTAAGTTATGCAGCGCTCGATGTACACATCAAACGAGGATGGGGTGGACATACAGCACTCATAACGGCCAACGAACATGGTGAGGTCGTTTCTTATACGTATGTTCAGCTATGGCAGCGCGTGCGACGCATTGCCCGAGCGTTACGAGCCCTTGGTGTGAAAAAAGGTGATCGCGTCGGACTTTATATGCCAACCATTGCCGAGGCCATCGCGACGATGCTCGCAGTCACGAGGATTGGCGCCATTCATATCGTCACCTTTGCCGGATTTGGTGCGCAAGCATTGCAAGAGCGTCTTCGTGCAGCTGGCGTCAAAGTGTTAATAGCATCGGACATCACGTATCGCCGTGGACGCGCGGTACCACTTCTCCCGATCGTCCAGGAAGCGGTATCCAATGCCCAGCATCCACTGCCTGAGTTACAGCACATCGTCCTTCATACACGCGCGAAAGAGACACGTTGGCCCGAAGATGAACGATTTATAGATTGGGAGACATTTTTATCCAATGGTTCAACCATTTCTCCTTCTGAATCGTCCTCTCAACATACTATGGCTCAAGATGAAGTGGCTTGGATGGAAGCAAATGAACCTGCATTTATTCTGGCAACTTCCGGAACAACTGCTAAACCCAAGCTTGTCGTTCATACACATGGTGCTTATCAAGTTGGCGTACGAGCGATGGCGGATTGGGTCTACAAACTAAAACAAACAGACATCTGGTGGTCAACATCGGATATCGGCTGGATCGTCGGACATAGTTTTATCGTCTACGGGCCACTCCTTAAAGGCGCAACAACGGTTGCCTTTGAAGGCGCACTGGATTATCCGTCTCCTGAGACTTTTTACCGTCTGCTGGATGAACAAGGTATTCACGCGCTTTTCGTTTCACCGACGCTTGTTCGTATGCTCATGAAATACGGTAGCGACGCTGCTAAGCATTATACCTTTGATGCCTTAGATCGCGTCTTTAGTGCTGGTGAGGCGCTCAATCCACCCGCTTGGCGTTGGTTCAGTGAAGAAATCCTAAACGGTCACGTTCCAGTGATCGATCACTGGTGGCAAACAGAAACAGGCGCCCCTGTAATCGCTTATCCTTATGGATTAGGATGGGTTCCACTTAAACCTGGTTCAGCCGGTGTCCCGCTACCAGGCATTGAAATCGCAGTCGTCGATGAAAATGGAACACCCCTTCCTCCCGGTACACCGGGGACTCTGGTCATCGAACGTCCTTTTCCCACACTTACGACGTCTCTTTGGCAAGATGCAGCACGATACAAAAGCGCTTACTGGGACGTCATTCCCGGCCGCTATTATACGGGAGATGCAGCGATGATTGACGAAGATGGCTATGTTTGGTTTGCTGGGCGGGCAGATGAAGTCTTAAAAATTGCGGGCCATCGCCTTGGTATCATGGAGGTCGAATCCGCTTTTCTGACCCATCCAGCCGTCGCTGAGGCTGGTGTCATTGGCAAACCAGATCCTATTCGTGGCGAAGTCATCGCTGCCTTTGTGGTCTTAAAAAGTGACTATGAACCAACCGAGACATTGCGTCAAGAACTGATCGCGACGGTTAAAAAAACACTCGGCCCCATAGCCGTTATCGACACATTGACCTTCGTTGACATATTGCCCAAAACACGCAGTGGCAAAATCATGCGTCGTATACTCCGGGCTACATTGGAAGGACGAGATATAGGTGATGTTTCTACGATAGAAGACACAACCAGTGTAGACGCTGTCCAAACTGCTTGGCATCAACAACACAATCAAACGGATTAAGATCAAACTAACAAAAACGCCCTGCCATGTGCGGCAGGACGTCAGCCTGTTGAAAAACCTCAACAGGTAATTTTTTTTGGACTTAATTTTAATAATAAGAGAGCAGGATGAGGCGATTTTCTTTTTTCTAACGTTTAATCACTTGTAAAAACAAAAGCCCCGAAAAAAACGGAGCTTTGTCAACAATCTGCATGCTAAAAGCATGACAAACGACAGTACAGTATACAAAAGTGCTGCAGCAACGGACAACGTGATGAGATACATGGTTTTCAATGAATTTGTCATATCGATGATGGTTTATCCTTCGACCTTGTAAATTTTATTGTAGCATCGAGTGAACGCCTATCTGAGCTTCCGTTGACGCCATTCAGCGGAGACCACAAAGTATGCCCCGACCGCTGCAGAGAGAAGCGCCAGAAACGTCAGACGATTACCAACGTACGAAAGCCATACCTGAAAGTCACTATTGCCCCATGATCCTTTAAACCCCGTCGCGCTCACACTGTAGATAGCTGCCGCCAAATACTTTGTTGCATAAAGCATGGCGCCAGCAAAAATCAATATGCCACCCAGAATTTTTTCAGTCAACAGCTGCACTCCCCTTCCACTAAGCAGGACTCCTGTATTGCACTAAGCAGACTCCGATCGGCTTCATGGCGTCGCCAGACCCGGTCTTGTAAGGATTGCCGATCATGGGGTCGTACCATACGTCAAAAGTTACTACATTATAAATAGGATGAGCAATAATCTCAGCAACATACCCTGGAGGCACATTAATATTATAACTATCACTCACGGTATACGACTCGGTAACATCGAACCCAACACCAGCATTGACTACGGATGCGCTAATGCCAACGTTTGCGCTCCACTTGGCTGACACGGATTCGGTTACAGTCATTGTAGCGGTGGCGGGACCATAATAATAGCTGTCCCTCAGAACCTCAACGCCACACGCCTGGCCAGTGCCGGTGGTCTGGATATAGTATTTCGGTACACCCCATAGAGGATTTACATCACCTGAAGGTGTGCCCTGCGCGTGGGCTACGCCTCTTTGTGGAATCACAGGCAAGCTTTGTTGGTCAATCACAAAGACGGCCTCAGAGATTATCGCGTCACCTTTCGATATAGCCCATCCGTACTTTTTAGCCATATTCAAGAGAATAGCGCGATCCGTTATGGTATAGACCAGCTTGTCACCAATCTTTTGTGGCATCACACCCAAATCACAGCGAAGGTTGGTGTCAGGGTTCCCTGATCCAGCGAAACTACTCGCTACGGATGGGCTAACTGCAGAGACGGACGTCCCAATCATCGTTATGAAAAGCAAAACGGCCACAACAATTTTCCACCAATGCCGAAACAGTGAAATCACCCCCTCAGGACTTTATCAAGCCTTCGTAAAGAATCACTTCCCGTGGCGATAGAGGAAACGACGCTGCCGAATGACTTTGTTTTATACTTTTGCAATATTTATATTTTTATTTAGTGTACCAAAAGATTTTGTGTTAGTCAAGTGAGGCTGTTGCAAAATAGCCATTTTTACATGTTGAAAAGACGGGTTTACAACTAACTTGGCCAGTTCAATCAGGATAACGAGTAGCCAAGTGTTAAATATCGCCCCGTTTTGAGCGATAAGACCCAAAAGGGCATACGTGTCCCTTGGCGCTGTCGAGCGATTTTTTATCAGTGACTTTTCTGTTGAAACGTTAAGCGGCTTGCCCCTTTTCGGCTTTATTTAGAAAGTGCACCGCTATACGACTGAGCAAAATCGCTGTACAAGAAAGGTACTGTGCTGTGACCACCTTTTTAATTCCGCGCACCGTGAGGTCATTGGCTCCCAACCTTTCTTTCAGCAGGGAAAAAGTTCGTTCAACTCTTGAGTGTTTTTGTCCGCGTATCGCTTCCCAATAGGTCATCGAAAAACCGGCTGAACAGATTGGCGTCCCTTGAAAGGTGATTCCTTCCGGCGGCTCCTTTGCCCTTCGTAAATTCAAGGGGATGATAGCCTGAGCCTGATTTTCCAAGGCAAAACGCTGATTCGTCAACCGTTGAAAGAAACGGCTGAAAGTCGAAACGGAAGGAGGCTCTTCATCGATACCGAAACCACAATAGTAACGTAACCGCAAATCCGATTTCAGGCGACTGACCAATTTGGTGAAAGTGGGAATCTCTT
The DNA here is from genome assembly GCA_003050645.1 of Candidatus Carbonibacillus altaicus. Taxonomy (GTDB): domain Bacteria; phylum Bacillota; class Bacilli; order Thermicanales; family DSM-22653; genus Carbonibacillus; species Carbonibacillus altaicus. The sequence goes on from PEBX01000001.1 coordinate 21,511, forward strand.
CGCACAAACCGGCTAACAAAGCCCGCAACATGGATTCTGTATCTCGTCCCTTCCGCCCGAGGGGTGAAGATTTTCTCAATTCCTTCACAAAAGGGGTCAGGTCTAAGGCAGCAAATAATGCATGATATTTTTGTTTTGGTTCAAGATCCATCAATTCCTCAAAAGAAAAAAGGTTTCCTTGTAGAATATACATAGTAGCTTCATCCCTTCTTTTGGTAAATAGTGCGCTACTATTTAATTTTACAAGAAGGGGTGAAGCCCTTTTTATACCATGTAAAAATCCAATGATGGTAAGGCTTGTAAGTTATGCAAAAGCCTCAAGTAAATGTGGACACCCCTCTTTGCACTATATTCGTTGTAGCATATAGTGCATTCAGACTGTTGAAAAACGTCAACAGGTAATTTTTTGGACTTAATTTTAACAATACACCGCGTTAATATGGCATATTATAACTATTAAAAAAGAACGCCAATAAAAGGAATGGGTGAAAGCCAATGCAAGAAGCCAGTCAGGAAAATATTTATACCGACTCCGATACCAAACGATTGAGCGAAGTTTCGCGGATGCCAAAGAGCTCCATGGGCTTCGATATTGACGTTTTCGAGGAATAAAGAAGGTATAACAAAATGCGTTATTAACAGCTACATGCCAGAACATCAAGAAGATCGCCAATATCCTAGATAAGAGAGCAGGATGAGGCGATTTTCTTTTTTCTAACGTTTGATCACTTGTAAAAACAAAAGCCCCGAAAAAACAGGGCTTTGTCAACAATCTGACGTCCTGCTCTGCAGCAGGACGTTTTGTATGAACATAGCTCATCATCGTTTATGATGGTTCTAACCCTTCAAAGTTGCGCAAAGCCTCTCGTATGCTCTCTGGCAGGGGCGCACTTTTTCCCGTCTTCCGATCAACATGAACCAGTCGGCCACGTCCAACAGCCACGAGTCGTTTCTCCGGTGCATCTGTCAACACGGCATAATGAAGTTCGATGGAACTTATACCGATCTCTACCGTCCGCACATAGGTGGCAATTTTTTCGCGCATTGTCACCGGCGATACATATTGACAGTACAGATCAGCCGTTACGATCATGCTGGTGCTCGATTCATCGAAAAAGAGATCAAACAAGCCAAGATGCTGAAAATAATCGATGCGTGCTTGCTCAAAATAGCGAAAATATATCACATTGTTGACATGCCCATACACATCAATATCAGAAAAGCGAACCTCAAAAGGCCGTGAAAAACGAAAGCGAGAAAGCCACGTCGGCACAGGCTCATGAATAAACGATATATTCATTAGCTCATCATCCAGCGCTTCATAGAGTAACGCGTCAGATCGCCATTGAGCGCCGCGATAGATGTCGTAAGCGGTATCCCTTTGGGACATGCTTGCACGCAGTTTTGCGAGTTACCGCATCCTTCTAGGCCGTCATCCCCCATCAGAGCTTCCAGACGTTCATGCGCATTCATTTTGCCCGTCGGATGTGTGTTAAAGAGACGAACTTGATTTACTGCCTGAGGACCCATATATTTCGAATGCGGACCGACATTCGGACACACTTCCAAACAGACACCACATGTCATACACTTAGCTAGTTCATAGGCCCATTCGCGTTCAGCTTCGGGCATGCGCGGACCCGGCCCGAGATCATAGGTACCATCGATCGGAATCCAAGCTTTGACTTTTTTGAGCGACTCAAACATGCGTTGCCGGTCGACCATGAGATCGCGAATGACCGGAAATGTCGACATCGGTTCTAGCGTAATCGTATCACCTAGTTTATCGATAAGAGCGGTACAGGCTTGACGGGCTTTGCCGTTGATGACCATCGAACAGGCACCGCACACTTCTTCCAGACAGCTCATTTCCCAGACAACCGGCGCAACTTTTTTACCCTCGGCATTGACCGGATTTTTACGAATTTCCATAAGCGCGCTGATGACATTCATGTTGGAGCGATAAGGGATCTTGAACGTTTCTTTATACGGACGCCCTTCCGGTGAATCCTGCCGGGTGACAATGAGTGTAATCGTTCGGCTCATGATTTAGCCGCCTCCTTCGAAGCCACGTCATATCGCCTTGGGCGCGGTTTAATGAGCGATACATCAACAGGCTCATAATCGAATTTCGGACCGTCACTCGTCCAGGACGCTTTGGTCGTCTTAAGCCACTCTTCATCATTACGGTTCGGGAAATCCGGTTTGTAATGCGCCCCGCGACTCTCATTGCGATTAAGTGCCCCGAGCGTTATGACGCGGGCAAGTTCCAGCATGTTCCACAGTTGTCGTGTGAAAAAGACGCCTTGGTTGTTCCAGCGCAGCGTATCATCGAGATTGATCCGCTGCCAACGCTCCATCAGTTCCAGTATTTTTTCATCCGTCTGTTTTAACCGATCATTGTAGCGAACGACGGTCACATTTTCCGTCATCACTTTGCCCAGCTCTTCATGGAGGCGATAGGCGTTTTCTTCACCGCGCATATTTAAAATACGCTCATATTTTTCTTCTTCCCGTTTCTTGGCCGCCTCAAAAATGGTGGAAGAAACATCGGCTGCGGTTTTTTTGAGGCTTTTCACATATTCGATCGCTTTGGGACCGGCGACCATACCGCCAAAGACGGAAGAAAGAAGCGAGTTTGCCCCGAGCCGGTTCGCCCCGTGATACTGATAGTCGACTTCGCCGGCAGCAAAAAGACCGGGTATGTTCGTCATTTGATTGTAGTCGACCCAAAGGCCGCCCATCGAGTAGTGCACAGCGGGGAAGACTTTCATCGGAACTTTGCGCGGATCGTCTCCCATGAACTTTTCATAGATTTCCAGCACGCCACCCAGCTTCACATTGAGTACTTGCGGATCGATGTGCGAGACATCGAGATAGACCATGTTCTCCCCGTTAATCCCCAGCTTCATATCGACGACGACATGGAAGATTTCGCGCGTCGCTATGTCGCGGGGGACTAGATTGCCGTAGGTTGGATATTTTTCTTCGAGGAAGTACCACGGTTTGCCATCTTTATACGTCCAGACCCGACCGCCTTCCCCGCGAATCGACTCGGACATAAGGCGCAACTTGTCATCACCGGGAATGGCCGTGGGATGCACCTGAATGAATTCCCCGTTGGCGTAAATCGCACCCTGCTGATAGACAGCAGAAGCAGCGGAGCCCGTGTTAATCTGCGAATTTGTGGAACGACCGAAGATAAGCCCCGGACCGCCCGTAGCGAGAATAACGGCATCCGCCGGGAAAGCGCGGATTTCCATCGTCGTCAAGTTTTGCGCGACAATCCCCCGGGCCACACCTTCATCATCGAGCACCGCAGAGAGGAACTCCCAGTCTTCGAATTTTTCAACGAGACCAGCCACTTCATGTCGGCGCACCTGTTCATCGAGCGCATAGAGAAGTTGCTGACCGGTCGTCGCCCCGGCAAACGCCGTGCGGTGATAGAGCGTTCCGCCAAAACGACGAAAATCAAGGAGTCCTTCCGGCGTGCGGTTAAACATGACGCCCATACGATCAAACATATAAATAATACCGGGTGCAGCTTCGGTCATGGCTTTCACTGGCGGTTGATTGGCGAGAAAGTCCCCACCGTAAACCGTATCATCAAAATGCTGCCAGGGCGAATCTCCTTCCCCCTTTGTGTTAACGGCACCGTTGATCCCTCCCTGCGCACAGACGGAGTGGGATCGTTTGACTTTAACGACCGAAAACAGCTTGACCGATACACCAGCTTCTGCTGCTTTAATCGTAGCCATCAGACCGGCCAGACCGCCACCAACGATGATCAGCGACTCAGACATAAGACGACCTCCCTTTAGAAATATGGTGACGTTAGACGGTAACAAAAGAGAAAATAGCCATCAGACCGACAATGGAAAGTAAAATAAATACGACCAGCGAGACGTAGGTCATGTGCCGCTGCGCCCGCGGCCCGATCGCAATGCCCCAGCTTACGGCAAATGACCAGAGACCATTCGAAAAATGGAAAACCGTAGAAAGAACACCGATGACGTAAAAAACGACCATGAGCGGAGAACTTAAAATGTTGGCCATCATATTAAAATCAACCGGCTGACCAAAAGCAGCCTGCACTCTCGTCTCCCACACATGCCAGGCTATGTAGACGAAAGCGATGAGACCGGTTACGCGTTGCAAGTAAAACATCCAGTTTCGGAAATAACCGTATCGAGGCAACGTGTTTTTCGCTTGAAAAGCGATGTAGACACCGTAGATGGCGTGAAATAAAATCGGTAACCAGATAAAAACGATTTCTAAAAACAGAACAAATGGCAATTTGTTAATAAGGGCGACCGTCTCATTAAATTTTTCCGGACCGCCTGCCGCAGTTGCATTGGCGACCAGGTGCTCGATCAAAAAAAGACCGATCGGAACGACGCCAAGGAGCGAATGCAACCGCCGGTTCACAAACGTTTTTGTCATGCCCATCCCCCTTGTCATCTGAAGATTTTGTGAAAACGATCACGATAAGTTCACCTAATGAAACAACGGACCACTTTTAATCAATGCTATTGTACTGCTTTTGTCACAATGGGTCAAGAAACCGTTCTCATGACTGCTTCACACGTCGCTAAGCGCATCATGGACATCTCCTATCTCCGATGCGGTCGCTTAGGGTCGCGCTTGTGTTTGTGATTATATGAGCATCATCCATTTTGTTCGAAACTGTGTACTGCCTCCGCACTGTCGAGATGAAAGCCCTCATGCAAAATCTTAACTGCGCGAACCGAATCTTTCGCCTCCACGACGACCGATACTTTAATTTCCGACGTACTCACCATCTTTATTTCAATACCGGCCTGGGTTAAGAGCCGAAACATCTCCGCGGCGACCCCTGGATGGGACACCATACCGGAACCAACAATCGAGACTTTATCAAGCGACGTCTCATACATGATTCGAACCGCCTGAAAATCAGGGTGCTGACTCGTGTTCAAAGCCTCCAGTACGCGCGGTGCATCTTCTTCCTGCACTGTAAAAGCAATCTCCGTCGTCTCTTCGGGCCGCAAGCTTTGAATGATTATATCGACGTTGATATGGGCTTTTTCCAGCAGATTAAAAACTTCAGAGAGAATATGCATACGATTCGGCAAATTCGTCAGCGTAAAGCGCGCGATACCTTGATCCCGGGCCACACCGGTGACAACGCGACCCGTTTCCAGATTTGATTCAAAGGCATGCGCGCCGGATGTGTTCGACAGTGTTCGCACGATCATCGTTCCTCCTCGATCTTCATAAGATGAAAGCACACGGATCGGCATATCAAAACGTTTGGCGAGTTCCACTGAGCGCGGGTGCAAGACGCCGGCTCCCAGGTGGGCGAGTTCTAACATTTCATCATAGGTCACTTCGGATAAGAGGCGAGCTTCCGGAACGAGTCGCGGGTCTGTCGTGAACACACCCGGAACATCAGTATAAATATCGCAACGCTCGGCGCCTAAGGCCACCGCTAAGGCGACGGCCGTCGTATCCGAACCACCCCGACCGAGCGTCGTAATTTCACCATCTCTACTTACGCCCTGAAAACCGGCGACGATCACCACTTCCCCGCGAGATAAGGCAGCATGAATGCGCGCCGGATCAATCGCCTCGATTCGCGCCGCCTGATGATATGCTTCGGTTTGAATCCCGGCCTGCCATCCCGTGAGTGATCGTGCAGGAATACCGAGATCACCGAGCGCCATCGCCAGAAGCGCCATCGAGGTTTGTTCTCCAGTAGCGAGCAGCATATCGAGTTCACGCGAAGAAGGCTTCGTACTCACCGAATGGGCGAGCGCAATCAACTGATCAGTCGTCTTTCCCATCGCCGAGACGACAACGACAAGATCAAAGCCTGCTGCCCGGCTTTCGGCGATACGCCGGGCCACGGCTCTCAGGCGGTCCCCATCTTTTACAGATGAACCGCCGTATTTCTGTACGAGTATGGGCAAATTGTCTCCACTCCTTCACTTCTCTTTTTCTCTTATTTGACGATATGTTCATGATAGTTTCATTTTAACGAAATGCAAAGACGGTGACAAGGGTTTTATTTTCATGCTTTACTGTGAAAGAGCTGGAAGTATTCCTGAATCGTCTGCGCTAACTTTTCACCCATACCTACCGCCTTTAACTCATCGATCGTCGCTTCCTGAAGCCGTTTGATCGAACCGAAATGCTTTAAAAGAAGCGCTTTACGTTTGGGACCGATCCCCGGGATGTCATCCAACTGCGAAGCAAAGAACGACTGTTTACGTACCGTATGATGATATGACTGCGCAAATCGGTGCACTTCGTCCTGAATGCGCTGCACCAGCATCCAGGCTGCTCCGCGGCGATCGAGCGCAACTTCTTCTGGCGGTTCCCCGAACAAAAGGGCCGCTGTTTTATGCTTCTCGTCTTTCACCATGCCACCGACCGGCAGGTTAAGACCGAGTTCATCTTCGAGCACTTCTTTTAAAGCGCGCATCTGTCCCACTCCGCCATCGACCAGGATGAGATCCGGCAAGCGCTCTTTTTCTCGCAAAAGGCGCGTAAAGCGGCGACGAGCAACTTCTCTTAATGCTTCATAATCATCTCCTGCGGGTGTTTTTTGCAAACGATATTTGCGATAAGCGTGTTTGTTTGGCTCCCCTTGGTCAAAGACAACGACGGCTGATACTGCACCCGCACCTTGAATATGCGCATTGTCAAACGCTTCAATGCGTTCTATTTGCGCAAGCCCCAAAGAACGCATCAAACCCATAAGCGCCTCTTCCCGGCGTCGTTCGTCGCGTTCGGCCATGGCAAAATGTTCTTCTAAAGCGACACGCGCATTCTCGAAGGCCATATCGATTAAACCTTTCCCCTGCCCCCGTTTCGGAAACCTTAAGCGCGTGCCCAGATATTCGCCGATCGCCGTCTGATCTTCAAGCAGCGGTAATAAAATCTCATCGGGCATACTGTCTTCGTCAAAACGGGCATAATACTGTGTCACATAGGATAAAAAGGCGTCTTCTGCAGAAAAAGCATACGGAAACAGGTCGCTTTTACGTTCGATGAGCCTCCCCTGCCGCATGTGCAAAATCTGGATACTGATCCAGCCTTTTTCCACGGCATAACCGAAGACGTCGCGATCCGCACCATCAGTAACCGTCACTCGTTGTTTTTCCTGAACCGTATCCAACCTAGCCAGAAGGTCCCGGAGTTCGGCCGCCCGTTCAAAATCCCATGCTTCGGAGGCGCGGTGCATCTCTTCTTCGACGCGCTCACGCACCTCACTCGCCGATCCGCGCAAAAATCGCATAATATCTCGAATGATCGGTTCGTAAGTGGACGGATCGACGGGATGAATACACGGCGCCAGACACTGTCCGAGATGATAATACAAGCAGGCACGTTTGGGGAGTGTCCTGCACTTGCGCAGCGGATACAGGCGGTCAAAGAGGCGTTTGGTCTCTCGGGCCGCCGCCACATCGGGATACGGTCCGAAGTATACCCCATCCCCTTTTTTCACCCGTCGCGTCACTTCTAGACGGGGGTGCGTTTCTTTGGTCAGTCTTATATAAGGATAGCTTTTATCGTCTTTCAACAAGACATTATATTTCGGCCGATATTTTTTAATCAAATTCATTTCCAGGATGAGCGATTCCATCGGTGAAGCCGTGACGATGACCTCAAAGTCTTGAATATCCTGAACGAGGAGCGTCGTCTTCACATCATGCGAACCGGTAAAATACGAGCGAACCCGCTGCTTAAGCGACGTGGCCTTCCCGACATAGATGACATCTCCGTCTTCGTTTTTCATGAGATAACAGCCTGGTCGATCGGGTAGAAGGGACAGCTTGTGCTGAATATGTTCGGATACCATCATGCATCACCTAAGTTCATTGTACCATACCCTTCAAAGATGTATCATTAAAGAAAATTACAAAATGGGGGCCATGTTTGTGATCAAATTATTTTCCTCAGCGCAAAGTATAAAACCGCAGACCACGACAGCCTTCACGGCGCTATGGGCACTTGGTATTTTACATTTGCTAAACGATACGTTGCAGGCAGTCATCCCTGCCAGTTTTCCTATTTTACGTCCGCAACTTGATCTGAGCTTCGCACAAATCGGCTGGACCGCTTTTACTTTAAACGCGACCGCCTCTCTTTTCCAGCCGGTCATCGGCTGGTGGATCGACGCCCGTCCTCGGCCCTACCTATTACCGGTTGGGATGGGGTTTTCGATACTGGGAATGATGCTCGTCGGCCTTGCCAATTCTTTTACGACGTTAGCCATGGCTGTGTTTTTCATCGGCGTCGGTTCGGCCATGTTTCATCCGGAGGCGTCTCGCATCACTTATTTAGCGAGCGGCATAAAACGCGGATTAGGCCAATCGATGTTCCAGGTCGGTGGCAATACCGGACAAGCGCTCTCCCCCCTGTGGGTCGCACTTCTGTTCGTCCCTTTTGGTAAACACGCTGCTTTTTGGATGGTGGTCCCGGGTATGATAGCGATGATCATCATGTTGTGGCTGATCAGAACATTTCCCATGATGGGATCCGTCCAATCCACCGCTTCCCCTGCTCGAGCGACTCACAAGCACCGGAGAGCATCAAGCCAGCAAGGCGTACTTAACCCGGACGATACGCCTGCACAAGATCAACGTATTCAAAAAAAGAGAATGGTTGCACTCATGTTATTGCTCGGTCTTATTTTTGCTCGCTCCTGGTATCATGTCGGTATGTCGAACTTCTATGCCTTTTATGTGATCGATCGTTACGGTTTAAGTCCACGCTCAGCACAACTTTATTTATTTTTATTCCTTCTAAGCGGTGCTCTCGGAACGTTCCTGGGTGGACCGCTGGCCGATCGAATTGGCAAAAAAAATGTTCTTTTTTATTCTATGCTCTTATCCTTACCCTTTTCCTTATTGCTTCCTTACCTGCCGCCAACCGGGGCTCTTATGATCGTACCGCTCTTAGGCTTTATTCTTTTATCAAGCTTTTCTGTGAGCGTCGTCTATGCCCAGGATCTTTTCCCCGGGCATGTCGGCGTTACGTCAGGTCTCACGATTGGCCTAGCCTTCGGACTGGGTGCACTCGGCGCCGTCGCACTCGGCGTACTCGTAGACTGGATTGGCATCACACAAACGATCATCGCCATGTCTTTTTTGCCGCTACTCGGCCTGACTGCTTCCAAGCTTCCAGATGACAACATATTAAAAAAATGGGCCTAACAAAAATGGGCCTAACCGTTTGTCCACAGGCCAGCATACATGATCATGCTTTACCATCTTCCAGGATCAACTCCACCACAAGCGCCGTGAGCGGAGGCACAGTGAGATACGCAAGCGGCAGTTTTTCATCAGCCTTTTCTTTTACATTTTCTATTGCATTTTCTATAGCATTTTCTATTGCATTTTCTTTATGCCGCGCTTCGTCCTTCTTGTCTCTAACCCCATGAATGAATCGTTCCGGTTCAGTCGTCTCAAAGTGCAAAGCAAGTTGCTCCAGCGATCGCGAAGAAAAAAGCGTTCGAATCTCACGCATCGTACGTCCTTCCGCCTCCTCGGGCAGTACATCGCGTACGTCGACTGTATACGGTTTTTCCGGATGTCGATCAATGATGACGACGACATAACGATGATCCGCACAGAAATGATCTGCGCAGAGATGAACCGGAAGACGATAACCGAAAACAAAACCGTCCTGCGCCGCACCGGACAAAACCTTCTGGTAAAAACCGCACGCCTCGCCGAGCTTAAGTCGCCCGCGCAGTTCGACAAGCTTCTGGATAAACGCAAAACGCTCAGCGTCTTCCCGTCCCCACGGATACGGCCGGCGATTGTCCGGATCTTTCTCGCCCTCAAGGCCGACTTCATCGCCGTAATACACATGAGGAACACCTGGATATAAAAAAAGCCACGTATATAGAAGCCGCCAGCGCGCCCACGCCAGCGCTTGATCCCAGTGTTCGAGGATCGTACGGATGCGCGGCGTATCGTGCGTCCCTAAAAGATTAAGCTGAGCAAAAAAGTTTTGCGGCGGAAGGTGCTCGTATAGGCTCATCAGCCGTTCCCAAAGAGACCCAGCGTCTTCTTCGCCGCTTACGAACCTGAGCATCGCCTCACGCAGCGGGTAGTTCATCGTCGCATCCAGCTGCCGTCCGCAAAAATAAAATCGTCGCTCATCGTAGCTTATTTTATGGCTCGCATCTTCCCATACTTCTCCGATGACAACCGCATCCGCATCGATCGTTTTTAATGTCGCTACAAACGTTTCAATAAAACAAGGGGGAAGCTCATCGGCCACATCCAATCGCCATCCACCGATCCCCGTTTCCTGCCAATGACGCAGCACGCTATCCTCTGCCGTCACCATATACTCAAGATAACTCGCCTCACACTCATTCACATTGGGCATCGTCTCCACGCCCCACCAAGATTCATAATCATCGGGCCAGCGGTGAAAACGATACCAGGTAAAATAAGGCGAGTCTTGCGACTGATAGGCCCCCAGCGAATCATATCGCCCGTAGCGATTGAAATACCGACTATCCGCACCGGTATGAGAAAATACCCCGTCTAAAATGAAACGTATCCCACGATCGGCAGCCGCTCGTACCAGTTTTCGCCACAGCGCCTCATCGCCGAAAGCCGGATCGATCTTTTGATAATCGCCGACATCGTATTTATGGTTGCTGCTCGACTCAAAAATCGGATTCAAATAAATGGCTCGAACGCCGAGGGAGCTTAAATAGTCCAGCTTGGCAAGCACACCGTTCAGATTCCCGCCGAAAAACGTCCAGCGCACGACCCATCCCGCCTCATCCCGCACATACAGCGGCTCATCATCCCAATGCGCATGCAAAAGCGCACCCGGCGGATAGCGAGAACTTTTCGCACAGCTCGACGGGTCCTCATCCGGTAGATCATCCATCCCACGCTCGTCCCCTTCGACGGGCTCGCCCACAAACAGGCTATCGGACCTACCGGTCTCCCGTCCGCCCGACAAACCATCGTAAAAACGATCGACAAAAATTTGATAGACGATCGCTTCCCGGTACCAGGCCGGAACCGAACGCTTTTCATAGACAGTCACCTGATACATAGGGGGAAGTTGTATCAGCGAATGTTCCGCGCTTAGACTTTGTTCAGGAGATACGGCGAAAGAAGCCCGGTTAAAGTCAGGAGTGCGTTCCATTTCATATGACGTACCTTCACCCCCCAGGCCATGTGCCCTAGGTCCATAGAACAAAGTTCTACCATCGACCTGGCAGACGAAGGCGTACCATAAAAGTCCAGGTTCCGTGGGAACGTTCAGACGGAGCGTATACGTATGCGTAAGCATATCCGCAAAAACGCCATGCTGCGACACCTGCTCCATCGGCAGAAGTTGGTCTCTCAGTTCATGTCGCCCTTCTTTTACGTGCGCTGCACTCTCAAAGACGAGCCAGACATACGGTACACACAACCCATCCAGCGGTTGGTCTCCACCAATATTCATGGCCTGATCAACGGTATCATTCATCGCCTGATCGCCGGTAACATGTATGGCCTGATCAACGGTAACATGCATCGTCCGTTTGCCGGAGACATCTTCTGTGAGCCCTCCTGCAACGCGACGAAGCGTATCGCTTCCCACATCATACGTCACACGACCCATACTGCCTGTACGCTCCTCACCAGCGGCTTGATCGGCGTACGACACCGTGATGCTGAGTCTCAAGGTACTCCCGACGGGAAGTGCTCCAAACGGATCACGGTCACATAACGCGTACGAATTATGCTTCATCTGAACGTTTTTCACCGTCGACACCTGCCAGTGGCTGAATCTGCCATATCGTTTGAGCATAACGCTTTACCGTATGATCACTGGAAAAACGACCGGCTTCCGCTGTCTGGGCAATCGACCAGGCCCACCAGCGCTTCTCATCGACATACGTGTACGCTACACGCTCCTGCGCCTCGACATAAGAAGCAAAATCCTGCAACACGAAATATGGATCGCCTTCTGTGAGCAGATGGTGATAAATCGTCTCCAGTGTCATCATACTCTCGTGAAACGTCCCATCTAACAGATGGGTGATGGCCTGCTTCAAGTACGGATTGGAGCCGAGCAGGCGATGGGGATCATATCCGCCCTGCGCGTAATAGCGCTGCACCGCTTCGCTCGATAAGCCGAACACAAAGGCCCGATCATAGCCGACGGCCTGAAATATTTCGTGATTGGCACCATCGTCCGTACCGATCGTGAGAGATCCGTTTAACATCATTTTCATGTTCCCGGTCCCCGAGGCTTCCAGGGAAGCCGTGGCGATCTGCTCACTCACATCCGCAGCGCCAGCGATGCGCTGCGCCCAGGTGACATCGTAGTTAGGCAGAAAAAGCACCTGCAAATAGTTGCGTACTTCAGGGTCGGCATTGATTTTTTCAGCAACGCAGTGAATGTATTTGATGATCGCTTTGGCCAGCGTATAGTTTGGCGCGGCTTTACCTGCAAATACATACGTGCGCGGAACACGATCGCCAACATGACCATCTTTCATCTTCAAATAAAGCGTATAGACGTGCAGAATGTTTAAAAGCTGACGCTTATAGCCGTGAATGCGTTTGATCTGCACGTCCAGGCGCGAGGACGGGTCAAAGCTTAGACCTTCTCGGGCGAGATGCGCGCTGAGCGTCTTTTTATTTGCCTTTTTAACCTCCGCCCAAGCGGCTCGGAAAGAGGCGTCTTCTACATACGCATGCAGTTTTTGAAGAGCGGTGGGATCACGTTTCCACACATCACCGATCGCCTCCGTAATGAGGCGTGCGAGCCGGGGATTTGTTACTTCTAGCCAGTAACGCAATGAAATGCCATTCGTCACATTGACAAAACGCGCCGAATCGGCCGCATAAAAATCTTTGAGCACCCGTGTTTTTAAAAGGTTGCTGTGAATTTCCGAGACACCGTTTACCGTGTGCGAAGCGACCGTCGCAAGATGCGCCATACGCACCACGCCCCTTTCTACGATCGCCATGCGCGACACTTTCCCAAGATCGATCGGAGCCACTAAACCTGCCGTCTCACCAGCCGTTTCATCGGCCGTTTTATCCGTACGAACCGTCAATTTGAGCCGCTCTCGCCGATCGATCTCCTCGATGATCATCCAGATCCTTGGTAAGGTGCTCTGTATGAGCCCCACCGGCCACGTCTCTAGCGCCTCTTGCAGGATGGTATGATTCGTGTAAGAAAACGTTCCCCGCGTCACCGCCCAAGCTTCATCCCAACCCAGTCCTTCTTCATCCATTAAAAGACGCAGCCATTCCGGTATAGCGAGCGCTGGGTGCGTGTCGTTAATATGGATGGCCACACTTTCATGCATGCGCCGCACATCGTCCCGATAACGCAAATAGCGCCTTAAAATATCTTGTAAGGATGCAGACACGAAAAAATACTGCTGTTTTAAGCGCAGCCTGCGACCTTCTTCCGTCGAGTCATCCGGATAAAGCGTGCCTGAGAGCATCTGCGCATCCCGCTCACTCTGCATCATGCGCTGAAAATCGGCACCGCGCAAAGCTTCGAGTGAAAGCGGTTGATACACCGACTCGGCTGACCAGAGCCTGAGCGTATTGGTCATCCCACTCCCACCCAAAATCGGTACATAATACGGGACAGCCAACACCGGTTCTGTATGCTCATAGTTAAAAAATAAGCGTCCACCCCGCTCATACATCGTCACCATTCCGCCAAAATGGACTTCGACCGCGCGATCTTTTCGCCGCACTTCCCACGGATAGCCATCGCGCAACCAGTCATCCGGCACCTCCACCTGAAAACCATCGACAATACGCTGTTCAAACTGACCGTGCCGATAACGAATCCCGTATCCGTGCGCCGTATACCGTAAGGTCGCGAGAGAATCCATCATATCGGCCGCAAGGCGCCCCAACCCACCGCTTCCGAGTCCCGGCTCACGCTCCGCCTGCAAGATCTCCTCCAGATCCAGTCCGAGAAGATCGAACGCCTCTTCCACCAGCGTCTCCCAGCCCAGGTAATGGATGTAGAGCGAAAGAAGACGACCAAGGTGAAATTCGGCTGACAGATAATACACGCGCCGATGAAATTCACGCAGTCCGGACGTATGCTCACGCAGCCACCAGCCGTTGATTTTTTCCCGCACCATCGTCGCGAGCACCATGTATCGTTCATACGCACTTGTCTCTTCTAGCGGCTTGGCGTACATATTGAGCAATCGTTCGCGATAAAGCTCGGCAAACACTTCTTTTTTCATCGGCAACAGCTCCATCGATTTATAAATTACGTTAGACGATCGATCCAATCGTCGGATTGAAAGCACGATCCATGCGTACGGCAGAGCGTAGCGCCGCTTTTCTTTCCCGGATTTTTGTCTCTTCCATACGCTTTTCCGGATAAGGTAGGTCGCTTGGCGGAACATCTTCAGGCGGCTCGCTTGGCGGAACATCTTCAGGCGGCTCGGGAAAAAGCGATCGGTAGAGCGCCTCATAAGCAACTGCCGAACGATCCCAGCCCAAAGGACGCCTCCGCATCGTCTCCGTCATGTTATAAAAATGTCTGTCTGTTTCATCATCATACAACTGGAGCACACGATCGACCGCATCGAGCAAGGCATGGGCATTGTATTCATAAAACGTCACCCCTACCCCCGTACCGGTGAGCGGATTGTATGGCTGAACGGTATCGACCAGCCCGCCGGTGAGTCTCACGAGCGGTACCGCCAGATAACGCATGGCGATCATCTGACTGATACCGCACGGTTCAAAGCGGGATGGCATAAGATATACATCGGCCGCTGCATATAATTTGCGGGCTAGTCCTTCGTTATAACCGGTCATCACGCGTATCTGCCTCGGGAAGTGTGCTTCGGCCTGTTTCAAATGCGCTTCATAATGCGCTTCGCCGGATCCCAAAATCATCAGTACGACCGGACGTTGAAAGAGCTCCGATAAGATATGCAGCACAAGATCGATCCCTTTTTGTTCCACCAGCCGACTCACCATGACCATCAGCATCTTTGAAGTTTCCGCTTGCAATCCCATCGATTCTAGCAGGAGCCGTTTATTGTCTCTTTTACCTTGGAGATCCGTATAGGGCACAAACACATGAGGATCTTGCGCCGGATCATAATCTTCAAGATCAATGCCGTTTAATATCCCCACGACTGGCGGCTTGAGAACGCGAAATAACCCGTCTAATCCTTCACCGTAGTAAGGATGACGAATTTCTTCCGCATACGTCGGTGATACCGTCGTCACCCGGTGCGCGCGCACGAGCCCGGCTTTCAAAAAATTCGCCTGTCCGTAATACTCCATATCGTCCGTCCGCAACACTTCCGGTCCTACCCCTAGCACATCGCCGACGATACCCGGAGGAAATATGCCCTGGTATTTTAAATTATGCACGGTCAGCACATAGCGCACACCCTTGAGTTTATCCACATCGCGGTAAAAATGCTCATGAAAAAAAGGGACAAGCGCGGCCTGCCAGTCATGTAAATGGACCACATCGGGCACCCACTCCAGGTGTAAGAGGGCTTCCAAAACAGCGCGCGAAAAAAAGGCAAACCGCTCACCTTCATCGTACGTCCCACTCATGCCATAGATCGCATCGCGCGCAAAATAAAACGCATTTTCGATAAAATATGTTACGCCGTGACCGGCATGATGCTCATATAAACCGACCGATTGCTGTCGCCAACTTAACGACATCGTCCAGCGCATTCTAAACGTCACCGTCTCTTTTAGCTCAGACGG
Organism: Candidatus Carbonibacillus altaicus; assembly: GCA_003050645.1. Lineage (GTDB taxonomy): Bacteria > Bacillota > Bacilli > Thermicanales > DSM-22653 > Carbonibacillus > Carbonibacillus altaicus. The sequence goes on from PEBX01000001.1 coordinate 37,254, forward strand.
AATAACACTGTAAAAAGGAATGACGATACGCGTGTCATGACCGCGCTTTCGAAGCGCGCGAGCCAGCGAACCGACGACTTCTCCCAGTCCGCCAGTCTTAACGAACGGCGTACTTTCTGCTGCGACCATCAAAATGCGCATCACGCCTCCCCCTTCCAGACGAGCGAGAGCGCAGCAAGCGGTGGAACAGTTAAAACGAGACTTGCCTCCCGGCCGTGCCAGGCGACGCGTTCGGTATGCAATTTCCCGCGATTTTGTCGGTTTTTTCCACCGTAGATGCGCTTATCCGTGTTCATTACTTCTTCGTATATACCATCATAAGGTACGCCGATACGATACCCTTTATAACTTTCCCGGGAAAAATTGACGAGAACGACCATGACGTCTTCTTCCGTGAGAGGCACCGCTGGAACGGAAGCGAGAGAAACGGAGTGATCTCCTGTCATCTCTCCGGTTATCTTTCCAGATAAGCCCCCCTGAGCTGGGGCCATGCGCGCAAAGACAATTATGCTTTGTGCGCGGTTGTCCGCATCAATCCAGGAAAATCCGTGGAACGATCGATCATCCTGCCATAGTGCGGGGTATCTTTTATACCATTTTTGTAAATCCCGCACAAAACGATGAAATTGTGCATGACTCACTTCATCCAGCAGATGATCATGAAGCGCGCCTTCATCGTACCACTCATCGCGCTGCGCAAATTCAGAACCCATAAACATCAGTTTTTTCCCAGGATGCGCGTACATATAGAGAAAAAAAGCACGTAGTGTCGCAAATTTTTCCTCATCGGTACCCGGTATTTTTTCGAGAAGTGACCGTTTCCCGTAGACCACTTCGTCATGGGAAAGTGGTAAAACAAAGTTTTCCGAAAACGCATAGTGCAAAGAAAACGTAATCAGATCGTGATGATGTCGGCGCTCTTCCGGCTGGAGCTGGATATACCGCAGCATATCGTTCATCCAGCCCATATTCCATTTGAAATTAAACCCAAGGCCACCGACTTCCGGTGGATACGTCACCAGTGGAAACGCGGAAGACTCTTCAGCAATCATGAGGGCGTGCGGGAAATACTGAAAAACTGTATGGTTGAGCGTCTTTAAAAAGTCGATCCCCTCTAGATCCTCCCGACCGCCGTATTGATTGGGAACCCATCCGCCGTACTCCCGCCCGTAATCGCGGTAAATCATAGCGCTTACCGCATCGATGCGCAGGCCATCGATGTGAAAAAGATCAAAATAGTAAAGCGCGTTCGATATGAGAAAACTTTTTACTTCCGGCCGCCCCAGATCAAATGCGAGCGTCCCCCAACCCGGATGCTCGGCCCGCCAAGTCTCTTGGTATTCGTAAAGCGGTGTACCATCCCAGCGTGCCAGCCCATGTTCATCGCGCACAAAGTGGCCCGGTACCCAGTCCAAAATGACGCCGATACCGGCTTGATGCGCGCGATCGATAAAATACATCAATTCGAGCGGATTTCCAAAACGGCTGGTCGGTGCATAATACCCGGTAATCTGGTACCCCCAGGAACGATCATACGGATGCTCCATGATAGGCATCAGTTCTAAGTGCGTAAAGCCCATCGACTTCACATAGGGAATAAGCGTCTCAGCGAGCTCCCGGTAAGAGAAATAGCGGCCATCCTCATGTTTGCGCCAAGAGGCGAGATGCACTTCGTAGATGGCGATCGGGCGCTCCCAAGGGACCGCACCGGCGGATCGTTTTTTAAGCCATCGCGCGTCGCCCCATGGATAACTTTGCAGACGGCGGAGGTCGGTGATCATCGAAGCCGTCTTGGGCTTAAGCTCCGCTGCAAAAGAAAAAGGATCCGCTTTAAGGACTAGCCGATCCTCTGCCGTCAGAACTGCATATTTATAACGTGCACCTTCTTCCACGCCAGGCACCCAACCGTACCATACGCCCGAAGGAAGGCGTGTAAGCGGTGCCTTTTCCGCGTCCCATGCATTAAAATCACCGACGACGCTCACGCCCCGCGCATGCGGAGCCCAGACGACAAAACGAACACCGAACACGCCATCCTTTTCGATGAAATGCGCTCCAAACGTTTTGTACGCAAAAAAAAGCGTTCCTTCGTGAAATAAATAAAGATCAAAGGTTGACGGCTGCACAGCCCTCACCGCCTGATTCTACTTCATAATAAACGTGTTAAAAAAACATTTTGCCTCGCCGATATTCCATGCGCACGTTCTTGTTGCTATTTATCTTAAGATTAACAGGAAAATTGATAAGACGCAATCGTTTGGCGCAAATGAAAGCGTTTTTTAATGTAAAGGTTTTGCAAAGATTTTGGAAGCGTTTATAAATTTATCTTCTTCGGTTTACACCGATCACACTGGTCAAACGTTTGATACTTTGTTATACTTTGTCTAAAGCGTAAAGGGGGATGAGTGATGCAAACGCTGTTTGATGCTTTGGGTGGAAGTGAAGGAATCGGGCGTATCGTCAATACTTTTTACGGTAAAGTCAAAAACGACCCGCTGCTTTCGCCGATTTTCCCAGAAGATTTGACGGAAACAGCGCGTAAACAATACATGTTTTTATGCCAATTTTTTGGGGGACCGCCTCTTTATTCGGAAGAATTCGGTTCTCCCATGCTGCGTGCGCGGCATATACATTTTCCCATCACGCCTTCTCGCGCCGAACGGTGGCTTAAACTTATGAGCGAAGCCTTTGATGAAGAAGGCGTCGATCCTTTAACCAAAGAACTCGCCTTTCTCCGGCTGACCAAAACAGCCCATCATATGACCAATACGCCCGAACCTGAAGCCCATGAACCTCATTCGACACCATCACCATCTACGCTAACCAACGCACCATCAAACGCTGTCAGGACATTCAAGACGCTCAACTTTCTTGGTGAACGCTCATCAGCCGGAAACGATCGAAACGGTTAAACATCATTCAACCTTTACCTCTTTCGGGTTTCGGGGAAGTTTTCCATTTTTATCCAAAGAAGCCACCGCCTCTATAGGCGATGGAAGAACGAATATGATGAATAAGATATAGATTCATCTAGCCGGATATACCGGCATTTTTTTTTATATCTTCTCTTCGTGCCTTTCTCATCCTCTACCTTGACTTGAACTATACCGATACTATACGTCGACATAATCAACCATCAAATCAAAACATGTCTTGACATATAACGTTACATGAGACATGATTAAGATATCATGATCTCAAGGCTTACCATCAAGTATCATAAGCACATGCTTATCTTCATCTACTACCAGCACAAAGGAGACATGCGCCATGTCCAAAAAAGCGCTTCTCATCGTCGACTACCTCAATGATTTTGCCCATCCCGATGGTGCACTCACAGCGGGCCAGCCGGCGCAAGCCATCGATGACGTCATCGTACGGGCAATCGACGTGTTTTTGGAACGCGGTGATATCGTCATTTTTGCCTCTGATGCCCACACCGAAGATGATCCCGAGTTTCAGCTATGGCCCAAACACGCCGTCCGCGGTACTTTTGGACAGGCGATCTACGGCAAGACAGGCGAGCGGGCTCAGGCGCTCATGTCTCATCCACATGTTAAGATGATAGAAAAAACGACATACGACGCGTTTTACCAAACTGAGCTAGAAGACTTTTTACGAGAACATGCCGTCACTGATCTTTACCTCGCCGGTATCAATACGTCAATTTGTGTCATGGCCACAACACAGGGCGGTTATTTCCGCGGCTTTCGTATGCATGTGTTAGAACAGGCGACTGCAGATCTATCCGCGGAAGCACATGCGTTTGCCTTAAAGCATATGGCCAACATCTATAAAGCCGAAATCGTTCGGGATGAGGAAGCCTTTGCACGCACGCCAACTTAACATTGAATCGAAGGAGATCCGTAAGGAATTGGAGGCGATTGCGATGAAAGATCCAGGGTTTTGCAGAAGGACGAAAAGAAGGGCAAGCAGTAGGACGAGCAGAAGGTAGAGCAGAAGGATTAGCTGAAGGTGAAAGGCAAAAGGCCATCGAGATCGCAAGAGAGATACTTGCAGAAGGGGACAGTCCAGAACGTTTGGCGAGGCTTACGAAACTATCCTTATTGTAGGTTATTCACTTTTTTTTTGTACGTATATATGCTAGTAAAAAAGGGTGCCCCTATCACTTTTGGGACACCCTCTTTTTAACTATGTACTGGTGGAGGCGAAGGGAGTCGAACCCTCGACCTCTTGAGTGCGATTCAAGCGCTCTCCCACTGAGCTACGCCCCCATTGTCAAAACCTACTTTATATATCGTCTTAAAAAAACCTCCCCTCGCTGGTTCACACCAAAGCCTTCAAAGTATGAAACAACAGCGACATGTAATAATATAGCTTAGCTATCAGGAAAAGTCAACATGCATTTTTTGCTATGATCATCATGTTTATAACAAAGACAATGATGAGGAAGCTGTTGGCGTGAATGAAACAATGGGGATAAGGTATGCGACCTTATCTCATGAAGCGAACTATACTTAAAACGCCAAAGGGAAATACCTCGAGACCAGTACTGTGCTATAATAAGCTATATAAGCATGAACGGAACATAGACGTTAAGCCAACGAGGAGGGATCTTATGCTTCAACCAACCGTTCCTTTACGTTTTGTACCCCGTCTGGTCGGGCGGGTATGGGGAGGACACGCACTTCAAAAGTTTTTCCCGAAAGCCGACCGGGAAGGACTTGATCGTGACACAATCGGTGAAGTATGGACGCTTGTCGATCACCCGTCCTATGCCTCCCGTGTGGCGGACGGCCCCTGGAAAGACGCAACCTTGCGCGAGCTTATGCGCGAGCATGCGGAAACGCTCATCGGTTACCCGGCCGACCGGTTTCCTTTGCTCATCAAATGGATCGAAGCTCAGGCCGACCTGTCCGTGCAAATTCATCCAGATGATGCCTACGCCCGCAAGCATGAAGGGGACCTCGGCAAAAGTGAAGCCTGGTATATCGTTCAGGCACCACCCTCGAAACGTGTGATTGCCGGCGACACCTTCCCCTCCGCGCACGTGTACTGGGAAGCGATTAAAAAAGGGGAACTCAAAGCATACCTTAAACATACAACGATCGAAGAAGGCGAATTGATCTATATTCCTTCCCGAACCGTCCATGCACTTCTCGCGGGATCAGTCGTCATCGAGGTCCAACAGCCTTCCGATGTCACCTACCGCATATACGACTGGGATCGAATCGACCCGGTGACCGGAAAGCCGCGTACCTTGCATCTGGAAAAAGCAGCTGATGTCATTCCGTTCGGTGAGCCGTCGCGCGTACAGATCGAGCGCTCCGTTATCGATACGCCGTATTTTCGCCTGGAAAAAGTCATTCTGAGACCAGACGAGACATTACGGCGATCCCCGCATACAGAAAACCGCGCGCATGTCCTCATCGTCGCCGAAGGAGACGGCCTGCTCAGAGCAGAGACAGCAAATGAGATGGCGGGTGACATGATCATCCAGCGCGGAGACACCATCCTGCTTCCTTATGCGCTTAAAACTTATCAGGTGAAGGCTACCGCGCCCCTCACCCTCGTCCTAGCAATGACACCGTCATCATGATCTCATCTGTATCATACCACCTGTCCATGATAGTTGATGCTGTGTCTGTACGTGTTTGGTGATGTATCTGTACTTTTGTCGTCATCGCATAATACTTATGACGTACGTATCCCGTATGCAATCAGTACGTATCCGGTATTAAACATGCTTGTAAAGCCTGCTAAAGAGGTGAGTTGATTGCCTTTATCTTACGAACAGTTTTTTGAAGACTGGCTGGTAGAATCTTTCTGGCAGATGATCGATGATCTCGATGTCCATTACACGCTCTGGCCCGAAGTCGAACAGATGTTCAGTGATCATCCCGATGTCTTTGGAGACAACGCTCAGGAAAAGCTCGAATCTTTGCTGCTTCAGCGCCTGTACGTCAATCATGAAGACAGCTGGTGGGAAGGCATTCACATCGCACAAAATGAAGCGTTCTGGGAACGGGCTAAAAATAATTTTTTTACGGCAGCGCTCTACACGTTGAATGAAGTCATCGCCGAGCCGATTCGCTTAAATCAGGAGACGTTCCAGTTCATTCAACGTCATATGACACATCGGCTGCCAATTGAAACCCGTTCGAATGATTTGCGCACACTGCATGCCAAAGCGCTCAAATCACGGTTAACCGCTTATCAGGAACATCTCCACATCATGGCGTATATGTGGACGCAATATTTCTTCATTCATCTAGCCGTTCTCTTTCCAGCTGCCTTTGAAGCAAAGCTTTTTGGTCCCTACCACCGGAGAGCCCACTTTCGCTTGCTTCCGCCTAAGAAAAAATCGCAACCCAAAGAGTAAAAGGACAGACCTTGAAACAACAATCGAAAACCTCTGTTTTCAAACATTTATTTTCAAATGAAGGAAACGTGTCATCACGATCGAATGGGAACATGTACTCACGTACGCACTGGTTCAAGCGGCACACCCTCGAGAAAAGGAGATGGTTCTCCGATCGATACGAGCCAAAGTTCGTGTTTGGCGCGCATGGCGATCATATGCAGCAAGTAGCGGTCGAGCGATGAATGATAGTTTTGGCTTGATACGTCATACAAGATCGCCGCATCGAATTCGATTCCCTTGGCCAAAACGCTGGGGATGATAAAGACCGGACCTTTTAACTGCTGCGTGTCGGTCTTGACCCGCTGATAGGAAAAGGACGTGCCGATATACGCTTCCAGTTCGTCGCACGCACGATCCGTTTTACAAATCATGGCAATGAGTCCGTGCCCCCGGCGAATGAGTGTTTCGATGATATCTTTAAGCACGGCTGTGACGTGATCATGCTGCGTAATCGTTAAAAGCTTAACCGGGGTGCCGTGTCTAGGAAAAGCCTCCAACATCCCTGCCTCCGGTAAAACGTGACGGGCAAAAGCGGCTATCTCTTGCGTGACGCGATAACTTTTTAAAAGTGCGCGCGACTGAATCGGGCCGCGTTCGCCCATGCAACGATAGAGCGCATGACCGGATTCAATATGAAACACATTTTGAAGCGGCAAAAGGGCCTGAAAACGGTCCCCTAAAAAGGTAAATCGGGCGCGTGGGAAATACGAAAGAAGCCAGGAGAGCTCAAGCGGCGTCAGATCCTGAGCCTCGTCCACGACACAGTAAGCCGTCTCCCGGCGCGGTACGGTGCCCGTCAGTTTGAGTTTTAACCAGGCGATTCTGAGCGCATCCCAGTAATCAAGCACAGGACGGTCTAACCGCTTGCGGACCGTTTCGCTATTTTCCACGGCGAGCAGCCGATCTGGCAAGAGCGATTTAAACCGTTCATCTTCATATAAAGCGCGATACGTCTGGACAAAGTCGATGAAGGCCCTTGACACAATCGCCTCGCGAACGAGGCTTGCTTTTTGTTTAACGACATACGCTCGTAGATGGGCTTCATACATTTTCTGCAGATACACAACATCGGACGCATTATGTTGACGTTTTTCGATGAGCTGATAAATTTTTTGTAACGTAACGTCTGGTAGCGCTTCAATGGCACGATCTACCCACGGTTCTCGGGACAGTTCTTTCGCCCGGTGCTTAAGCATCGTCTTAAGCCGCGTTGCAACACCGTGGATGCGTGCTTCTCGCGGGACGCCCTCGTGCGCGAGCGCGCGGTACATCGCCTCGATCTCTTCGGCATGAAACCAGATCACGTCACCTTCGGTGAGATCGCGAAAAACAGGCCCAGTTTCGTAAATTTTTTCCAGATATGCTTCCAGGATATCCACCATCTGTTCATTCGATGTAAGCTGAAGCCGCCGTTCCACCTCATGCCGCCGCTCGGGCGAGCCGTTACCGCTCAAGAAAAAGTCGATCTCTACGGAAGGATCAAGAACGTCATACGGCGCGAGGACCTCGCGAATAAGCTCGGCCATCGTCCGCTGCGTGACCTGCTCGGCACCGAGTTCTGGCAGCACATGAGCCGTGTACTGTTTGAACAAGGGGTTGGGCGAGATGACGACGAGCGCATCGCTCGTTAACCGACTGCGATAGCGATACATTAAATACGCCACGCGCTGAAGTGCAACCGATGTTTTACCGCTACCGGCGACACCCTGCACGAAAAGAAAAGCGCTTTCGCTGTCGCGAATGATTGCATTTTGTTCTTTCTGAATCGTCGCTACCTGTACACTCAAGGTATGTCCTGCTCCTTGAGACAGCACTTCACGCAGTACCTCATCCCCGATGGCCACATCGGAGGTGTCAAACATCGCTTTGAGCTTGCCCTGACGAATGACATACTGCCGTTTTTTGAGGAGCTCTACGTTTTGTTCACCGAGCGGTGTCTCATAAGAAGCCGGGCCGAGGGAAGCATCGTAAAATAGACTGGCGACCGGAGCACGCCAATCGATGATCAGATCTTCCCCGCTTTCTTCATCGTAGAGCCCTTTGATCCCCAGATACAATTGCATCACGCCCCCACCGCGGGAAGCATCGTCTTTGAGGTCAATGCGGGCAAAATACGGACTGCCAAGCATGGTAACGAGAATCTGCTTATCTTCTCCCGAACTTTTAAGGCGACGCCTAAGCTCATCGATGAGCAGCTGCTGCTGGGCAATGTCGGCCGCTGCTTCCAGCGCGTCATCGGCGGTCAGAGGATCCATCGAAATGTCTTCCCAGAAAGATTTGGAAAGCGCAAGGTGTTCGGCATACGCCGCGCCGCTTTCTTCAACCAGTGCGGTAATGCGCGCGCGAATTTTTTCGATGACCCAATCAATCCGCGCTTGCTCCTGTGCCCATTCTGCTTGCTTCTTTTGCATCAGCGCTCACCATCCGGATCATGACTGGAGCGATTTCGTCCAAACCACCTGAACCATTTTTTCTTCTCCGGTTTCTCTTTGTCCACTTGCTTGTCTTCCACGCTTTTTTCCAGATTGTCCTCTATATTTTCTGGATCGTCCTCCGCGTTGTCTGCTTTCCTCTCTTCGTATGTGCCTACTTGGTTAATTTCCGGTTTGTCTGCTTGACTGTGTTTGTGATTGCCTTTTTGTTCGACCTCTTGTTTGTTTTTGGGCTCGTTTTCGTGTTTATCTATCGGTTTGTTCGCCTGTTTATCCACACGTTGCGGTGGTTCATCTTCTGTATCTTTATTGAGCTCACGCACGCTCTCCGCCGACCCATTCGCCGACCTATCTGCCGACTCATTCGCCGACCTATCTGTCGACCCATCCGCCAGCCAAACTGCAGGGTCATAGAGCTCCGGAGAAGCTTTTTCCGTCACGCGCTCTCCTCTTTCATCCCCTTCGTCCTGCTTCATCTCTTCGGGGAAAAGCGCGTTGACATAAGCTTCGGCAGCAAAGGGTTGAAGATCGTACAGACCTTCCCCTAACCCGACCAGTTTGACCGGCAGACGGTACTGTTCGTGAATGGCGAGGGCAATCCCGCCTTTCGCCGTGCCATCCAGCTTGGTTAAAATAAGGCCGCTTACATCGACGACTTCTTTAAACGTTTCTGCTTGACGGAGCGCATTTTGCCCTGTCGTCGCATCCAGTACGAGGAGCACCTCATGCGGTGCATCCGGTATCTCCCGCTGAATCACCCGCCGAATTTTGGCGAGTTCTTCCATAAGGTTGGCTTTGTTCTGCAAACGCCCGGCCGTATCGCATAAAACGAAATCGATGCTGTGCTCTTTGGCCAGACGAATCGCATCGAAGACGACCGCTGCCGGGTCGCTCCCGCTCTCTTTGGCCACGACCTCGCATCCGGCGCGCTCACCCCATATTTTGAGCTGTTCGATCGCTCCTGCCCGGAACGTATCCCCGGCGGCCAGGATCACGCTTGATCCGCTCTCTTTTAACTGCCGGGCAAGCTTACCGATCGTCGTAGTCTTCCCCACGCCGTTTACCCCGACGAATAAGTAGACAGTCGGACCAGCGGAAGCTACTTTAAGCTCGCGCTCGGGCGCCACTTCTTCGAGAAGCTCGATGAGGCGTCGCTTAAGAAGCCCCGGCACGCGCGATGCGTCTTTAATTTTTTCCTTCCGGACATCTTCCCGTAGCGTATCCATGAGCCGCATGACGGTGTCGACGCCGACATCGGCCATAATGAGCGCTTCTTCCAGTTCTTCATAAAAGGCCTCATCGATGGCGCGATTCTGTCCGAATAACCCGCTAAACGGAGAAAGTGCCGCCTCGCGCGTTTTGCGCATCCCTTCCTGAAATGATTTGGCGACATTTTCACCGGCTTTTTTAAGCGAAGCAGTCAGTCGATCAAAAAGACCCATCCCGGTTCACCCTTTATCCGTATCGTATCTACACTTACTTTATACACTCTCTATAAAAAGTGCAACCAACCGCCCACCAGCATAAAAAAAGAAGGCTGCCCCAACGCAGGAACGTCAGGGCGTAGGAAGTATCTCTTTTTTTCTGGCTTCTTTTAATGTCACCGAAAGAACCTGACTCGTTCCATTCGTACTCATCGTCACGCCGTACAGTTGATCGGCGGCCATCATCGTCCCCCGGCGGTGGGTGATGACGATAAATTGCGTCTCCTTGCGAAACGTTCTTAAAAAGTCGGCAAAACGACTGACATTGGCCTCATCCAGCGCCGAGTCGACCTCGTCCAACACACAAAACGGCACTGGACGTACTTTCAATATGGCAAACAAAAGCGAAAGCGCCGTAAGCGCACGTTCGCCGCCGGATAAAAGCGAAAGCTGTTTCATCTTTTTGCCGGGCGGTTCGACCATGAGTTCAATACCGCTCGTAAGCGGGCTCGCCGGATCCATGAAGACGAGATCAGCATCTCCTCCGCCGAACAAGGCCCGAAACACGTCGCGAAAAGCGTGGCGAATGCCCTCAAACGTTTCCCTAAACCGCGTTAACATCTCCTGCTCGATCCCGGCGATCAATTTTTTTAAAGCCGCTTTGGCGCGCTCCATATCCTGAAGTTGAGCCTGTAAAAAACCGAGCCGCTCCTCGAGCCTTCGTGCTTCTTCAATCGCCCCGAGATTGACCAACCCGAACGATTCGAATCGTTTTTTGTGAAGGGATAAAGCTTGCTTGAGGGGGGTGCGCTCTTCCTCGGGAATCAGGTCATACTGAGCGCGGGCTGCTTTTACCGTCAATCGGTACGTCTCCCCGAGCTCTTTTAAGGCCTGATCGAGACGATCATAAGTCCGCGTATAAGCCGTTTCAATCTCATAGAGCGTTTTACGAACCGTCTCCCGCTCGTACTCGATCGTTTTTAAAGTTTGCGATGTTTCCTGAACCTCCTTTTTTAGCGCGGCCTGCGTTTCAAGGAGACGAGAAATTTCCCGCTCCAGTGACGAAAGCTTTTCTCTAGTTGTCTGAAGACGGCCCTGGCGCTCGACTTCGGCCTTTTCATTTGCCTGAAGCTCCGTCTGGATCCGCTTTATCTCTTCTTCTATGGTACCCAGTGCACGTGTGAGCTTATCCAGCTCAACTTTTTTTTCTACGTACAGTTTTTCTTCATGTTCCTGTACCGTTTTTAAGCGCACGAGCGTAAGGTGCGCTTCATTCTTACTCGACTGCGCTTCTTCCAAAGCCGCTTCGCTCTGCTCGAGACGCGCTTCCAAGGAAGCGATAGCTTGTTCCAGGGCCGCGCGCTTCTTCTCTTCACTTTCCCATCGTGCTTGAAGCGACTGCCACTCTTCCGTCACCGTCGTAAGATCGAGCGAAAGATGCGTCCGTTCGAAATCCAGCGCGTTAAGACGTTCTTTAAGCACACGCACCTGCTCTTCCGCCGATTGATGGGCCGCGCGCAGTTCACCTTCGCGACTTTTTAGCGTCTCGTACATTTGTTCTTGATTCCGAATGCGGGTGATGAGGTCATTTTCTTTATCTCGAGCGGTGTTCAATTCCCGCTGCAGGGTATCGACTCGCGCGCGCAGTTCCTTTAGTTTTTCCTGCTCCAGCTGGCGTTCTCTCTCCCGCGCTTTGAAGAGCGAACGCCGCGACTTTTCACCGCCTCCCGTCATCGACCCACCTGGATGGACGAGGTCGCCATCTAAGGTGACGATCCGGTAACGATGGCGCAGTTTTTTGGCCAGCCCATTCGCTGTGACGAGGTCGCGGGTGACGATGGTCGTCCCCAGCAAATAAGCAAGGATCTCCGCATAGGCGGCATCAATCTCTACCATTTCTTGCAAAACACCGAGCGTGCGGGGCTCTCGCGCCACGATCCCCCGCTCTTCATGCGTAAGCGTCCGTCCGCGGATCGTCGTTAGCGGTAAAAACGTGGCACGCCCCCGCCCTTCAGCTTTTAAGTAGGCGATGGCCTCCCGGGCGCTTTTTTCATCTTCGACGACGATATGTGTAAGCTGCGCGCCTAGTACGACTTCCACAGGAAGTTTGAACTCCTCCGGAATTCGCAAAAGGTCTAAAACTGCACCGTGCACGCCATGAAGCCGCCCTTCGCGCGCGGCAGCTAACACGGCCCGCGTTCCTTCATGGAAACCACCGAAATCTTCTCCACTTTCCACTGCCTTGAGGCGTGCTTCTGCCTCTTGAAAACGTAACGTCGCGGCATCGAGTTGCGTGTTTAAGCGTTCGCGATGGATGTCGAGGGTATGCTTTTCACCTCGTAGCGCGTCTAATGTTTGGCGGAGATCATCCAGCGTTTGCCGGAGCGCCTGAAGCTCTTCTTCTATCGTTTGAACCGCCCGGTGTGCTTCTTCCCAAGAAGCTTTGAGCGAGCTCGCCTGTATTTCTTTATGCGTGATGTCCCGCCTTAATTTTTCCCGGGTCTCAGTAGCTTTTACGAGCGATGCATGAAGCTGAACAGTACGCGCATAAAGATCGACATAATCATCTTTTTGCGCCGCAAGCTCGGCACGAAGCGCTTCTACAGACGTCGCCTGCCCTTCATTTTGCAAAAGTACGTCTTCGAGCTCGGCAATCGATGCCTGTCGCTTGTGCAAAGCATCGCGGAGCGCCTCGAGCGCCTCTTCATCTTCACGCTTTTTAACGCTATCTTCCTCGCGCTGGTGCTCCCGTGCCGCAAGGCGTGATTTTAGTTCCTCGCGCCGCACTTTTAAAAGTTCGCCTTCACCGCTTAAACGTTCTACGAGGGTCACCGCTTCGAGGCGCTCTTGAGAAAGCGTGCGTTCTCGCGCTTCCAGGGTGGCAAGCGTCTCTTCGTGTTTTAAAAGCTCTGCTTCCAGCGTATGTCGCTTGGCATCGAGTGCACTTAGATCTCCTTCCAAACGTTCCTTTTCTGCGCCCAATCGTTTGAGCTCGGCGCTTCCTTCCTCGATATCGGTTACCAAAAAACGTATCTTGAGGTTATCATACGCTTGTTTTTCGACCAGATAGGCTTCCGCCTGTTCTTTTTCTTTGCGGAGCGGTGCAAGCTGCGACTCGATCTCGAGGGTAATATCGCGTACGCGTTCCATATCCTGATCGGTCGCCTGAAGCTTTGCTTCCGCTTCCTCCTTGCGCTGCTTAATTTTGACGATCCCCGCCACTTCTTCAAAAATGCTCCGCCGATCTTCCGGACGGGTCGACAAAATCTGATCGATGCGCCCCTGACCGATGATCGAAAACGCGTCTTTTCCGACACCGGTGTCCGTAAAAAGCAGAATCATGTCTTTAAGACGCATCGTCTGCCCGTTCACCCTATACTCGCTCTCGCCATCGCGAAACAGCCGGCGTTCGATCACCACTTCTTCATAATCGAGCGGTAGAGTTCGATCCCGGTTATTTAAAACGAGCGTCACCTGAGCCATGTTGACGCGCTTTAATCTCTCACTGCCGGAGAAAATGACATCTTCCATTTTGCCGCCGCGGAGCGACCGAGCGCTCTGTTCACCCAGAACCCAGCGCAAGGCATCGGAAACGTTACTTTTGCCGCTTCCGTTCGGGCCGACAATGCCGGTAATGCCCGGGCCAAATTCGATGCCGGTGCGTTCGGCAAACGACTTAAAACCGTTCATCTCCAGTCTAAGGATGTGCAAACAGCTGCCTGATTCACCTTTTTCACAGGCCTCTTTTTTAGGGAACACTTGATACCATTTCACGCCAAACCTAAAAAGCACGCCAGATTCAAAAAAGGCGGATCAGGTCTTCACCTCCTTTCTCATTTATTTTCGACAAACCCGACGTCAATCCCTGCCGGTCGGAGAAAATCAAAAAAGACCGCCGTATGGGAAGTCAGTCGTTGCGGCGGTCTTAACACGGTTTAAAACATGTCCTACACGACCTTATATCATCGCATAAAGCCTCTTCCGCGTTTTTTTCCGCGTTTCGTCGTATCTAGCGTGTTCAGTCTCTTGCAAAATCACCGGATAGAAGGCCTAACTTTTGCAACGCTTCTTCGGCTGCGCGCTGCTCGGCCTCTTTTTTCGAACGTCCATAGCCTTGCCCCATGACTTCTCCGGCTACCGACACCTGGGCGACAAACGAACGGGCATGCGCCGGGCCGTCTTCGGAGATGATAGCATACTCGACCGGCCGCCCTTCTTCACGCTGTGCCCATTCCTGCAGCGCACTTTTGTGATCGACCGTGCGCTGCCTTTCCCCGCGCTCGATGCGGGGAATAATGTGCCGCATCATAAAATCTTCCACCCCGGGTAGTCCCTGATCGAGGTAAAGCGCACCGATAAACGCCTCAAACGTATCGGCAAGGATCGAAGGTCTTAAGCGCCCGCCGCTTTGTTCTTCGCCGCGCCCGAGCTTAAGATATCTGTGAAAACCGAGCGTTCTCGCAAAATCAGCGAGCGACGCTTCACAGACGATGGCTGCCCGCCACTTCGTCATCTCACCTTCGGAAAGCGGCGGCTCGATGAGATACAAATATCGGGAAATAACAAGTCCGAGCACAGCATCGCCTAAAAACTCCAGGCGCTCATTATCAATAAGTTGTTTTGTAGCATGTTGCGCCTTGTGATCGTGAACGTATGAAGCATGGGTAAACGCCATCTCCAGCAAATCGAGCGCATGAAATGGCATGCCCAATGCTTTCGGTAACGAGGCGATCGGTTCAATGTCCATCTCTTTCTTTAAGCCACCTTAGTCTTCAACTTTTTTGAGCGCGATCACGGCATTATGCCCGCCAAAGCCAAATGAATTGGAAAGCGCCGCACGTACCGTTTGTTTGCGGGCTACGTTTGGCACATAATCGAGATCGAGTTCGGGGTCGGATTCCTCATAATTGATCGTCGGTGGGATGTGGTCGTAATAAATGGCATACGCCGTCGCAACAGCCTCGACACCGCCAGCCGCCCCGAGAAGGTGCCCGGTCATCGATTTGGTCGAACTCACAGCCAGCCGGTAGGCGTGTTCACCGAACACGGACTTAATGGCCATGGTCTCAAACAGATCGTTGTAATGGGTGCTCGTCCCGTGCGCATTGATATAATCGATCTCTTCCGGTTTGAGGTTCGCATCTTCGAGGGCAAGGCGCATGGCCCGGGCCGCCCCTTCACCGTTCGGGGCCGGTGCCGTGAGATGATAAGCATCGGCACTCATCCCGTAACCGACGACTTCCGCCAGTATGCGCGCTCCGCGGGCTTTTGCATAGTCATAGCTTTCCAGAATAACAATCCCCGCACCTTCGCCCATCACAAACCCATCGCGGTGGCGCTCAAACGGGCGCGATGCTTTCTCCGGTTCGTCGTTGCGTTCGGAGAGCGCCTTCATATTGCTAAACCCCGCCAGGGCGATCGGACGAATCGTCGCTTCCGATCCCCCAGCAATCATCACATCGGCCGCCCCCCGGCGAATGATCTCCGTCGCATCGCCGATAGCGTGCGTTCCCGTGGCGCAGGCGGTCACGGGCGTCGTGTTCGGCCCTTTGGCACCAAAATGGATGGAAATATAACCAGATGCCATATTGGCGATCATCATCGGAATGAGAAAGGGGCTTACGCGCTTTGGCCCGCGCTCGATGAGCGTGCGAAAATTATCTTCAAACGTGGCCAGACCGCCGATACCGGAGCCGATGACCACACCCACGCGCTCGGCTTCTTCCGGTCGAATCTCATAGCCCGCATCTTTTAAAGCCATCGTCGTTGCGGCCAGGGCAAATTGAATAAAACGATCGACGCGCCGTGCTTCTTTTTTATCCATATATTGGCCTGGGTCGAAATCCCTGATTTCTGCTGCGATGCGCGTCGCATATTCGGATGCATCAAAGGCGGTGATTACTCCCACGCCAGAGCGACCCGCCAGCAAGTTTTCCCAAAACGTCTCGGCGTCCAGCCCGATCGGCGTCACGACGCCGACACCGGTTATCACAACACGGCGCCGCATCTTCATCCCTCCTCCCTACGGTCGGTAAAAACGGCTTGCCCGTTGATCATCTATGTCTATCCTGAAATAGGTTGTGTTGTTTCATCATCCAATGGTGCCGCCAAGGCGGCATGGGGGTCTAAGAGAATAGGCGGAGGGAGGAAACAAGCTTTGGCCCCTCCCCCTCCCGTTTCTTCTCAAACTGCCGGTCTCACTTGGCGCTCATAGTCTGTCGAAGACGGTTTTAAGCCTGATGTGCCTTTATGTAATCCAGCACATCCTGAACCGTATTGATCTTTTCGGCATCTTCATCGGAGATCTCCATGTCAAACTCATCTTCCAGTTCCATCACCAGCTCAACGAGATCGAGGGAGTCCGCACCGAGGTCATCTTTAAACGACGCTTCCGGTGTGATCTTTTCCACTTCTACCCCGAGACGATCGGCAATCAAATCACGAATTTGTTCAAACAATGCATCGGCCACTTTCCTTCACCTCCTGGGCTTGATTATAGCAGAAGATAGGGACGTGCTCCAACTGTAAAAACGCCTGTCCATCCTGCGCACATACCTTACTATCTACACACATCACTTCGTACGTCATTTCGTACATCACTTCGTACGTCATTTCGTACATCACTTCGTACTTCATTTCGTACATCATATGTCACTTCATACATCAGTTCACACATCAGTTCACATAGATCCCTTCACCTATCACCGTCTTACATGACCATGCCGCCGTCGACATGCAACACTTGACCGGTCATATACCGTGCTCCTTCGCTCGCCAGAAAACGAACGACGGCGGCAACATCTTCCGGAGCTCCAAAAGATCCGAGTGGAATGAGCGCCTTCATCTGGGTTTTTAAATCATCGGGGAGTTTTTCCGTCATTTCCGTCTCGATAAAACCGGGTGCCACGGCGTTCACGGTAATATTACGCGAAGCGAGTTCTTTCGCGACGGCCTTGGTCAGTCCGATTAATCCGGCTTTTGAAGCCACGTAGTTGGCCTGACCGACGTTACCGATGACGCCTACAATCGAGGAAATATTGATGATCCGTCCCCAGCGCGCTTTCATCATCGGGCGGGCAGCGGCTTTGGTTAAAGCATAAGCGCCGGTCAAATTCGTCTCTAAAACGTCATACCATTCTTCTTCCTTCATACGAATGAGGAGATTATCCCGGGCGATACCGGCATTGTTCACGAGAATATGGAGCGCCTTTTCGACGGCGAGCACATCATCGATGACGGCCGGCGCCTCTTTGATGTTTTTCACATCGATCCTGAGAGCTCGACCTTCCGCGCCGCGCGCTTTGAGTTCCGAGACGACGTTTTGCGCGCGCATCTCATCGGAGACGTACCCGACCACGACACGAGCACCGAGATCTCCCAGCGCCAGGGCAATCGCCCGTCCGATCCCTCTTGATGCCCCCGTGACGAGCGCTACTTTCCCTTTTAAATCTTGCTGCCAAACTGCATCCTCCATCTTTCACACCTCCTTTCCAGGCTAAAACGTTAAACGCACATCCATCATCCGTTAGAGCCCACATACGCGTCGATGTCCTCCGGTGTAGAAAGTGAGCGTACTTCACGATCGGGAGCAATCTTTTGGATCAATCCCTTCAACACCGATCCGGGGCCGATCTCAATAAACGTGCGTACACCCCAGCTGACCATGTTCGTAATCGTATCAACCCAGCGCACCGGTGCCACCAGTTGCTTGACTAGGAGGTGCTGTGCCTCTTCAACATGGGTAACCGGCCGAGCAGTGACATTGGAGACGACCGGGATACCGATCAGACCCCAGCGTTCTCCTTTTAACGCTTCTTCAAGCGGTGATTGAGCTTCGGCCATAAGCGGTGAATGGAATGCGCCGCTCACCTTAAGCGGAATGAGTCGACGCACGCCGATATTGGCCGCTTTAAGCGCCGCTTCAGCCGCATCCAACGCCTTCTCCGTACCGGATAGAACAACCTGCCCGGGTGCATTCAGATTGGCCGCCACCACGACCTCTCCTTCCGGCAAAGTAGGAGATAACCGATCTAAGACGCCTTCAATCTGCGGGAGTTCCCCGCCCAGGACGGCGCGCATCCCACCCCCTCTTTTCTCCCCGGCCGCATGCATCAAAGCCCCGCGGCGGGCTACGAGGCGGAGTGCACTTTGATACGACAGCGCACCGCTCGCATAATAAGCGCTGTATTCACCGAGGCTGTGCCCAGCAAGATAATCAGCCTTGACCATCTCCTCCTGCCCCGTCTCCTCGGCGCGCCTTTTAAGCATGTCAAACAAAAGCGCACTCGTCACGAGAAGGGCGGGTTGCGCCCGATCGGTACGGCGGAGTTCTTCCTCCGGTCCTTCCGCGATCAATCGGGAAAGTGAAAAACCGAGGAGCGTATCGGCTTCCTCTAACCTTTCCCGGGACGTATGATCGACCGCTAACAAGGCGTTTAGCATACCGACAGCCTGAGAGCCCTGCCCAGGAAAAACGAATGCCCGTTTGGACACGTCTCTCACCTCTTCTCTTTGCTCTTCCAAAAGCTTTTAAACACCTGAGCCGGAAGCGCTCCATCGTAAAACAAGCGCGCCCCAGGTCAGTCCGGCACCAAAACCCACCATAAGTAGGTGATCCCCAGGCTGAATTTTCCCAGCACGTACCGCCTCATCAAGGGCAACCGGGATGGACGCCGTCGACATGTTACCGAAACGATCGAGGTTTACGACGACTTTTTCCGCCGGGAGTTCCAGCCGCTCCCGCGCAGATTCAATGATGCGCAGGTTGGCCTGATGCGGGACGAGAAAATCGATTGCATCTTTGGTGAGACCTGCTTTTTCGATCACTTCATCGGAAGCCTGATTCATGACGCGCACGGCAAACTTAAACACTTCCCGCCCATTCATCTTCAAGTAATGAAGCCTTCGATCGACGGTGTCATGAGAAGCAGGCAGCCGTGAACCGCCGGCAGGAAGTTTCAATAGCTCTCCGCCGCTACCATCCGAACCGAGTACAAAGGCGCGCACCCCCTCATCTTCAGGCACCGGTCCCAGAACCGCAGCGCCCGCACCATCGCCGAAAAGAACGCATGTATTGCGGTCCTCCCAGTCGACGATCCTGGAAAGCGTCTCTGCTCCGACGACGAGCACATAACGATAAACACCGCTTTCAATAAACTGGGCTGCCGTCGCAAGTGCATAAATAAAGCCCGAACAGGCAGCAGCCTGGTCAAACGCAGCGGCCCGGTGTGCCCCCAGCCGATCCTGCAAAATATTGGCGGTCGAAGGAAAGGCTGTATCGGGGGTGATCGTCGCCACGATAATGAGATCGAGCGCCTCTGCCGCGACGTCGGAAGCTTCCAAGGCGCGCTGTGCTGCTTCATAGGCGAGATCAGAAGTAGCCTGATCTTCTTTTGCGATGCGCCGTTCACGAATGCCAGTGCGCGTTCGAATCCATTCATCGTTCGTATCGACCATTTTTTCCAAGTCAAAATTGGTAAGGACGCGCTCCGGTACGTACGAGCCCGTTCCGATGATCCCGGCGCGAAACGCTTTTCCCATATCGATCGTCCCTTTCTTTTATCATCTTGTAGCATCAGATGATTGGCATATAAATATAAAGATATAGTCACTGGCATATGGTTATTGATGTATGATGCTGATCTTGTTGTCTATGATTGCTATTGCTTATGTTGCTTATGTTGCTTATGTTACTTATGTTACTTATGTTACTTATGTTACTTATGTTGCTTATGTTGCTTATGTTGCCTATGTTTCGTAGACGTTTTTTTAATGATGACAGATCGCTTTACTCTTGCGATGTTTCTTTCTCAAAGATGTCATGCGAACTCAGTGCCTCCGAGAGCACATCGATCAGATTGTGCTCTACCGCTCCATACGCCTGCCTTAAAGCGGCCAGAATGGCCTGCGCATCGCTTGAACCATGTGCTTTGATGAGCGGCCGCTTGAGTCCGAGGAGTGGCGTACCGCCGTACGCTTTGTAATCGAGTTTTGTTTTTAGCTTCTTGAGCCCGGGAGCGGCGAGGAGCGCGCCCGCTTTGGTGATCACATGACTCATCAGGGCTTCTTTCAACATCCCGCTTATGGCCAGTGCCACACCTTCCGTCGTCTTCAGGAAAATATTACCGGTAAACCCGTCTGTCACCACAACATCGGCCTGATCGAACATGACATCCCGTGCTTCGACATTTCCTACAAACTGGAAGGAAGGATCGCGTTGGGACAGGTCGTATATAAGATCATATGCGCTTTTCGCCAGAAGATGCCCTTTCCCGGGTTCGGTTCCGATATTGAGAAGTCCGACGCGTGGATGCGCGCGGTCCATCATCTTGCGCGCATAGAGATGACCGATGAGCGCATACTGCACGAGGTGCTGCGCTTTGGCATCGACATTGGCCCCCACATCCAAAACGAGTACACCGCGCCCGCTTAAGGTCGGCAACATCGGGGCAAGCGCTGGTCGATCCATCCCCGGCATGCGTCCCAGGATAAAGAGGCCGGAAGCAACGAGTGCACCGGTTGATCCGGCCGAGACAAACGCGTCAAGCTCTCCTGCAGCCAAGGCAGCGACGCCTTTAACGAGCGAACTTTCTTTTTTATGGCGCACAGCCCGAACCGGTTCTTCTTCTGCCAGAATGACGTCTGTGGCGTGCACGATCGAAAGTCGTCCGGAATCGAGATAAGAACGAATACGCTCGCGATCTGAAAGTGTGCGTATCGTTTCGAGGAGTCGATCTTCTGCCCCGAATAAGACCGCCGTAAGATCGGCATACTGTCTCAGACCAAAGAGCGCTCCTTCTATAACGGCCCGCGGGGCATGATCCCCGCCCATCGCATCAAAACCGATGCGCATCCGTCCACCTTCTTCCTCGCCCAGTTCATATGACCCAGGACCTGATTTTTAACCGTGATGTTTTTTATGCTTTGTACCGCGCTCCGGTTGCATGCTTTTTACGCAAGGCGTCTTCATGCGCCATCAGGACGACTGTCCACACACCCTCTAGTACCGTCCGTGCCGCAACTGTTCCTTTGATCACGATCTCCCGCCGTGTTCCGGCTTTAAGCCTCACAGTCGCTTCCATGACGACCGTTTGCCCGAGCTCGACCGGGGTCACAAACTGGAGCAATGCTGACGCTGTAAGCGCCCAGTCGGCGTCGGTTACGGCGATGGCGAGAGAATTCGCCTGCGCAAACAGAACGTGCCCGCGGGCAATGCGCGACCTCGTAAAGACATGTTCCGGCTGAATGCGGAGCACCGAGCGCGCGTATTCATCGCGCTTTAACGCCTCCACTTCCCCGATCAAATCTTGTTCTTCCAGAGCGCGCAAGCGATCAAAATGACGCACCGCTACATCTTTTAACCGTTCACGCACTTCAGGAATACCGAGCGTCATTCGATCAAGACGAATCGTCTGCACGCTGACCCCAAAACGCGCCGCCAGTTCGGCATCGGTTAAAAAAGGATCTTCCAAGAGCACTCGCTTGAGTGCTTCCTGACGTTTTTCTTTCCGCTTGCTCCGCAACCGTTTCACCTCATCCACTCTCAACCATCGCCTTCATCGTCGCAAGGCCCTTTATCGACGCGATGTCTCTTAAACGTCGCAAAGTGGCTTCATCTTCCCGAAGCGCCCTCATCTGTCCGAACATGTAAAGCATCTTTTTAGTCAGGCGTTCGTAACATGTTTTATGAAGAGAAAACTTTTAGCACCAGGTACTAAGTATAGTGTATAAAAAAAAGAGGCGTCTTTCAAGCACTCAAACGCGCACGTCGCCCCTTTTACAAAAGCTTATTTTTCTACGACTTGCCGACCCTTGTAAAAACCGCAATGGGGGCAGACGCGGTGAGCCAGTTTCCATTCCCCACACTGTTCACAGCGCACCATTCCAGGGAGTTCCAGTTTATAATGGGTACGACGCAGGCGTTTGCGCGTCTTGGACGTCCGTCGAAAAGGTACTGCCATCTCCTTCGTCCCTCCTTTATCATGAAACCCGGAACATATTCCGGAACTTCTTAACGCTTTTCAAAAAATGCTTTGAGCCCCACGAGCCGCGGATCGATCGTTTCCGTCTCACACGAGCACGTCTCGATGTTCAGATCGGTACCACACACTGGGCAAAGCCCTTTGCAATCTTTTTTGCACACACCAAATGGATCGGGTAGAATACGCGCCCATTCTTGTAAAATGTACATAAGCGGAATCTCATCTGTTGAAATCCATTCGAAATCAGCGTTTTCTACCGTCTCTTCGGATAGCGGTGGCGTGCCATGTACAAAACGTTCCTGAAGCTCGGATTCAATCGTCTCCGTAAACGGTTTTAAACAGCGTACACAAAGACGCGTCACCGTAAAACGGAGCGTTCCCAAAAGGGCTACCGCACCGTCTTCATAGCGGGCATGGCCGCGAAACTGAAGCGGGCTCATCGCGTAGCCTTCTTGACTTAAGTCAGGAGGCGGGACCTCCAACTGGAGCGGCACGTCCGCGCCGCCTTTGGCCCGTACACCGGAAAATGTTAGCTCCACGGTCATCACCCCAGACAACATGAACCATTATACCGTTCTTAACGTCCTTCTGTCAAGGAAATTTGAAGGTGCAAGGAGCTATCCAAAACGCCGTGCAACATGCATGCGATCGTGATATGATCGGTATAACCAGACCATCACCAGTAAGCCCTGCACAAAAAAGCAAGACGCCGCTAAGAAAGACGCTCATACGTGTTACGCATAAATAAGAAAGACGGTTGTACGTATGGCACATAAATAAATAAGAAAGACGGTTATACGTGTTGCGCACAATAAAACGACCACGAAAGCGTTTCTTGCGAATGTGATGCGCACGTCCCTTCCCGACATCCCGTAAAAAGCACACCCACAAAGCGTTCCTTGCGAACGTGATACGCACGTCCGGTACCACGCCCGCTGCTAAGACGACGCCAACGAGGAGGAATAAACCATGGCGAGTGCACATTACGAAAAAGTCGCCACATTAAACGACGTCTTTGAAGCACAACTGCTGGAGACGATGCTCAAAGAGCGTAACATTCCGTACATTCTGCGCTCGTATGAAGATGAAGCATACGGTGGTTTATTTCAGTTTACGCTCGGTTGGGGGGCGATCGAAGCACCCCGAGAACATGTGGAGACGATTCGCGAACTACTCGAGGAGATCCGTCAGATGTAAAAAAATAAAAACCACCGCAAGCGGTGGTCAGTGGCCGTAAGGAACACTGTAAGCCAGTTTCTGTACTTCCGTACTGCAAACGGGCGCCACCCCTCGTACAGAAGTCGTAGTCATCTATCTATCAGGACTTCTCCCGATCCCTCCGCCGATTCATTTCTCATTGGAGGGCTCCCCTACCATTATTTGGGTTTCTCGCTTGTGGGGTTTACCGCGTTCCACCCTTTCGTCGCCGAAAGGCTCGTCTCTGTGGCACTTTCAGGCTACTCGGAACTCAGATGAGCCCCTTTCACCGCCGTCAGCACGATCATCCCTCGTCTCCCTGTGTTAAAGCGCATGAACACGGGAACCGAGGGCGTCGCACTGCCCCGATTTGCATCGGGCACAAACACTCCGGGCATCGCAGCCCGGGCGAGTCTGGACTTTCCTCTACAGACCAGCTACCTTCATGCACGGATCGGAAAGATCGTGGCAAGCGCTCAGGCCTGCAGCGACTACGCGTGTTCCTTACGTGTATCGATATCTCTTTTTAGCGTATGGCGTGCAACAGCACATATGGTGGAGGAGGAGGGATTCGAACCCCCGTGGGCCGTGAAGCCCTAACGGTTTTCAAGACCGCCCCGTTATGACCTCTTCGGTACTCCTCCAGGTGAAGGTGGCATCGTTTTCGATCTGTTGCATCCAGCGAAATGCCCGGATGCAAACAACAGTTAAGATGGTGGGCCCTGCAGGATTCGAACCTACGACCAATCGGTTATGAGCCGACCGCTCTAACCAGCTGAGCTAAGGGCCCACCCTGGCGTTCCAGGAGGGATTCGAACCCCCGACCGACAGCTTAGAAGGCTGCTGCTCTATCCAACTGAGCTACTGGAACGCTTGGAGGGAGCACCCGGATTCGAACCGGGGAATGAAGGTTTTGCAGACCTTTGCCTTACCACTTGGCTATGCTCCCACTTTTTAAGATAAAAACATGTTTTAAACTTGTTTCAACCTTTTTTTTACTGCTTTTTATCCCTTTTCAAGCTAAAAAACGTCGTGAAAAGCAAAAACGGAACGCGCCAGCTCAGCGTTCCTCCACCTAAGCGTTGGGTGGCAGGGGCGGTAGGAATCGAACCCACACTAGCGGTTTTGGAGACCGCCGTTCTACCATTGAACTACGCCCCTAGATGGTAGCGGTGGAGGGATTCGAACCCACGACCTCACGGGTATGAACCGTACGCTCTAACCAGCTGAGCTACACCGCCACATACGTGGTGGAGTGAGAGGGATTCGAACCCTCGCTGGGCTCAGGGCCCACTAACGGTTTAGCAAACCGTCCCCTTCGGCCTCTTGGGTATCACTCCACGTAGCCGTTTTAAGACTTAAAAAAGCCCCCTTCGAGGCCACCCTGTGATGTGGTTTTGGTGGAGCCGAGCGGGATCGAACCGCCGACCTCTTGAATGCCATTCAAGCGCTCTCCCAGCTGAGCTACGGCCCCATTTGAACTGGCGATTACTAAGATACCATGATCAAGCGAGAAAGTCAACTGTTAGGTTTATGCATTTTTTGCCTTCGTCTTTTTCAGGGCCCCGTCATATACATGGTCTGAAACGTTTCATGATCGTCTTAAGATAAGGGGTTTTCGGACATGCGTAAGGAACGACCGGTTGTCGTCGCCCATCGCGGGGCAAGTGCGCTCGCTCCAGAAAACACGATCATCGCTTTTGAGTGGGCACGTTTGTTAGGCGCAGACGCGATCGAAGCCGATGTGCGCTTAAGCCGCGATCGGGTGCCCGTGATCCTGCATGATGCGTATTTAGAGCGAACGACCGATGGGGAAGGTTTCGCCGAAACAAAAGACTGGTCCGATATACTTAAACTCGATGCTGGAAGCTGGTTTGATCCGTCGTTTCACGGCGCACGTGTTCCCTCATTAGATGAACTTCTGCTCTGGGCCAAACCACATCACATGCCGCTTATCCTGGAATTAAAGGGTTCCTTGATCGATCAAGATGTGTTTATAAAGGCGGTACTAAGCGTCATATATGATCACGATTATATGCATGCCACCACGTTTTCCTCTTATCACGACCATTTTCTTTACCGCCTCAAACAATACGATCCGAAAGCCCAGACGGCGCTTTTGTATGTTTACTTACAGGAGCCCTGGCGGTATGCGCTGGAACTGGGCGCGAGTGCGCTTCACGCCGCGTATCCTTTTTTGCGCAAACGTCATATTGAAGCAGCCCATCAAAGCGGGCTTCAACTGTACGTCTATACCTTAAGCGACTATCACGATCTTCGGAGTGCCTGTGAGCTCGGAGTGGACGGTGTACTCACCGACCGGCCGGAACTGGCCATCGAAGCTTGTACCCGTTAATGCGTCTCCTTATCATTCGCCGCAACGTCAGATGTACGCTCTTCGTTTAATATATCCATAAGCTCAGGCAAAAGTGAAGTTCGCGCAGCGATCAGGCCGTGTTCAGGCGGAGCAATCGGGACCGCGTCACCGGTAAACGACCGGACGACCCCACCCGCTTCCTCGACGAGTAATTTGGCTGCGGCAAAATCCCAGGGAGATAATTTCAAACTCAAAAAGGCATCGATCCTGCCCGCAGCTACATAGGCCATCTCCAGAGCGGCCGCACCCAGCGCGCGGATCCCACGGCTTCTTCTTGCGATCGTGTACACATGATCCAATAAGCCTAGCTTCCGGGTGCGGCGGAGCCATATTAGATTGGTGCCGACGAGACTTTCCATCAGCTCTTTTTTCTCTCGAATATCGAGCTTTTCCCCGTTTAAAAAGGCTCCTTCCCCCCGGCTCGCCCAAAACATCTCGTTCCGAATCGGATCATAGACAACCCCTACAACGCCTTCATCGCCGTGATAAAGCGCGATCGAAATACAAAAATTGATACGCTGATGGATAAAATTGGTCGTCCCATCGATCGGATCGACAATCCAGCGGTATATCGACCCGCCCGCGCTACTTCCTTCGCGTTCGGTCCCTTCCTCACCTAGCATGCCGTGCTCAGGATACGTTTCCTTGATGCGCTCTGCGATCCACTCCTCGACTTCCCGATCAATCTCCGTCACGAGGTCCGTCGGTGATGATTTCGTTTTTATTTTTAAATCTTTATGCGCATATAAACGTTCGCGAATGAGCTCACCGGCACCGGAAGCGAGCGTCCTGGCAAACTCTAAAAAATTATTTTGAGCATAAAACACTCTGTTGGCTCCTTCCAGAAGCATTTTTGGCCTAGAGGGTCGTCTTCTCCCAGTCGATCGGCGGAAGACCGTGCTGAACGAGAAAAGCATTGGCTCTGGAGAACGGTCGAGAGCCGAAAAAACCATGATGGGCGGAAAGCGGACTGGGATGGGCGGAAGCGATGACCAGATGGCGCGATTCATCAATAAGCGGTCGCTTGGACTGGGCATAGCGCCCCCACAACATAAAAACGAGCGGCTCGTGTCGCGCGCCCAGCCGGGCGATGATCGTATCGGTCAGCTTTTCCCAGCCGCGACCGCGGTGCGATCCGGGTTCACCGGCGCGCACACTTAAGATCGTGTTTAAAAGAAGCACGCCTTGTTTGGCCCATCCTGTAAGATTGCCTGACAGCGGCTCTTTAATGCCGAGATCTTGTTCGAGTTCGAGGAAAATATTTTTGAGAGACGGCGGAAACGGCACACCATCCGGCACGGAAAAGCTCAGTCCATGCGCCTGACCGGGTCCATGATACGGATCCTGCCCTAAAATGATGACGCGTGTCCCGGCAAACGCCGTCAGATGAAGCGCCTGATACAAATCATGCATCTTCGGATATACCGTATACCGCCTGTATTCATCTTTTAAAAAAGCGCGCAGCTCCTCATAAAAAGGCTGTACCAGCACATCCTCGAGAACTGTCTGCCAGTCATTTTGAAAAAGAACCCTTGCTCCCACCTTACCTTCACCTACTGTAATCAATCGTCGTCACATCAGTTATGATCAGTTACTTCTTCTATTACATGTTTTTAACGTGCATTTGACGTGCATTCTACTTATTTTTACGTGTTTTAAGATCTTAACCAATCAGCTTTTCCAGTGTAGAACGGTCCAGCGTACGAATCACTTTTTTAAGAAGCGCTTTCGCTGCCCGATAATCATCCAGATCAACGATCGAGACGTGCGAATGGATGTACCGCGCCGGTATACCGATGACCGCCGAAGGAATACCTGCTTCCAGCGTGTGAACGCGGCCTGCATCGGTACCGCCCTGCGATATAAAAAATTGGTACGGTATGCCTTCCTGTTCGGCAAGGTCGATGAGAAAATCGCGCAACCGGGGGTGCGTAATCATCGTGCGGTCTTTGATTCGCATCAGCACACCCGCGCCTAGCCGGCCAAAAGCATCCTTAAGCCCCGGCATATCTCCGGCCGGACCGGCATCAAGTGCAAAAAAGATATCGGGCTTAACCAAACGCGCCGCCGTCTCCGCACCGCGCAGCCCCACTTCCTCCTGCACCGTCGCTCCGGCAAAGAGCGTACCCGGAAGCTTTTCCTGCTCGGGTGCAAGTTCCCGCAGTATCTCTAGCGAAAGGGCCACGCCATAACGATTATCCCAGGCCTTGGCCAGGACCCGCCCGCCGATGAGCGGAGTGTATGCGCCGACCGGTACGATCGGATCCCCGGGACGGATGCCTAGCATTTCAACTTCTTCCCGTGAACGCGCACCGACATCGACGAACATTTCATCGATGGTAAGCGCCTTCTGTTTTTCAACTTCACTCATGCCGTGTGGTGGACGGGCCCCGATCACTCCGGGAACCGTGCCGCTTGGCCCGATCACGACCACACGCTGGGCAAGGAGGACCGGATCCCAAAAGCCACCGAGTGGTGTCATATGTAAAAAACCATCATCCGTGATGCGTGTAACCATGAGCGCCACTTCGTCCATATGCCCGGCCACCATCACCCGGGGCCCTTCTAAGGCTCCCTCGAGAACGCCAAAAAGTCCACCCAGTCGATCGCGTACAGTCTTCGGCGCAGGTGACATGTCAGCCATATAGCGTTCCATAATCTTACGGATCGGCTCTTCAAATCCGGGGGCACCATAACTTTCGGTAAGCGTCTGAATGAGCGCCTCGTCAACATGCTCCTGTTTAAAATCCATGCAGCTCAACTCCTTTTTTACATTATACCATAGCCCAGCCTCGCCTTCACGACTGATCTTCATCACCCCACTCCAGCCCGTATGATGACCGGCGTAGCATTCACAACGATGACATCTCGTTACGAACGATCAAATCCTGTTACATCTGTGCCCAAAAATTTTTAACATGTTTACAAAAGAAAGCTTAATGTGTTAAAGTTACTTAAAAGGTTACCCCGCTTGCCAGATCAATGATGTGATGGTATAATACAATACGGTTGGGGGTATGGCATGGAACAAGTTTCGTACATCACAAAGTACATGTGTACGGACGCTTGTCTTAAGTACGGCTACTTTGTGAGTACGGCTATTTTGGTTGATGAAACGCTGCACGTTAACCTATGGGATCACTTTGCCGTATGGGATATAGGTTAAAAAGCTTGGTAACGCTACTAACAGTACTATAGTCGACCTGCTCCCAGGAAATCCATATGGGTTGCATAAAGTTGGCGATAAAAAGGAGGAAGATGAAGATGGCCATCATTTCCGAAAAAGATGCGCAAACGATTCGCGAGATGTTCGGTCAGATGACCGGCAAAACGTACGCCTTGTTTTTCCACAGCGACATTGAAAATAAGGAATACGGGGAAGCCACCCAGCAAATTTTACAAGAGCTCAGTGAGCTGACCGACAAATTCGAAGTCAAGTTTTACAACCGTGAACATGACGCCGATCTTGCTGACCGTTACGGCATCGATAAAGCACCAGCGATTGTCTTCGTCGATGAACACGGTAACGATACGCGCGTTCGTTTTTACGGCATCCCATCGGGATATGAATTTACGACGCTGATCGAAGATATCATCGATCTGGGGAACGCGACGCACGGGTTATCGGAAAAAACGGTGGAAGCGCTCAAAAACTTAAATACCGACATTCATCTGCAGGTATTTGTGACGCCGACCTGCCCGTACTGCCCGCGTGCCGTCCGCCTGGCGCATCACATGGCGATGGTAAGCCCCCGGGTCCGCGCCGACATGATCGAAGCGACGGAGTTCCCGGAGCTTTCCAACGAACACAACGTCTACGGCGTCCCCAAAACCGTCATCAACAACGGCGCGGAAGAACAGGAAGGGGCCGTGCCGGAACAGGTCATCTTGCAAAAGATTTTAGCAGTGGCCGCGCAGTAACACTCACCCGTAATACATCAAGTCTATCAAGCCGCTGCGAAGTCACGGCGATGAAATCGACCCCTCACGTCGGCCCCTCAACATCGACCAAGCAATTGCAGAACAGACGAAAAACCATTCGGAAGACCGCTTCCGGATGGTTTTTTATCCATATTTACGGCCAAGGTGATGACGATGTCTCCGGAACACAGACTCCCTCTCGAATTCTTAGAACGCGTCCGTCTCGAAGTAGAAGATCCGGAAGCGTTCATCGCCAGTCTGAACGCTCAACCTGTCAAAAGTTTTCGCACAAACCTCTATAAAACGGAGCCCACCTTCTTACTTCAAACAATGTCCGGTATTCAGGAAAGCGTCCCCTGGCAGGAAGGGGCTTTTTACGTCGATGAGACTTTCCTCATGGGCCGACACCCTTACCATGCCGCGGGCCTGTACTATATTCAGGAAGCCTCGGCTATGGCTCCTGTCGTTGTGCTCGACCCGAAACCGGGAGAACGCATCATCGATCTCGCCGCCGCACCGGGCGGAAAAAGTACGCAAATAGCAGAGCGCATCGGTGCAGAAGGGCTCCTTGTGGCCAACGACATCGATCCTGGTAGGCTGGATGCGCTGACACAAAACATCGAGCGCTTGGGTTTTTTAAACGTACTTATCACTCAAGCTGAGCCGGGAACGCTCGCCACCTACTGGCCGGAAATGTTTGACCGCGTCTTACTCGATGCCCCTTGTTCCAGCGAAGGCGTCTTCAGAAAACAGCCGGAGACGATCCCCTACTGGTCATCCAAAGTCGTCGAACGCTCCTGTAAAAGCCAGCGCCTCCTCCTCGAAGCAGCAGTCGGGCTCTTAAAACCGGGGGGGAGGCTCGTCTACGCCACCTGTACATTCGGACGGGCAGAAAACGAAGCAATGATCGCCCGATTTTTACAAGAACATTCGGAGATCGAACCGGAACCGCTCACTGCCGAAGAACGCGCGCGTTTCCCAGGCTCCGAAAAAGGACTTCTGGACGCGTCGGTCTCGCCTGCGATCCGGGAAGCGACCGTCCGCTTCTGGCCGCATCGTTCCAAAACGGAAGGCCAAGCGATGATTCGCCTCAAAAAAGTCGCATCAAGTAAAAAAAGCGGTGACACAGGCCTACAAAAGATGCCCAAAGCTCAATTTACTTCATTCGCGATTGGAGAAAAGGCAAGCCATCGAGAAGCGATCGCTATCCTACACCGTTTCTTGGAAGAGACCTTGCCGGACAGTACGATTCTTAAGGATCGCTTGACATCCCGCATCTGGCAAAAGAACGATCGCTTTTACCTTCTCCCGAAAGCACTATTGAGCTTTCCGGAAGGCTTAAACGTCATCACCGGCTTACCCCGCATCACCTTAAGACGCGCCGGATTGTTACTCGGCGAAATACGAAAAGGGCGCTTCGTTCCCGCGCATGCCTTGGCCTTGGCGCAAACGTCTCAAGATCTACGAAACATGCCGGGCGGGCATGTTCCGTTGACGGTCGAAGAGGCGTACCGATATCTCTCCGGTCACACTTTGTGGTTCCACGATCTCGCCTGCGGGAGGGAGCATACCGTCCTTACCGGGCATGAAGGGCGCACCGTTTTAGTGTCTCTCGATCACTTCCCGCTGGGGTGGGGAAAGATTAGTGACGGTCAGTTAAAAAATCACTACCCCAAAGGGCTTCGCTTTCTCACGACCTAATCCTACTCTCATGCCTCATGCAAGTGCCGCCTGATCGTCTCTACAAAGGGTCTGAGCGATATCGGTTTGGTCACGTAGTCGTCAAAACCCGCTGCATAAGCCGCCTGTATCTCGCGTTCTGTGACAAGGGCAGAGATGCCAACGATTTTTAAATGTTGGTAATCTGGAAGCGAACGGAGTGTCCGGGCAATGGAGAGCCCATCCATCCCGGGTAAATGGATGTCGAGCAGTAAAAGATCATAATCATTTTGTTCTAACAGCTCAAAGGCGCGCTCGCCTTCTTCGGCCACATCGACCGCATACCCCTGTTCACTTAAGACATCGTGAAATAACAATGCGTTGGTTGGATTGTCTTCAACAATCAGAATGCGTTTCACTGCTATCTGTCCCCCTTTATCTATTGATACCCATGCTCATCACGACCGGATGCCTCTCTGTCGTGCGGGCTCTGTTGCAGTAGATCCTGCACTACCTCGCTCAATGCCTGCGACGTGTACGGGATGATCTTCTGCACATTTTTAAACAAGCGGGCCCGCTCTTTCAGACTCAACTTAAGATCGGCCATGACGATGATCGTCCAACCTCGTTCGGCAAGCTTTTGAAAAAGACGTTCCAGTTTTTGCTTCTCTTCGGAAGATAAGGGTCGGGTCAAACCATAGACAAAAACGGCGCGCGCTAACGCATCGATCGATATCGTTCTAGTCTCCTCGATCCCACCCTTCACCCCATCATGAAGCATATCTTTAAAGGTTTTCCGAACAGCATCCGACCATTCGCGCGGCACATGACACGTACGGAGACGCATGCACCTCTTTCCGGATGGACGTACGGATGCAGATTGATACGGTAATTGCACTTTCTCACACAATCCATCGGGAAGGGTAAAACGAAACTCCGATCCCTTCCCTTCTTCACTTTTGAGTTCGATCACACCGCCATGCAGCTCTACGAGCCGACGGGTTAGGGTAAGTCCTAGCCCTGTCCCTTCATAACGCCTGCCCAGATCACCTTCAGCCTGAACAAAAGGGTCAAAAACGCGGGATTGATGTTCCTTCGGAATGCCGATGCCCGTATCCCGAACACGGACGGATAACCCCCCGGATACATCATCCTCAACAGTCACCGTCACAGTACCGCCGGGCAGCGTAAATTTGACCGCATTGGATAGAAGATTGTTCATGATCTGACGGACGCGCAGGGGATCAAAACAGTGATAGGAACGAGTCGTATTGAGCAAGATTTCCAGTTTCAGCGCATTTTTTTTGGCCCGTTCCATCACCACCGTAAGCGTCTGCTGAAAAAACGGACGAACCTCAACCCACTCCGCATGCAAAGTCAGTTTATTAGCCTCCGCTTTGCTCAAATCGAGCAGATCATTGATCAAAAGGAGCAGATGTTCACCGTTTTCTAAAATGTGCTGCACATACGCTCTTTGCTTTGGCGTGAGCGGTCCGAAATAACCTTCTTTTAAGACTTCTGAAAAACCGATAATTCCGTTTAAAGGCGTTCTGAGTTCGTGTGAGATCATCGCCAGAAAGTCTGATTTAGCGCGATCGGCCTCCCGCGCTTTTTCACTTTCCTGAATCAGATACGTATTGGCCTGCTTTAACGCTTCAACCAGTGCGTGCAACCGACGGCCCATTTCATCAAACGTTTGCGCAAGCGTCCCAAACTCATCCCGACGATCTAAAGCAAGTTGCCCCTCGAACGAACCTTCCGAATACTTCTGTGCCGCTTCTTTCAAAAGCTTAACAGGACGATTGATGCTTCTAAACATCACGATGCCGAGAAACAAGGCATACAGCGTCTCGACCACCCAGAGCACAATGACGAGACGCAACGTGCGCCGCGACTCATGCCGCGCTTCTTCACCCAGTTGCGCCATGGCCTGTTCTTTGGCAGAAGCAAACTGTGATAGTTCGGTGATGAGCTCGTAAGCCAACGCCTCTCCATCGGTCGTGAGTGTTAAAAAAGCATCATCAACATTACCGAGCTCATAGACGGGAATAACCCGGTTGAAGAGAGTGAATTCAAACTGACGTTCGATACGAAAAAACGCATTTAAACGCGCCCGTTCGGCCCCATCCGTATGCTCTTTTAAGTACTCTTCCAGCTGCTTAACTTTCTCTGCCGTCTCCTGAAACATCTCCAGATACCGCTTTTCACCGGTACTGATATAAACCGTCACATCATGAATGCGCTGATAGACGGAATTTTGAAAGTCCAGTTCTACGCGGTATAGATGCTCTTCATTCATCAGGCGTTCATTGACATCGATCATCTTCTGAATGGCCATAAACGCAAAAGAAGTGAGGAGTATGGTCACGACGACGAGCGAACCAAAGGCTAAAAATAATTTCTGACCCAGTGGCAGATCAAGCCAGATACGCCCCGGATTCAGAAAAATCTTTCGGCCCATCAAACCCTTATCCTTTAAAGACTTTAACGGTTGCATCCGCTTGAACTTCAGGTCGGCTTCCGGCTTGAACTTCACGACTGCTTCCTGCTTCCCTGCTCAAAATATGCATCGTTTTTCAAATATGGGTCTTCTTTAAGCTGTGCTTCTGTAAGATAGCCTTCTTTCAGCGCACGGTACAGTCTTTGCATCTTCTCCTGTACAGTTTTGGGGACCATCGGACCAAAAGAAGATAACACCTGCCCCCCGTTTTTCACATCAAAAACCATCCCCTGCATCTCATTGATCGTCCCCCGGGACAGATGGTCAGCGATCGTCAAATACACGTCTTCTACATTTTGCATGACCGAGGCAAGGACAGTATTGCGGGCTACAAACGATTGATCTAAGATAAAGCCAACAGCATAAATGCCGGAACGGCGCGCCTCATCGAGCACTTCGATGGCAAATCCATCGCCTGCCGGGAAGATTACATCGCTCCCTTCGGCAATCAACGTCTGCGCGGCTTTTCGTCCGCCTTCCCGATTATCCCAGCTTCCAGCCGCGAACGAACGCACTTGGATCTTCGGACGCATGAACTGTGCCCCGCGTAAAAAGCCTGCGATCTCGCTTTGTTCGGGATATGCGCTCACGATTCCGACATCGCCTTTCTCACTCATGAGCGCGGCAAGCGCACCAGCCAAGAATCCGGTTGTGTAACCGGAAAAATGAATACTGATGAGGCGCTCTCCAGACACATCACTGTTGATCACCACAAACTGTGCAGCAGGATAAGAAGCCGATAGCTTTAAAAAAGGTTCCCCGAATACCTCACCGTGACCGATAAAGACGCGCGCGCCTTTTTTCGAACAGTTCTCTACAGACTGCGCGATGCGCGCAAACGATGTATCATTATGCAGTTCGACATAATCGACCTCCGTTTCGTACATCTCTTCCATCCGGGTTATAGCGTCGTACGCCTTAGAATTCCATCCCTGATCATAGATCGAGCCTTCAATAAAAACAGCGGTATGCGGCAGATTCGCTCTGCCTTCTTTGCTCAGGTGATCGCCGTTTAAAGCTCCATTCGGCACTGTCCTCAAACCGCCTGAAACATTGTCTTCCTTCGTGCAACCTGAACAAATAAATCCTATCATGAGGATGAGTACAACTATGCTGAGAAGGTCAAAGCCTTTTCTCATCGAGCACACCCCGATCGATGTAACGTCTACTGTATTGTAACATGTTTTGGAGCACCTGTTGAGCCTGCGAACTGTTATACTTCTGCACGACGCTATAATTACACCGGCACCATCAATCCTTCTACATCAGCACAGCTGCTACATGACTGCTACATAACTGCTACACGGCTGCTATATAGCAGCTCTATGGTGTATAACCATCAAAAAATGCAGTTTTATCAGATCTTTGGAAGCAAAAGGAGTGTCTTTTTTATGAACGAAGACTTACTGCGGGAGCGCCTGCAAAAACTTGCCGAACTTCTTCCAGGAAAAACACTCGTCCTGCTGAACTCTCAGCACGCCACGAACAATCCCCCATCCTTTGATCCATCGATCGCAGCGTTTCATCTGCCTATCGCACTTTCCCCGATTAAAAATAATATCGAAGCGGTAATCGAGGTCGCCATTCAGCCGCCACCCGAGACCGATCTTACCCCATGGCTTACAGAACTGTCCAAAGCGTGGATCCTCGCCGATGGGCGCGCAGCACCGCGTATCAACAAAGGGCACCACATAAAAAGTACAATGGAGCGGACGCTCCTCCGTCTGACGCTGGAGCAGTGGCTCTCGAACGCCCTCACCTATCGGTTATCCTTCCCCGATCAGACCCGTTTTTCACTCCCGCCGGCTATCCAACGCTGGTGGACGCAAAACAAACCCGTGCTCATCGCGCTTGCCGCGAGTCACCGCACCGTACCCGAGCAGGCCATCTCGGATATTTTTGGGGCTTATACCGATTCTCACGCACTGTACATAAGACTCCACATTCATCCGGAGCCATCTTCCAACCCTACCACACCTGTATCTAGCGCATCTGCACCAACAATCAAAAATGTCTGGTCGCAACTGATGTCTTCCTATAAGGATAACAAAAATATCGCTGTTCTTTTCATACCCCTTTCCATTATTGAACAGGGGGAAGGAGACGTCCACGATTATCTGCACGGACTGAGCGATGCTTGGGTACAAGAAGGTTATGAAAAAATTCGTCTCATCTACGCCCCGCCCGTACAAGACATAAACATCTTACCAAGCGCGGTAAGAGATCTTCTCTACAGCATGCCCCTTGCTGAAAGTATAGAACTCCCGCTTATGAACTGGCAAAAAAACCCCCTGGGCTGGCTCATCGCGCATCTCAGCCCTGCCGAATACGATTATGTGCGCGCGCTCTATCGCCCAGTCTTTGAAATTTTGAACGATCTGGAACTTCGGCAAACGCTTTTAACGTTTATTCACCATCAAGGCCATATCGGCGAGACGGCAGACGCACTTTATCTTCACCGGAACACACTCCTTTACCGTTTGGATCGCATCCGCAAATTAAGCGGACTGGACCCCCGTCGTCTCGACGACCTTTTCCTGTTGTATTTCATCTTAAATGTGTTTAACATGAAGATAGCGCCCGCCATATCTTTAGATCTTCAACATCTATAGATCTTCAATATCTTTAGATCTTGTGCTCCTTTATATCTTTTTAGATCGTGTAGATCTTTTGTTCGTTGGATATACACACAAAAAATCAGGATGTTTTTTGTCATCCTGTCTATTGCCGTGCCGCGCACGTTCACGGTACACTTTAGATAAAGAAGATAAAAGCAGTAGGCGCTTAAGAGCCGTACGCGCTTTAAGACGCTTTGCTTTAAGACGCTTTGCTTTAAGACGCTTTGCTTTAAGACGTTTTAATGAAAGGATGATTTTTGTGGCCAGCGTCATGCTAAAAAACGTCACCAAAAAATACCCCAACGGTTTTGTTGCCGTCCACAACATCAACCTCGACATTAAAGATCGGGAGTTTGTCGTACTGGTAGGCCCTTCCGGTTGCGGTAAATCGACCACCTTGCGGATGATCGCCGGTCTGGAAGACATTAGCGAAGGTGAACTCTACATCGGTGAACGCCTGGTAAACGACGTACCGCCAAAAGATCGCGACATCGCCATGGTTTTTCAAAACTATGCCCTCTACCCGCATATGAGCGTTTATGACAATATGGCGTTTGGTCTGAAACTTCGCAAATTCCCGAAAGAAGAAATCAAACAACGCGTCCATGAAGCCGCACGTATCCTGGACATCGAACATCTCCTCGACCGCAAACCGAAAGCACTCTCCGGTGGTCAAAGACAGCGCGTGGCACTGGGACGCGCTATTGTCCGTGAACCGCAAGTGTTCCTCATGGATGAACCGCTCTCTAACCTCGATGCCAAATTGCGCGTGCAAATGCGCGCGGAAATCAGCAAACTCCACGAACGCCTGCATGCCACGACGATCTATGTAACACACGACCAGACGGAAGCCATGACGATGGGTGACCGCATCGTCGTCATGAAAGATGGCTACATCCAACAAAACAGTGCCCCCGACGATATTTATCACCATCCGAATAACATGTTCGTCGCCGGTTTTATTGGTTCACCGTCAATGAACTTTTTACACGGTACGATTCAAGAAGAAGCTGGGGAACTTATTTTTTACAATGATTTCGTCAAAGTATCCGTTCCGGAGTACAAAAAACAAGTTTTAAGGGATAAAGGTTACGTCGGGCGGGAAGTCGTCCTCGGTATTCGCCCGCAGGATATCGCCCAAGACGGACCGGAAAACATGCGCTTCACGGCCGAAGTCATGGTCGTCGAAAATATGGGCTCCGAGAAGTTCTTATACATGAGTTTCTCCGAAAAAGATGAAATCATCGCCCGCGTTGATGCTTCCATGAATCCGGCCATGCACGAACGGGTCACCTTAAGCATGGTACCGGATAAGATCCATTTCTTTGATCCGGAAACGGAAGAGACCATTCGTTAACCGTGGTTTAGGACATGTTGAATACACGCGTGATCCCTGTTGGATACGCGTTTGATTCCTGTTGGATACACACTCGTTTGATCTCCATCTAAGCTGCACTTACATTGCGCCTGTGTCGCTCTAACCTTTCTTGCACTGCATGCGATATGCCCTTGATCCATGCATCGTCCAAGCGTTAACCTGGCTAGGTACGCGCTTTTATAACCTCACATCCAAATCATGCCTGAACGAGCCTTTATCACACAATACACATGTTTTAAGATTGCATGAGGCTGTCCCGATGGTACCTTTGGGACAGCCTCATTTTTTTCTCGACCAGACCTTTTTCACTTTACATAGCCCCGCTTATTTAGTATAATTCTAATGTAAGTATGATATCAACATAAAAACGACTTTAATGAATGATACTCGTTCTCACCGATCATTCCCGATCGTCGCACGAACGATCGTATCGATCAATGTTCGTATCGATAAATGATCGCATCGATAGATGATCGTATTGATACAGCTTAGACCAAACCAGCTTTCATAGGACGCAGACACCCATAAACACCCCATAAACCTTGCCGGATATAAAAACCAAACGAAAGGAGTCATTCGCATGAGTGCGACATTAACGAAGAAACAACAAGGAAAAAACGTAAACGACAAACAAAAAGAAAAAAACATCACTGGCGATAAATATAATGAAACGCTTGCTCCGGTCCACGCGCACACGGAACCTGTGAAAGACACGCAGTATCGAGCGGACAACACGTATCAGGAAGCACTCCGTGAAGACATTCAAAACACGCTGCGTGCAAAGACAGAGACGTCCTCGGCGAAAAAAACGTCCCCTTTGAAGCTTCTCGTCACTTACTGGGAGATGACCTTTGCCATAACGAGCGGTATCCTTATCGCCGCTGCCTGGATTTTGATGTCACTCGATCAAGACTTACTCTCCGTACCGCTCTTTATCGCCGCTTATATCATCGGCGGTTATGCCAAGGCACGCGAAGGACTTTATCTCCTGATCCATGAAAAGAAATTGGGCGTCGACGTCCTCATGATTCTCGCCGCACTCGCCGCCGCCTCGATCGGATACTGGACGGAAGGTGCGATTTTAATCTTTATTTTTGCTATGAGCGGGGCGCTGGAATCGTACACCATGGCCAAAAGCCGCAAAGATTTATCGGCGCTTATGAGCATTCGCCCGGACGAGGCGACCTTGCTTAAAGACGGTGAAGAGATGACCGTTCCGACGTCAGAGCTCAATGTGGGTGACATCGTCCTCATCCGTCCGGGTGAGACGATCCCCATTGACGGTCGTATCATCGAAGGATCGTCTAGCATAAACCAAGCGACGATCACCGGGGAGTCTATCCCCGTCGACAAAACAATCGGCGATACGGTTTTTGCGGGAACGCAAAATGAACAGGGCGCTTTAAAAATCGAAGTCACCGAACGTGCGGGTGATACCCTTTTTGCCAAGATCGTCAAACTGGTGAACGAAGCCGAAAATACCATGCCCAAAAGCCAGCAGTTTATCGAACGCTTTGAAAGTATTTACACATACGTCGTACTGGCGACGACCGTCCTTCTCATGACCGTTCCGATCCTCGTTTTCCACGTCCCTGCGAGCGCAGCGCTTTATCGGGCGATCGTCTTTATGGTTGTTGCCTCCCCCTGTGCCGTCGTCGCCTCTATCACCCCGGCGATCCTCGCAGCCATGTCCAACGGGGCACGCCGCGGTCTTCTCTTCAAAGGTGGCACGCATCTCGAGACCCTCGCCAAAACCCGCGTCATCGCTCTTGATAAAACAGGGACGATTACTTCCGGAAGACCGGTTGTGACCGACATCATCCCCCGGGAAGGATTAAGTGAAAAAGACTTTTTGACGATGGCCGCGTCTGCCGAACACCTCTCCGAGCACCCGATTGCCCGGGCCATCGTCGAGAAAGCACGGGAGATGCATCTTCAGTTAAAGTCGCTTTCGAACTTAGAAGCGACGGTCGGGCGAGGTATTACCGTTCAGGTTGACGGATCAATATGGCGGATCGGAAGCCGTAAGTTTATCGGCGTACCGGAGAGATCGACGTGGGAAAAAGTCGTCGATCGGCTGGAAAATGAAGGTAAAACCGTCGTCTTTATGCGCATCGACGATGAGATTCAGGGCGCTATCGCGCTTAAAGACACGGTTCGCGAAGAAGCAAAGGCAACGATTGCGGCCCTCCACACAATGGGCATCAAAGTCGCCATGTTAACCGGTGACCACGAGCGACCGGCTCAGGCCATCGCCAGAGAAGTCGGCGTAGATCTCGTCTATGCCGAACTTCTCCCGCAAGACAAAGCCGATATCATCAAATCGCTCAGGGAACAGTACGAATACGTCGTGATGGTCGGCGACGGCGTAAACGACGCACCGGCGCTGGCCCTCGCCGCGGTCGGTGTGGCCATGGGCGCGCAGGGAAGCGACGTCGCCCTGGAGACGGCCGATGTCGTCCTCATGAACGATCAACTGGATCGCCTTCCTTTCGCCATCCAGCTAGGCCGCCGCTCGCAGCGCATCATCAAACAAAATCTAAGCTTTGCCCTCGCCGTCATCGTGCTTTTAATCAGCGTCAACTTTGGCGCCTACCTACCCCTCCCGATAGGAGTCGTCGGGCACGAAGGTTCGACGATTCTGGTCATCTTGAATGCCTTAAGGTTGCTACGCAACTGAGAAGGCCTTGCAAATAAAACACTGATACGCTAAGATCAAACTATCAACGATGTTTCCGTGTAGCGCAAAGATGCGCTGCACGGCGCGGTTCGCAACCATCCCGCGTGACCAAAACTAGGGAGGATCGCACATGCATATGGAGGCAGAGGTAAATGCACGCACGCACGAAAACCGTGCGCCGCGGTCGGGA
Organism: Candidatus Carbonibacillus altaicus; assembly: GCA_003050645.1. Classification (GTDB taxonomy): domain Bacteria; phylum Bacillota; class Bacilli; order Thermicanales; family DSM-22653; genus Carbonibacillus; species Carbonibacillus altaicus. The sequence goes on from PEBX01000001.1 coordinate 77,996, forward strand.
GAAGAGAAGCCAAACGCAGACGGTCGACCGACCCGCTTTCCCTGGGTCGGTCTGCCGCCTTATCCTTTGGAAGAGGAAACCCCTCGGCTTATTCTCCTGGTCGCTTTTTTTGTGGCCACCATCCTTACCTCAAACATTACGGCGATCAAGATCGCCGATCTGGGGTTTACGTATGCCACCGTGGCCATTTTGTTTTATCCGATCAGTTTTATCATTGCCGACACGATTGCTGAAGTCTGGGGGAAACCCGTTGCCAGGCGCGTCATCTGGATCGGTCTTTTTACGAATGCTTTCGTGTCGGTACTTTTTACCCTTGCCGTGATCATGCCCCCGGCACCTTTTTTTAACGAACAAGATGCGTATGCCCTGATTCTCGGCGGGGTTCCGCGCATCGTACTCGCTTCGATGAGCGCCTACACCATATCCCAGCACCTCGACGTTAATATTTTTATCCACCTGCGTCAAAAAACCAAGGGGCGGCATCTCTGGCTTCGCAACAATGCGGCCATTTTAGCGAGCCAGCTCATCGATACGACGCTCTTTACCCTGATCGCCTTCTACGGCGTCTATCCATTTTATGCTCTGGGTGAAATTATTATCACTGAATACAGCATTAAAGCAGCGCTTGCGCTCTTTGGGACACCGCTTACGTACATGCTCGTCTACTGGGCAAGAGGAGGTATGAGGCGTGCAGTCAAAACCGAAACATCTCGGCCGTAGTGATACGACATATCCGATGGATTATGACCCGAGCGTCCTCGACGTCGTTCCGTATGACTTCCCCGATCGCGACATGTTTGTCAAGTTCAATGCACCGGAGTTTACGACGCTCTGCCCGATTACCGGCCAACCTGACTTTGCCAACATCGTCTTAAGCTATGTCCCCGACCGCCTGCTCGTCGAAAGTAAATCACTCAAGCTGTATTTATTCAGCTTCCGCAACCACGGGTCCTTTCACGAAGCAGTCGTCAATATGATCTTAAATGATTTAAAAGCCGTGCTGGATCCGAAATACATTGAAGTGTGGGGGCGTTTTCTGCCGCGCGGCGGTCTTTCCATCGACCCGTATGTGAACTACGGCAAACCGGGCACAGTCTGGGAGGACGTCGCCCGGCGCCGCCTATTTGAACACGACATGCATCCGGAGTGGGTCGATAACCGCTAATACAGGCAAGAAGAGTAGATTTTAATCGATGTATGTCGACTTTGCATGTCGACTTCGATGCGTGGATTATGGCATGGATGACCAAATGAGCGTCCGGTTATAGGGGAATCCCCCCTCATCATAACCTTGAATATCAACCGTATAATTGATCAGCGCCTTTGAAGAATCTTCCTTCAACCCCTGCGGTACCGGCAATTCAAGCAATGTGCCGTCGGCTATGCCGGATAGATCGAACCGATCAATCTTTTTAACTGTGTGCTGCTCGAGTGTATACTTAAGCGCCGCCATATGCCATATTGGAGCTCCATGGATCGATGACTTCGCCGCATCCGGAAGCGTTACAAACCACTTCCGGATGCCTTGTTTTGCCTGAAACTTATCATTGAGGGGTGAGGCGAATTGTGCTAACAGCAAGTAAGGGGAGGCATAGCTTTGTTCGATTTCTAACGTCCACATGCCCGGCTTAGGATGCGACACCGCCGCCTGTGTTACACTTGCCCCCTGGAACCATTCCTGGTCGATCTCGCAGGACACTTGCACGTACTGAACTTTTCCTTGCGGATCGCGCAATGTAAAACTTTTAACACCGCCCTGATTAAGCCAGGACAGACTTAACGACTGAACAGAAGGTTCAACGGCAAAGGTTTCTATGACCTTTTTCTGGGCGTCACCGCCCCGCACATAGACAGAGCCGTTAAGCACTGCCTGCGGACGAAGGGTCTGTGCGCTAAGGCGAGTGGATATAACTTGAGTACCGGAAGTACTGAAAGAACTGCTAAGACGATTTATAGTTTCAGACGAAAGGTATGAAACCGGTGAAGAGGAAAGTGATGAAAGTTGAGAAGGTAATGATGGTGATGCAAGTGACGACGATGATGCAAGCGATGTAAGTGTTGACGATGTAAGTGATGACGGTGGTGCTACGGATGCAACCGTTACGGTTTGGGCGCTGGCCGTTAAAAGCGGTATGTGCTGACGAATAATATTAAACGTCGACGAACCCTTGCGAATCGTATCGTGGTTCCAACCCCCTACAGCAATCATAGGAGCATTCGGGTGATACGCACGGTTCACGGTCACGACTCCGTCGTTCGTTCCGAATTGCGATAAATAAAGCCCACCCCAGTAATAAGACGATCCGAAACTTCCCCACTTCGTCCCGGCGAGCGTGACGATCGGCGTTTTTCCTGCATTCGGATGGGTATCGGTCAGCTGACGAAAATACTGCATATAGCCGGTTTGAAGGACATACGTCCCGTCGCTTTTGGCACCCAGAATATCCGCCAGCCAACCTGCCCAGCTGCTGTATGCAAGATCGGCGAGCTCGGCTCCGTCATGCGGCGAGCCTAGCGTGATCACTTTTTTCACGTAGGGGTAGGCGCCATAGTGGATAAGCGCCGCATCCGTGTCAATGCCCCCTTTGCTGTGTGCCACGATCACGAAAGGCTTTCTAAACGTCGCATACATCTCACGTATTGTGTTGGCAAGAAGACGACCATTATCCCACATACTACGCGCCGTACCACCGGCATCGTAGAGCTGAACAAAAGCGGTTTGATATCCGTTTTGATAGGCCAGCTCATACATATCGTTGTTATCCCACCACGTCTGAGCCGTGCTGTTTAAACCTTGTACAAATAAAATGACCGGCGCATTTGGATATAAGTTATCCGGCGTTGCCCCTACATACCACGAACCGGGCTCATAAGTGGCTGGAGGTTTAAAAAATTTTCCGGCATCTACAGGTGATATCCAGCTAGCCGTAAAGACAAGTAACGCTGCGATAACAAATAATGAACGCAGAATTCGCTGCAAAGAACGCGTTGTCATTGTACGACACGCCTCCTCTTCATGATAAAGTCAATAGCCAACACGATGAAATTTAAAAGCCTTGTATAAAACATATATTTGATTACCGCCTGGATTTTTCCTGCTACAGCCTATATATTTACAAAATCTTAACAAAGTTGTACGCCTGAAGCAGTTGTTTCATAAAAAAAAACTGCCATAAGGGCAGTTTATGCATCTTCCGAGCTAGAGTTGTTGCTTACTCAGAACGCTTCCCAAAGTTTTGTAATATATAGGAGATATCGAGAAGATCAATCTCACCATCCCTTTTGATGTCGGCAAGCGCTTCTTGCTTGGTCGACCAGGGTGCCCGTTTGCCAAAATGTTTGGCTACATGCTGCAGGTCTTTTAAGTCGATCATCCCATCACCATTGACATCGCCGGCAAGTAATATAGGAAGGTCGAGTTCCTGGGGCCCATGTGCAGTTATACTTGTGCGATACAGTAAATGCCCAGGAACATGAATCATAAGCGTATAGGGGCCGCCGTCAGGTAGAGCGATATGCATTTGCCCATCCGCAGTCACGTTTCCAGTGGCTATACGTTTACCTTCTGCATCATAGGCTTCGATCAGAACTTTGACCGCTCCATCTGCGCCTTCGTACCATATCGCATTATACTGTACAGATGAGTCAAAGGCTTCTGCTTGAATGAATCCTGTTATATCAAACAGCGTTCCTGGATCTCTGTCCTCTGGTGGGGTGCCGCCATCGTCATCCCCAGGAGGCATGCTGCCGTCATCGTCCCCGGGAGGTGTACTGCCATCATCATCCCCAGGAGGCATGCTGCCGTCATCGTTCCCGGGAGGCGTACCGGCATCATCCGATTCTTCAACCGGAATAGACAGATCTTCAGGTTCTGCCAGCAGTAACTCCTCGCCTTGACTATCTAAAAGCCTGAGTCCGGTTAACTCAATAGTCATGTCTCCTGCCGCAAGCGCGATCATCTCCAACGAACCGAGCGCGTGCGTTCCAGAAATACCGCTTATGTCGCCCAGGAAACTAAATATCACATCGGTCTGGAATCGCCCATCTGTACGTTCATGGGTAACGACATGAACGATCGGTGAAATCTCATCACCGTGTTCTTGTTGCCACCCATACAGCGCGTCACTGAGCGTAAAGCCTTTAACCTCTATCTCTGCTGGAGAGACCAAACTTAACTGGTAAGCATACATATCAGTAAGATGGTCTGCGCGCACTTCAAGTGTAAACGGTTGACCGACTATAACCTGAGTTGCATCAGTAACTACGGAAACCACTGTCTGCGAACCAGGAGGCGTGCTGCCGTCATCATCCCCAGGAGGCATGCTGCCGTCATCATCGCCGGTTTGAACAATGTTGAGCTTACCAGGCGCATACACATCCAGCTGGTTACCGAAACCGTCTTGAGCTTGAACAAGGATATGCACTCCATTTACGAGTAGACCAGCAGGTACCGTCCATTCGCCTACATAGATACCTGGTTCAACTTCCGGCATATAGACAGCATTTACCACGGGCCGAATGTCTTGGGTTTGCAGGGGAAGTTCTAGCCGAAAATGAACATTGAGCTCAGTATCACCGGTTGCACGGACGATTAAATTTTCACCGGCGTGGAGCGTGACGTCTTCTAGCGGCTCCGTAACGGTAAGATTAGGTGCTTCTTGATTCATATAAACCGTACGCTCTACGGTTGCCGTGTTACCCGCTTTATCTTTAGCCACAATCGTAAGCGTATTGGCACCCGGATTCAAGAAGACTCTGTGATCAAACGATCCATCCTCCAAAACCTCTATCTTTTCATCATTGATCGTAAGCACATCGAAGTACGGATCTTCGACCGTTCCGATCACATGGAGCGTCTCCAGGTTCGTCTTAAATCCATCGAGTGGCCGATTAACGGACAGATGCGGCGGTGTCTGTTTCAACGTCACATGAACGGGTTGCGACCGATCCGTTAATTTCCCATCAAATTCGGCCTCAGCGCTAATGATATTTTCACCGTCGTGTAAGGTGATTGGCAGTGAGAATATGCCATTTTCTACCGTTGTTTGTCCGACGCGTTCGTCACCATTGTAAACACTAACGACGGCTCCGTCCACAACGAGCGTACCTTCGACGGTAATCGTTTCAACATTGGTGAACGAACCATCTACAGGCTGGGTGATCACCGGTGCACCAACCGGATAGCGAACGAGCGCTCGGATTAAATAGTTCCCGTCATCAGCTGCAGCCTGAGACCATCCCCCGTCGATATACTGCCAGTTGCGCCCGGAACTTGGTCCCGTCTCATCCGTCGCCAGACCCGGTACATTCGGATAGCTGCCTGCTTGAATGACCGTTAAATAGAAATCGCCTTCCAACATCACCGGTTCAGAGAAACGCACCTCTGTCCATGTCCCATCACGATTGGCTGTAGCATCAATCGGTCCATAGATGAGCTTGCCGGGGGCACCATTTTTACCGCTGTGATCAAAAATGGCGACTTTAAACGCTGTTCCGCCCGGTGAAGGCCAGCTTGTATCCCAGAAACGGAACAGTCCACCCACCACCTGAACTTGATCATACGCCGGCGTCATCCGGACAGCCCAGCCGTTCCCCGGATCATAATACGCCCAGGCATTATCGACGGCACCGCTATCATAAGCAATCACACCGTCAAAACCGATAAAAGGCTTCATGGCAATCGACATATCTGTCGTTTCCCCACCATTGACCCGAACATTCGTATGGGTCAGATAATACTCTGGATGGGAAACGGATAACGTATAGTCTCCTTCGTAAACAGTCAGTGTAAACTCACCTTGATCATCGGTTTGAACCGGAGCGACGTGCGCATCTTCCATCACTAACACCATTGCGCCTGCGATCGGTTCATGGGTCCGTTCATCGATGACCGTACCGTGAATCGTCCCTTGCGGAATCGGTGTGAGGCTAAAGTAAAGGCGTGAAGTTTTACCGTCTTCGATTGTAACCGTTTGGTCACTGGGGTAGAATCCGTAAGCTTCTGCTCTTAAGGTGTACTCACCCGCACCGAGTCGCATACTGTACTTGCCAGTCGCTGGATCGGTTTTTGTCGATTTTCCGACTTCTAACGCCGTCACCGTTGCCGCTACCGGAAGTGAAGCAGGTGCAACCGGTGGGAGGGTATGAAGCGAATGCTCAGAGACGGATTGGTCGCCTGTTTGATGAAGTGGCAGTTGAATCACCGGAGGCGCATCATTCACAGTTCCTTCTTTATCCGATTTGGCAGCTTTACTATCTTGCGCTGACTGACGCGGTCCCAGATCGGTGTTCATATGCGTCGCATATACACCGACTTGATCTAAGAGCCAGCCCTGATAATTTACAGAAGAATCGCTGTAAAATCTAAACCGTACCTGAACAGTCTGCCCGATGTACGGATCGAGATCAATCGTAACGGGGGACCACTGTTTACCATTGGTGACATGCGAGTACATGGCCACCTCTTGCCACGTAGAACCACCATTTGTGGTAATTTCGACATATGCTTTGTCCCAGCTCGTCTCAGTCTCATACCAGTGATAAAAGCTCAGCGCTGCGTGCTCCTCATCGGTTAGATCAATCACAGGAGAAACGAGAGAAGCATTCATGCTGTTCAAGTAATTACCGGAAAGCCCTGTCGCCCATACATTAGGTGGCATGAGTGCCCGGCCCGGACCTTTTTTCGGAACACCGCGCCCCCAGATATCATTTTGACCGCCATGCGTCCAGCCGTTATCATCCGTGCCGTTAAAGTCATCGTAGAAAATGATATTGGGAACCTCCACGTTGATAGAGACCGGCTCGGACATCTCACCCAGAATCCCGTCATACATACGGGCCCTCACAGACACGTCATATGAGCCTGAAGACCGGAAGAAAACATATGTTTCAGAACCGTCTCCCATACCTGCTTGTTTCCAATCCTCTTCCCCTTCTTTTTTCACATAGACGACATAGTCTTTTACACGAATATCATCGACTGGTTGCCAGACGACACGCATGTGGCCGAGCTGGTTCACCGTCGCTTGAACACCGTCGGGTGCAGCAGGTGGGGTGTCAGCCGGACCGACGATCGATACGTCATCGATAAACCAGCCATCGTACTGGAACGACGTATCACTGGTGAGGTTCCAGAGAACGTAAACGACTTCACCACTGTAGGGCGTAAGATCGATTGCAACCTGCTGCCATTTTCTTTCTCGCCCGGTAAATTCAGCCACCTTGACAAAATCATAATCCGTTGATTCTGCAGCTACGTAAACACGACCAAAATCCCAACGATTTTCCAGGTCAAACCAATGCCAGAAGGTGAGAAGCGCCATACTCGGATGTTCTGTAAGATCGATGGGCGGCATCATCACCCAGCTGTTTGTATTCGACTGATACGTACCGGTCAAGTTTGAGGCTAAAGCATACTGACCGCTGTACCCACTGCTCGGTCCCGTTTCCGGTATGCCCCGTGCCCAAGTGTTATTCACGCCGCCAGTCTGAAAGCCATCCCAGTTTTCTTCAAAGTTTTGATAATAACCTATATTCACGCCTTTCGATACATGGATTCGATAGACTTCGGTCTCCACAACGTTATTGCCGTAGTCGTTGGCCCGAATATAATACTCTACAGTCGAACCCGTGGTCAGCGATCCTGGGATGGTCGCTTCATACACACCATCGCGATAATCCCCGGATATCCGTTTCATCGGTATATAGGTCCAATAAGTGTCTCCGCCCTTTCGTGCGAACAGTTCAGCGGTAGTTACGGAGACATTATCCTGCAAGCGTGTTTTGATCGAGACATCATAACCGTAAAATACTTCCTGAACAGGTTCATGCGTAATAACCGGAGGTTCGAAGTCATCGCCGCCGGTCGTCACCCGTCCTTCCACTGTACCAACACCTGTCAATACGGATGACACGGCATCATAAACGTTCAACAAACCATGACCGTAAGCATTATTCGGCACATCTGTATACTGAGCGTCTGTAAGTGGGGTGGCCGTTGATATCAAAATCTCAGCAATATCGTCAACGGTTAGTGATGTATTAGCCTGCATTAATAGCGCTGCTGCAGCAGCAACGTGGGGCGTGGCCATGGATGTACCGTTGTAATTTGCATAACCACCGCCCGGTATACTGGAACGGATATTCACACCCGGTGCCGCAATATTCGGTTTTATTTCTCCATAGGGCGATGGTCCGCGGCTGGAAAAGCTGGCGACTTCATTGTTAATATTGACGGCACCGACAGCAAACGATTCAGGATAGTTCCCCGGACTAGAAGCAGTTCCCGCGTCAGGTCCAAGATTCCCATTGGCAAAAGCAGGAAAAATACCTGTTGCACGCCACGCCTGTACCATGGGCCGGTACCATTCGTCCATACCAGGACTTGTACTTCCCCAAGAGTTATTCACACTGTCCGGCGCGGCTTCCGGATGTAAGTTGCCCTGTGCATCCCGGGGCGCAAGGATCCATTCCCCACCGCGCAGCAGAATCTGGTCGGTCGTCGATGGGTTGAAAACACGGACGGCAATCCACTGTGCACCGGGAGCCACACCTATTACCTGACCATCCTCAGTTGATCCGACCATCGTACCCATCGTATGCGTTCCGTGACCATCGCTGTCGACCGGACGAGTGGCACCACTGTGAGCATCATACCAGCTGAGCGCAGGATCTCCAGTGAGCCCACGCCACTTGCGCGAGAGCGCCGGATGGTTCATATCCACGCCGGTATCGAGGTTCGCTACCACCATGCCGCTTCCATCGATGCCGAGCGCCCAGGCAGCCGGTGCACCCACGCGTTCGATGTTCCATTCAATCTGATCATCAGCAGCTGGCGCATCGCCGGAAGAGGGTACAGATAGCTGTTTCGCCTGTGCTTCCTCCGCCGTAACCAGCTCACCGTCGATTAAGAAACGTTCATAGTTGGGGAGAATTTTCGCCACTTCTTCTCTTGCCGCAATCTTTTCCATGATCTCTTTTGTAGAAGTAACGGCCAGCGCGTTGACGATAAAGAAAGACTCATAATCTTTGACTTCACCGGTCTGCTTCATTTTCTCTAAATAGGCCGTGAGACCAGATTGCGTACTGAGGGCCGTTTCTCTTAAACTCGATACGACCGCCTGACGCACAGATAGCTTTTGCTGTGCCTTTGTTTCATGTCTGGCAAGTGATTTTATCTCGGCCGCTTTTGCCACACGATCGACATCAGTCTGTTCTTTCATCTTCACAAGATAAGTAACATACTTATCCTGCTGAAAAAGTGTAAACATTTGCTGATCGATTTTTTCTTTCGCCAGTTGCTCTCCTGCTGACACCATTTTTTGTGAAGCTTTTTTCCCAATGCTCTCTACAGGAGCAGCCAGGGCAGGCGAGACAGAAGTGAAGACAAGCACAATGGCCCAAATCAAATATAGTAGTCGACGACGTTTGCGCTGATAGAAAAATTTGTAAAAAGTTTTTTCCATGGATCGCTTCCTCCTCCGATTTCTCATCATCTTATTTGTCACCCATAGAGAAAAAGGTGCGCACTGGGTTGGCAACCCGCCTGGCCATGATCACCCCCCTCATCTCCCTGTCTATATGATCGATTTTATAATATATTCCATCCTGTTTAGCGTTAAGGTTGTTTATTTAACCAATCTAAGATCCGTGTCGTAACAACAGAAATTTCCGCGCGTGTTGCTGTATTCAATGGGTCAAAGTGCGTTTGATCTTTTCCGGCAACGATATGTTCCTGATAAAGCGCGGCGATGGCTTTTTCAGCCCAGGGGACAGTTGTTAAATCTAGGAACGGATGCGTTACTCTCCGATCATCTCCAGAACCGGTCTCATGCATCAAATTCGCAAGTAATGCCGCCATCTCAGCTCTTTTTAAGGGCCGATTGGGCTCAAAATACCGCTTCCCATTTTTTTCTAACCCCGCGATCCAGCCATTGTGATAAGCTGTTTCGACATAATCATAAGCCCAGTGCGTTGGTAAAATGTCGACAAAATGATGTTCGGACGGTTGAACCATGGGGACACCCAAGGTTTTCACCAGCATCGTCGCAAATTCTGCTCGAGTTACGCTTTTCTGCGGCATAAGTGAACCATCGGCAAAACCTCTTAAAATACCCTCCTCTACCAAACGATTTAACGCATCCTGCGCCCAAGGAACGTTCTGAATGGCTTTTTGATCCGTAAAACGGCTGAGGCTGCTGGTAGATTTCTGGCGTTCATGATTCGTGTCATTCAGATCCTCACCGACCCAGGAAAAATAACGGCTATCATCGAAGGAAGGCGTTTCTCCTGTTTTTCCTACTTTTAAAACCAACGTGTTGCTAAGATGTTTGATGTTTTTTCCAGCCTGACCGCCCACGATCAAAATACTTTTATCCTGTTTAAGCTCGATCTCTTGGCCCGTCTCACGCTCAGTGACAATAAATGTAAACAGACCGATTTTCCCATAACCACGAAATCCCTCGCTCATTGAAGATTGTGGGGAAAGTGACTGGGCAAATTCAAGCATACCTTGATCCGGCTTCATTTTATGACTATACGTCTGGACTTCCTTTGTAGCACCAAAAATCGCCTTTTCATACCACCCACTTTCTTCAGGAACAAGCTGCAATTGTTTTGGATCATATGTCAAACGAACTTGAAAACCGATCATTGGTGTAGAAATAAAACGAACGTTTTCTAGCCATACAGCTACACGGATTGTTTGACCGGTTTCTACAATTTGCTGTGACGCGCGCAACGCTAAGCGTGGTTCTAAACCAGGACTGACTTTGGCCAGTGCATGAGAAGATAAAGGTCCGAACAAACTATAACTACTTAAAGCTAAAAGCATACTGAGTAGCTTGAATAACCATGCGTTGAATCTTTTTCTTTGTAAAAACCTGTCGTCCTTTTTCTGTGTTACAAAATAATCCTGCACTGTTCATAACCTCCTTTGATAAAAATGAAAAAAGGACAAGTAGCATGTAAGCTCTTGTCCTAATATACTTAACGAACCAAAATTATTCAACGAATATTTTGTCTATTTTTGTATCGGATATTTAAATTTTTTATTTCAAATTTATTAATTAAAAATATTTTTTCGACAATATTTATGTGAAAATGAATAATTCGGCCGTACCATAAAAAAGCACGATCGCATCGTCCTCCAGAATCCCGCCCATTGGAAAGACAACGCCACCGTAAAAACCTTGTTTTTCATATCGTTCACTATTCACTTATTTAAACACAAATATTTAAACACAAACTATCTAATCTAGAAGTAGTTCAAGAAGCAGTCTCCTTAAACGATGTGGCTTATTCCAGAGGATGATAGGGTATTAAAGAAGTCAAAGGAGATGGGCGTCTGTAACCGCTCTCCGTCAGGACATCGGCAAATATCTCTTCTAGCATGCGCGCAAGTCCTTCTTCGTCATTTGAAGGGGCAATGAGGTCGGCCGCCGCTTTGGCGAGCTCACTTCCATTTTCCATAGCCACGCCCAATCCTGCTTCTTTTAGCATCTCCACGTCATTCCACTCATCGCCGAAGGCGACGACTTCTTCCAACGGAATACCCAAACGACGAGCAACGACGCGCATGGCATGCGCCTTGTGAACGCCTGCGCGAATCCCTTCTAACCAAGTCCAAGACGTCTTCGCAAAATAGATCTCACCGTTTAAAGCTTCCTGTAACTGGGCATGAACGTATGCTTTATCTTCATCGCGCGGACGTAAAAGCAGATTCGTCACCGCTTCACCGCTTAATGATTCTACATCAAGGGGACGCGGCGGTATTTTCCGATAATCGGTAAACGTCATTTGCACCTCATCGTCATAACGCCGAACATAATAACCGCCTAGTGCCTCGAGCAACATATTTTCTATGCGTGCATCTTTTTCGGCCATCATGAGCAGCTGGGACAACGCTTTTTCATCAATTTTTTCATAATAAAGAACCGAACCGCTCAATCTTTCAAAAATAACCGCTCCGTTTAACGTAATGACCGGATGCTTAAGACGCACATCTAAAAAGAGCTCTCGAACGGAGTAAATCGCCCGTCCGGTCGCGATAATCACCGGTATACCGTGAGCATCAAGGTGCTCCAGCACATTTTTGGTTCTCGGTGTAATGCGTTTATCGGAGGTGAGCGTCGTTCCATCCAGATCAATGAATACCATACGATAAAGACGATTCATCGCATCTCCTTATATCATCGTTCTTTGCATTTTACTTTCCGCAAGTGTTACAATTATTATACATCATGATCGTATATCTGGCCATCTTCCCATGAGACGATTTATCCGGTCACACATACGTGATTCGTGATCATTTCCTAAGCAACGAGGATTTAAATAGATGCTCTGCCTTAGCTGTACACCAAGCACAGCATGATGTCGATACGCATCGACCTAACTTATTGTATGTGATCGATTTGGATCCAGTTTATGTTTTGGAACGCGGCGGCGAATTATTTTTCTGCGGTAAGATGGCCTCGTATTTCTTAACCCCGGGAATACTGTAAAATCCGCTAGCAATAAGACCCAAGACGATGCCTTGCAAGATGATCGATCCCGCCGTCTGCATAAAATGGTCACTCCAAGCAAGTAAAAAGCTTATCAATAGTCCATAAGCGATGGAATAAAGCGGTGCCCACTCACTGGGAAAAAAACGTTTGGTCAACGTCACGAGTGCCATAATGACGGGAACCCACTCAAGGGCGAGGTCGGTTTCCATCGTTATCACTCCTTCCCGTACATGCCCTACGACATCTCTATACTTTACGACATCATATGCACATAACATACCCCGATAGAACTTCTGTGAAAACCACCATAGCCCTATACTATCAAACGATCAAATGATTAAACAATCAAACGATCTCGTTCAGGAGGCATGAAAGTGGACGATCGCGCTCCATTCCCACTCATCATCATAGGCGGCGGACCGGCCGGTATAAGCGCCGCCATTTGGGCGGCTCGGCTCGGCTTAAAACCACTCCTTCTGGAGAAAAACGAATATCTGGGGGGACAGGTTCGCCACATCCGCGGTTCGATTGTCGATTATCTCGGGCACATTTTTCCAAGCGGTGAAAAACTGACCGAAAAGATGGGCCATCATCTGGCAGCGTTCCCTGTCGATGTGCGTACGGGCGTCCGTGTGGAGCACATTACCGACGACGGAACAACCTATACGCTCACCTTATCCGGCGCGGACCGTCCCAGGATGACGAGCCAGGCGGTAATCATCGCTACCGGAGCGCAACCGCGGCGCCTAAACGTTCCCGGCTTTGATGCCGTCGAGCGTGATCAGCACCTTTCTACCAGTAAAGATGCCCCGTCCTTTTCCGGGAAACGCGTGGCCATCATCGGCGGCGGAGATCGCGCCGTGGAAGGCGCGGTGAATGTGCAGCCTTACGCCCGTTCTGTTCATCTGATCGTACGCAGTGACGAACTCAGGGCAAGACGACGCCTTGTCGACAAGCTCTCCGGAAAGCCCAACATCACCATCCACACGCTGACCCAGGTGCGTGAGATTATCCCCTCATCCGACGGAAAACGCCTCACACTCGTCCATGAAAAAGTGGGCGTGAGTTCCCTACTCGTCGATTATGTGCTGGCACGCATCGGCATGACCGCGGTACTTCCTCCCGGAGCAAAAGAACGCGTGGGGCAGGGCGGATTTTTCTTGGCAGGGGACTGTACGACGGATGCCCCATTTCGCAGTATTGCGACTGCTGTCGGAGACGGAATGCACGCTGCTAAACGCGCCGTCTTTTATCTGGAGGCAATCGAACGAATGCAAGAACGCATGCAAACAGAAAAGACACTCAAACCACAATCAACACGATAAAAGACGCATGCACTGTAAACCAGAGCTGTTCAAAGCTGCATTGAGAAAATCGCATCGCCTTGTGCATCGCGCATAAGGCAGACGTCGTCGAACATCATCCACCTAAGATGTACTGACAGAGTCGCATTGATGATAGAGATGCATTGATGACAGAGAGGCAAAGATATAAATATGTAGACACAATGATTCATCGAAAGGAACATCGACCATGTCCTATACCCCTGAGCTATCTCCCGATTGTCTTTATGAATACTATACGGCGTTAAATGGAGAGCCGATTCGCCTAACGTTTATGCCGGATTGTTTTCTTCCGCCCGCCCACGTCCTAATCGTCCCTTTCTGGCAAGGTAAGCTCGTTTTTACCCGGCATAAAGTGCGCGGCATTGAACTTCCGGGCGGCAAAATGGAGCCCGGCGAGACGCCCCTCGCCGCTGCCGTCCGAGAAACATTTGAAGAAATCGGGGCCTCCTTGCGTGCCATCAGCTTGATCGGTCAGTATATCATCGGTGAAGGTGAAGCAGCCATTGTAAAGTCGATTTACCGAGCCGAAGTCGAACGTTTCTTACCCGTGCAGTTTTCCAGTGATACAGATGGGCCGATCGTCGTGTCTGAAATTCCTTTTCAGGTAAAAGAACGGGAAGATTTTTCACCATACATGCGCGATGATGTCTACCCGCGCCTGCTCGAAGTGCTGGGACTTACGAAAACGTGGACTTAAGGTACGGACTTGGCGTATACATTTGTGATCTGGGAAAGAAATGAACGGATTGAAAGGGTTAAGTTAAAAATTAGACGGAAGTAAATGTAAGTAAATCAAGTAATTACACCATGATAGTGCATCAAAATTGAACAATACAAGGAGGAAAACGATGTTTAATTTTCCCAAAACCTTCCTCTGGGGTGCAGCAACCGCTGCCTATCAGATCGAAGGGGCAGCGCGTGAAGACGGGCGCGGTCTATCCATCTGGGATACATTTTCACATACGCCTGGTAATGTCTATCAAGGACACACCGGGGACACGGCCTGCGATCACTATCACCTTTACGAGCAAGATATAAAGCTTATGGTCGAACTGGGACTCAATGCATACCGCTTTTCGATCAGTTGGCCGCGCATTTTCCCCGAAGGAAATGGAATGATCAATGAAAGTGGAATCGACTTCTATGCACGCCTCCTCTATGCTCTGCACGAGGCCGGCATCACCCCCGTCGTCACCCTCTATCATTGGGACTTACCGCAGGCCTTGCAAGATCGGGGCGGGTGGGCGAACCGCGATACCGCACACTGGTTTTCGGATTATGCGCATACGATTGCCGGCCGGCTCGGCGATCTCATCCCTTACTGGATCACCTTGAATGAACCGTGGGTCGTCACTTTTTTAGGACATTTGACCGGTGAACATGCTCCCGGCATCCGCGACCCTCAAATTGCGCTCACAGTGTCCCACCACCTCAACCTCGCCCATGCCCTGGGACGGGAAGCGATTCGCGCTGTAAGGGATGAGCGCGCGGCCAAAATCGGTATCACCAACATCCTCACCAAAGGCATACCGGAAAATCCGGAGCGTGAAGAAGAGCTCTCTCTAGCATACCTCTACGAACGTTTGCAAAACGGCTGGTTCATTGAACCCCATCTGCATGGCACCTATCCTCAAGAGATCATGTCGCTTTTAGAACATCTCGTCCCGGATGCCCGCATCCCCGCCGAAGACCTCAAAAAGATGCACGTACCGCCCGATTTTCTCGGTGTCAACTATTATTTTCCAGCCCGCATTCGCTATAACCCCGAAAGCCCTTGGGCGGGCATCGAATTTGCCGCACCACCGGCCAGTTCGCCCCTTACGGCGATGGGTTGGGAAGTGAACCCGGACGGATTGCGCGATATTCTCCTCGATGTACACCAGCGCTACCCGTCGCTACCCATCCTGATTACGGAAAACGGTGCGGCCTATGAGGATACGGTCGATGCGACGGGAAGGGTTCGCGACCCCGAGCGTAGCGACTATCTCGTGCGCCACCTCCAAGCCGTCCAGGAAGCTTACCAGCAAGGCGTCAATGTCCAGGGATATTTCTACTGGTCGCTCCTCGATAACTTCGAGTGGGCATACGGCTACAGTAAACGATTTGGTCTCCTGTATGTAGATTATCCGACCCAAAAACGCATTCCAAAAGACAGTTTTTACGCCTACCAGCGCATCATCCAGGACCATCGATCGTCTAACTAAGACTTCTTATTGACGGTCGGTGTAGGCCGGTTTAACGAAAAAGTTGCCGGAGCCGCTTAACGTAAACTTTAAATACAAGGCTTTCCTTTCGGACACGCTTAAAGAAGCTTAACAGACAAGGTTGACGGGCACGCTTAAAAGTTTATCGGGACATGCCTAAAAAACAGGCTTAGCGGGCTCCGAGACGGCTTAGGGCTAGTCCCTTTAACTTCACCCACCCCCGCCGCATGACATCCAGTGTCACATCTTCACGGAATGCAAATAGCATCACGACATACGTGAGCGCGCCGAGCACGATGATTGCAGTGAGTAAGAACGCCCGCCAGACAAACGTCCCCTCATGCCAGGGCACATAGACGGATAGCGCATACACCACGCCCCCCATGACTGTGCTCGCAGCGATCATCTTTAATAGAGAAACCGTCATGGTCTTTGTCCAGAGCGTCCCAATCTGACGGGTTAGTGAACGATATTGCAAAAAGCTCGCTACGATGAAGCTGATGGAAGTGGCCAGCGCCAGTCCGAGATGCTGCATCGGGCCTACGAGGATTAAATTTAAAACAATATTTAAGCCGATGGCAAATATACCGTTTGTCATCGGCGTTTTTGTGTCTTGCAGCGAATAAAAGGCCTTTGTCCAAAGCTCGCGCGTCCCAAGTCCGATGAGACCGATCGAAAAAAAGAAATAAGCGCCGGCCGTGAGTTCCGTGGCTTGCGCATCAAACACACCGCGCTCAAAGAGGACACTGATGATAGGCTTGGCGAGCACCATGCTCCCCACCGTAATGGGCAGGAGGACGAGCAAAAGAACGATCGTCGTGCGCGAGAGCGTCAATCGAAACTGATTCCAATCGTTATTTGCGGCAATCTTCGAAAGCCGTGGATAGAGCACGGAGAGAAGTGAAATCACAACAATGCCGTATGCAAGTTGCATCACTTTGTTGCTATAATTAAGGGCAGAGATGCTACCTTCTGTAAGACCAGAGGCAAGCATCCGATCGACGATAATGTTAAGCTGGGACGCTATCGTCCCGATCATCACCGGACCGACCAGGACGGTCGCCTGACGCAGCCCCTGTTCTTTCAAATCGATCACAAAGCGATAGCGATAACCTGCCCTTAGAAGAGAAGGCACAAGAAAGAGCACCTGAGCAATGGTAGCAACAAGCGTAATCCAGGTAAAACCGACAATGCCCAAAGACGCACCAAACATAAAAAGATAGAGCACGACCACGATATTAAAAGGAATACCGACCGCAGCCGGCATGAGAAAATATTGATGACTTTGCAGATAAGCGGTAAAGAGCGCGTTTAAAGTGAGAAGTACGACCATCCAGAGCAAAATACGCGTCAACTGAACGGACAGATGAAACGTTTCTGTCTCAAAACCCGGCGCAAAAATCTTCACCAGATAGGGTGCAAAAAAAATGCTGATCACGGTAACCGCAAGCGACATGACGATCAGGACCGAGGTTATATTATGCATAAAATATGTACGATCTTCTTTTCCCAAACGCTGATATACAGGAATAAACGTCGTTCCGATGGCGCTCGCCATGGCCGCAAAGAGCACGCCTGGAATAGAAAAAGCGATAAAAAAAGCGTCGGATACTTCGCTCGCGCCAAAATAAGCGGCAATCGCCGTCTCCCGTAAAAAACCTAAGATCCGGCTCACCAGAGTGATGACCATGATGGCAACGGTCGTCGTGTACAGTCCACGTGACATCTTTTCATCCCCTTGTCACTAGCACGCGCTTATTATACCATAACGAAAGGTAGAAGGCCTATGTTCGATCTAAAAGTCATAAGAAACAGTCTCGTCCTCATCTTCATCAGTTTGCTAATTGCCCTTTTATGGTCCTTGCGCGCATCGAGCGCGCGTCTTGCTGTTTGGGTGGATCAACTAGGAAAAAGCTTTTGACATCCATGTCTCCGGCGCACAGGAAAGACATAAACAAAACGAGCGCCTGGCGATCACCCTCATGTTCGCCGGCGCCGTAAACTATATCATCTCCCTGATCACTGCTTTGATCTTTATGCGGTAATCTTTTATGCAGTAGTCTTTTTCTCTTTATAAGCCTTATGCAGTCATCCTTTGTGCTGGAACAGTGCACAATCAAAATATGCATTTTTTCGTTCACCTAACACGTCTTATTGCATTGGATCGAGCTCAATCGATCGTTGACGATCCATAGGCGATAAAGGCTAACACACGACCTACCATCATAAGCCCAAAGCTTAACGCGCGTGTTCACTGTTGATACAGGTGACAGGCGACAAAATGCCCGGGCTCGACTTCCTGCCACTCCGGTACCTGTTCAGCACAGATACTCATCGCATGTGGGCAACGCGTGCGAAAACGACAACCGCTCGGTGGATCGATTGGAGACGGAATATCGCCTTTGAGGACGATCCGTTCCCGCTTTTTCTCCACCACCGGGTCAGGAATCGGAACAGCTGAAAGGAGAGCCTGTGTATAAGGATGAAGCGGATTTTCATACAAAGTGTCCGAATCGGCCAGCTCCGCCAGACGCCCAAGGTACATCACACCTACGCGATCGGAAATATATCGAACCATGGAGAGGTCATGCGCAATGAAGAGATACGTCAACCCCCGCTCTTCCTGAAGGGCTTTTAAAAGATTGATGACCTGCGCCTGAATGGAGACATCGAGCGCTGAGATCGGCTCATCAGCTATGATAAAATTGGGCTCCAGAGCAAGCGCCCGGGCAACCCCGATCCGCTGTCTTTGACCACCGGAGAACTCATGCGGAAAACGGTTGGCGTGCTCACGGTTTAAGCCGACCGTCTCCAGAAGCGCATAGACGCGTTCCATACGTTCTTTACTGGAACGCGTAAGACCATGAATATCGAGACCTTCCGCGATGATATCGGCGACCGTCATACGCGGGTTGAGGGATGCATAAGGGTCTTGAAAAATCATCTGTGCTTCACGCCGAAACGTTTTAAGCGCTCGACCTTTTAATGCATGAACGGCTTGCCCTTTAAAATCAATTGTCCCCGCCGTCGGGTCATAATAACGAATCACCGTACGACCGAGCGTAGACTTGCCACTGCCTGATTCACCGACCAACCCGAACGTTTCACCGTTATAAATATCAAATGTTATATCATCAACAGCTTTCAGCGTGGTGTTCGGACCGACTTGAAAATATTTTTTCAATCCTCTAATGCTGACTAACTGTTCGTTCATGTTTGTCATCACCCCCCTCTATAAACGGAACATCGACTTTAGGGGCACGCTCATCCAATAACCAGCATGCGCTTTGATGAGCCCCGTCCTTTAAACGCTCATGATCGCCAACGGGGGTAAGTGACGGCATTTCCAGTTCGCATATTTTCATAGCATAAGCACAGCGCGTCACAAAAGGACAACCCTTTGGTGGCGCAAATAGATCTGGTGGTGAACCGGGAATCGATAGGAGCGGTTCGCGTACAGACTGATTAATATGCGGGCGGGCATTTAAAAGTCCCCACGTATAAGGATGTTGGGGGTGCTTGAAAACACTGACAACATTGCCACTTTCAACCACTTTTCCCCCATACATCACGGCAACATGGTCTGCAACACGAGCCACTACCCCTAAATCATGCGTAATAAAAATCATGGACATATTAAATTTCTTCTTTAAATCATTTAGAAGATCAAGGATTTGCGCCTGGATGGTTACGTCGAGAGCAGTCGTCGGTTCATCGGCGATCAGAAGTTTTGGTTCCGCAGCAATAGCCATGGCGATGACCGCGCGCTGTCTCATCCCACCGGAAAACATGTGGGGATACTGTTTAGCGCGCACTTCTGGCTGCGGTATACCGACGAGATGAAGGAGCTCTACCGCCCTTTTCCACGCTTTCGATGAAGACCAGTGCAGATGTCTTTGAATCATTTCTACGATCTGTTTACCGACCGTCATCGTAGGGTTAAGCGCTGTCATTGGATCCTGAAAGATCATGGCGATGTCTTTCCCACGCACATCTAGCATCTCGCGTTTGGAAAGACGTAGAAGATCGCGCCCTTCAAATAAGATTTCTCCGCTTTTAACCGAACCACTTGTAAGACGCATTAACGACTGAGCCGTCACACTTTTCCCGCTTCCCGATTCACCAACGATCGCCAGTGTTTCGCCGCGGTGAACCGTTAGACTCACGCCGCGAACAGCTTGAACCTCACCACCATGAATTTGAAACGAGACACTTAAATTTTTCACTTCCAGAAGCGTTTCGGTCACAATTTGCACCTTCTCTCCAACAAACTCACTGTATGGTGATACAAACATACGGTCTCATTATCTTCTTAACCGTGGATCGAGTGCATCACGCAAACCGTCACCAAACACATTAAACGCGAACATCGTAATCGCAATCATCGATGCCGGGAAAAAGAGGCGCCACCAGTACCCGCTAAAAATCGTTCCGACAGCATCCGAAGCCATAGATCCCCAGCTTGCCATCGGTGCTTGCACACCAAGACCTAAAAAGCTTAAAAATGACTCTGCAAAAATCGCAGAAGGGATGGTCAAGGTAAGTTGTACAATGATGATACCCATGATGTTGGGTATGAGATGTCGAACCAAAATACGTTGAAAGTTTGCCCCCATGAGCTCCGCAGCCATAATAAATTCTTGATTGCGAAGCTGCAGTACTTGACCGCGGACAAGCCGTGCCATACCGACCCAGCCGGTAGCCGCAAGGGCTACAATAATCGGGATAATTCCCGGCTCCATCACAACAAGTAGCAAAATAACAACGAGAAGATAAGGGATACCGTAAAGAATATCGACGATACGCATTAATATATTATCAATGCGATCGCCCCATTTGCCTTGCCCGGCCATAAATCCGGAAAAGCTACCGTATATCACTCCGATTAATAAATCTAAAAATGCAGCCACAAAACCCACCGTCAGTGAAATGCGCGCACCGTACCATGTTCTCGTAAAAACATCCCGTCCCAGATCATCCGTTCCAAACCAGTGTTCTAAAGAAGGGCCTTTGTTTTTGTCGGTAAGAACTTGCGATTCATAAGTGTAAGGCGTTAGGTAAGGGCCAATGGCGGCCATCAGAATCAGCAAGATGATGAGCCCCAAACCAAACATGGCCAGAACATTTTTTCTCAAGCGAATCCAAGCATCTTGCCAGTAGTTCAGTGTCGGACGGCTAATTTTCTCAGCTTCATCCCAGTCTCGCTCAAGTGGTGTAAAAAGGTCCAATGCGTCTGCCTTTGCCAACGTCAATCCTCCTTTGCAGTAAGACGAATACGTGGGTCGATCAAAGTGTAAGCAATATCTACTGCAAGCATGAGCACAACAAGAATAATACTATAAAAAATCGTCGTCCCCATAATCATGGGATAGTCACGATTAACTATACTATCGACGAAATATTTACCTAAACCGGGGATAGCAAAAATTTTTTCGATCACGAATGTCCCCGTAAGCACGCTGGCCAGCAACGGTCCAAGGTAGGTAATAATCGGTAAAATAGCATTTCTGAGCGCATGTTTGACCATAATCGCAAATGTACCCAGTCCTTTGGCTTCTGCCGTTTTTATATACTCCTGCCCTAACACATCGAGCATACTCGACCGCATAAGCCGAGTGATCACGGCAAGCGGTCCAAGGGAGAGGGCAAATGCAGGTAAGATCATGTGTTTAAAAGAACCCCACTGTGCAGGAGGTAGTATTTTCCAATCCAAGGCAAATACTTTTTGTAAAAGAGGTGCCAAAATAAAACTCGGTATGGAAATACCCAAAACGGCTATCGCTACAGATATATAATCGAGCGGTCGGCCACGATTTAAAGCAGCAATGATACCGAAAATGATCCCGAATAATAAGGCGAAACCTACTGCAAAAAGTCCCAACTGTAAAGAAACCGGAAAACCGTCGCGGATCACATCATTTACTGTACGCACGTCCGATTTAATGGATGGTCCGAAATCAAGCACTAAAATATTTTTCAGATAAAGCAAATATTGCACATATAGTGGCTGATCGAGATGGTATTTTGCACGTAAATTTTTAAGAATTTGTTCCGGGTATTTTTTCCCCTCCTGACTAAAAGGATCCCCGGGAATCGAGTGCATGAGAATAAACGTCAGTGTGATGATCACCCATAACGTAACGATCATCCATAATGTGCGTTTTAGAATATATTTGACCAAACGGTTTCACCATCCTCTTTTCTAAAAGAACTTAGGAGCTTTCTGATAAAAGTTATCTTTAGTGTATCCCTCTGCTGAACTGCTTTATGGCTCTACTCGAATTATACAATAACGAACCTGCTGACATCTATGATAATATTTTTCCTCAAACAAAAAAAGATGGAGAGGAGAGGCAGCTTATGCTACCTCTTTTCCTCCACCATTTACATGAAGTTCGATACTTTCGATTACAAGCTGCCTATCAAAAACTACAGACATATTATTTTCCTTCGATCCAAGCGCGTGAATAGTCGGTCGAAGAGAAGGAGTTACGCCAAGCACCTTTTACATATGGCTTTTCCATATAAACGGTCGTGTAGAAGTAAATCGGTGCGATAGGCATCTCGTCGATGAGGAGCTTTTCAGCTTCCTGCATCTTTTTGATGCGCGTATCATGATCATTCGTCGACTTTGCCTCTTTTATAAGGGCGTCATATTCGGCGTTGGACCATTTGGGATAGTTGTTCCCGCCACCGGTCATAAACAAGTCAATGAACGTCATCGCATCCAGATAATCACCGATCCAGCCCATGCGTCCAATCTGATAGTTGCCTTGGCCCAAGGAATCCAGATATACCTTCCACTCTTCATTGGTTAATTTCGTTTCAATCCCGAGATCGTTTTTCCACATTTGCTGAATCGCTTCAGCAATTTTTTGGTGACCGGCTTGCGTATTATATTTGTACTCAATCGGTGGAAGTTTATCCAGCGAGAGTTCTTTTAACCCTGCTTCCAAATACTTTTTCGCTTGTTCTACATCGTGGTCTTTGAACAGATCACCCTGTTCTTCTCTAAAATCACCTTTTACACCAGGTGCTCCTGGCGGAACAAGAGCCATCGCAGGAAGCTGACCACCTTGTAGAATATTATCGATCAAACTTTGCCGATCAATAGCAAGAGAGAGCGCCCGACGAATGTTGGCATTTTTCATAATGGGATCTTCTGTATTAAAGGTTAGGTAGTAAACCCCGAAATACGGCTCGACTTTCGCTTTGCCTTCGTCGATCAATTTTTTCGTTA
Organism: Candidatus Carbonibacillus altaicus; assembly: GCA_003050645.1. GTDB lineage: Bacteria > Bacillota > Bacilli > Thermicanales > DSM-22653 > Carbonibacillus > Carbonibacillus altaicus. Next base: position 101,289 of record PEBX01000001.1, read on the forward strand.
AGTCGGTCGGCGGCGTAGCGACGTCGAGAGCGCCCGTTTCATACATCTGATACTCAGTATTTTCATCGTTGACCATTGCCATGGTGATCGTAGCGAGCTTAACCTCGTTTTGAGCCCAATAATTCGGATTTTTCTTCAAGACGATTTTAGAATCGTGCACCCACTCTTCCATCAAAAAGGGGCCATTACTCACATAAGTTTTGGCATCTTTGTGCCAGTCCGGATTAGTTTCATCGACATGCTTCGGAATTGGAAAAAGCGGATAGAACGCAGTTAAGCTGTCAAAGTAAGGGGTCGGTGATTCTAATTGCACCTCCAGCGTCTTATCATCGAGCGCTTTAACACCGACGTCATCGGCAGAAGCGTTACCCTCGTTATAAGCTTCTCCATTTTTCAGGTAAAACAACTGGTAAGCATAATCAGCTGCCGTATTCGGATCCAAAAGCTTCTTCCAGGCATATTCAAAATCATGCGCTGTGACCGGTTGGCCGTCACTCCATTTAGCATCCCGGAGATGGAAGACGTACTTCATTCCATCATCGGATACATCCCATGACTCGGCGATCCCGGGAATAGTTTTCCCGCCTTCACCATAGCGTGTAAGCCCCTCCATCACATGGGTTAAAACCGTTCCGGAGGTCGTATCGGTCGCAAGCGTTGGTGTAAGCGCCGGCGGCTCCGTGTTGATATTCAAATTTAATTCTTGTGAGGCTGCATTTCCCCCCGTTCCAGTACCGCACCCAGCCAAAACCATCGTCAAGCTGAGGACGAGGACGAGGAGCACACTGAGGCGACGATAACCTTTTTTCGCCATGCTGCTTCATTCCCCCTCAAAATGTAAAATTCGTTCTTGCGATGCGATGATTTTTAACAATTGTGAAAGCGTTATCGCATCTTGCGTTTTATTATATAGGATTAAGAGAAAAGATGCAATGCTCATACAAAATATGTAAATGCTAGTTTTTCGTCCTTATTCGACGCAAAAACGCGTCAAAGTGCCAGTTAAACGATCCATAGAATGTTTAAGAGATTCGGTTTCTTTTTGCATAACTCCGAACGTACCGTTCTGTACCCGAGCGATCTCCTGCACGGCTTCCCTTTTTGCGAGACTGCTTCGATATACAGAGGCATGACCGTAACAACGTTTAAGTTATAAGCCAAAAGATCATCAGCGCATAACAAAAAAACGATCCCTGTTGGCGGAATCGTTTTCCGATACGCATGTTGATTCGGTTCATCAAACGCCGGTGTTTCCGGACACGTTTAATGGTGCCTGATCGTACCAATCTCTGCAAGCGGATCGGGATCGCTCGCATCAGTACCTGAGACCGTTAACAAGCTGCGTTTGCGACTTCCGCGTATAAGTTCAACCGTATACATCCCCAGGGCCAGCCAGATCAGCGCAAAACTCACCCCGTGCATCCAGGTAAAAGGCTCATGGAATAATAGCACACCGAAGATAAGCTTCATCGTCGGCGTCAAATATTGAATGATGCCGACGGTTGAAAGCGGAATGCGGTTTGCGGCCTCGGCAAACCATAGAAGCGGAAGCGCTGTTACGATGCCCGCACCGATGAGCATCGCGATCTGCCACCAGGGCAGTTCTAACAGCGGCCAGTTCGCACGCACTTCGCGATAAAGAAGATACGAAAGCGCCAGGGGAACGATATACATCGTTTCCACAAATAAACCCGTTGCCGCATCGATGTGCAGCATTTTTTTAGCTAGCCCGTAAAAACCGAAAGAAAACGCAAGCGTAAGCGCAATCCAAGGGATCTTGTGAAGCTCCAGGGCAAGCAGCAAAACGGCCAGAGTTGCTAAGAGAATAGCGCTTTTTTGCAGCTTTCCTAAGCGTTCACCCAAAACGATCATGCCCAGGGCAACGCTCACCAACGGATTCATATAATACCCGAGACTGGCATCGATCAAGTGATCGTGATTGACCGCCCAGATGTACACCCCCCAGTTAATAGCAATGAGTACGGCAGCCAGCATTAATACATAGCGCGAACGTGGGACAGATAGCGTCTTTCGTACCTCTGGGAAGCCCCCGCGCCATCCCAGGAGGAGGGCAACAAACACAAAGGACCAGATAAAGCGATGCGCAAGGATTTCTAAAGCGTCAACGTTCGTAAGCTGCTTCCAGTAAAGCGGGAGAAACCCCCATACAATAAAAGCGGCCAGCGCATAAACGATCCCGATCCAGCGCAATCTTTCTGCTCCCTGTTCTGCTAGCGTTTTCTCTTTTTGTATCTTTATCTTTTCATTTTGTGCCCTCTTTTTCTCTCCATAACGCAGTGGTCCATCACGTATCGGTTCATCATGCATCGGTTCATCATGCATCGGCTCGCCCTCCTCAATTCTCTTTCGTATGGTGATTCGGATGGTGATTCGTATGACGAAATATAAAATCGACGATAGCCGCGATGACCTGATCGCTCTCCGGTTCATTCAATAGCTCGTGGTACCAGTCTTCCCAAATGATCAGCTTCAATTCTTTCTCTTCATCCTGCGACGCATTGCGCAGCCGTTTGACCGTCTCATAAAATTGCACTAGGGCGGATGAATCCACGAGTTGATCCCAACCCGCCTGCATCATCAGTACCGGCAGATGGCGCGGTAAGGCTTCAGGATGGGTGCGTACCCAGGCCATCGTTTCCTGAAACTGTCTATAAAACCTGAGGGAAATGAAGCGGTGAACGTACGGATCTCTATCGTACGCGTGCACGATATCCGGATCGTGGCTTAAAGAACGAGAGGAGATCCCAGTGGAAAGCGTCAAAGTCGGCCAGATCCGCGCCAGCACGCGTGCTAAGCGATCCTGCCAGGGCGGCGGCGGCTGTTTTATGGCGAGCGCCGGTGATGAAAGCAGGACTCCACGCAGTTCGTTAATAAAAGGCGCACGCATCCCGTCTTTCTCTCCCATCACCCAAGCTAATGCCAAAAGCCCGCCCAGGCTGTGCCCCAGCAAAAAACGCGGGACCTCCGGAACGTTTTGTGCAATCCGGCGCATCCCTTCGGTCACCGTATCTAGCAGTATATCGAAGCTTTTTACATCGCCCCTCCGCCCGCTCGTTCGACCAAACCCCGGCAAATCCTGACTGAATACACTGATCCCGTGCCGGTTGAGCGCTCCCGCCGTCTTCTCATAGCGCCCGGCATGTTCACCCAACCCGTGTACGATATAAAGCGCGGCACGTGGGTTCTCAGCCAGCCAGGCCCGCCAAGTCGTCTCCATCACGCCTCTCATTCCCTCCCTAGTCACCTCAGCCATAGCAACGAACAACGGAACGTTTATATATCGTGTGCTATCAACACCCGAAAACATCCGCGATGATTACAAAACCATAGTATACGACAGGGTATGGCCGATCGGAACGAACTGTCCCGTACCCCGATCGGAACTGTCCCGTACCCTTCCCCTTGTATGGTGCCGACACTTGTTCTGTTCCATCACGAAGCCGTGTTACATCGCGAAAGATCATATAACATCCGAGCGCGTAAACAAAAGATACGACCCGATACATGCTAAAAGTCCCCAGATTCCCAGATTGATAAGCGCAAACGAAGGGGTCAGGCCTTC
>PEBX01000200.1 GCA_003050645.1 Candidatus Carbonibacillus altaicus
ATAGAACACTTTTTCAAGAAGGAACCCCTTCTCAGGGTGATCTAAGCACGAAAGACGGTTAAACCGTAAATTGTCTCGTGTCCTCCGTCCTTTAAAGCACGCGCGCAGGCATGGAGCGTGCCACCTGTTGTGTACACATCATCGATCAAAAGAAGTGAAGTTTTTTTGAAGCGTTCATCATGCTCGATCGTTGTCGAAGAAGGAACATAGCTAAACAAACTTTGTGCTTGCTTCAGGCGCGCCGTTCGACCGAGCGTCGCTTGAACCGCGCCCCCTGTTTCACGCTGCAATAATCTAAAAACCGGAAGGCCTGTATACCGCCCTAAATCTCTGGCCAGGGCGGCTGCTTGGTTAAAACCGCGAGTCGCATCTTTTTCCTCATTCGATGGTACAAACGTGATTCCGTCCAGTCTTAAATCTTTGGCATAACGAAGGTAAGCCAGCCTAAGGAGCGTTGCAAAAAGAGGAAAAAGCGCCAGTTCTCGTTCGTATTTGTAACGGTGTAAAGCTGCTTTCATGTCCGTGGTGAACTGAGCAGCGCTGCGATTCCACTGAAGTACGGAAGAAGAGGTAAACCCTGAATCGACAGCGTATCTCTCGTCGCTGTCTAAAGCGCGGTCTAACCAGGTGCGCTTGCAGTCGATGCACACATCTTCATCATGCACATAGCTGCGCTTGGTGCTGAGCGCCTGCGGTGCATCTTGAGTTGCGCCTTGAAACATGAGACGAGGATCGTTCATTTCACGACCGCAGTGACCACAAAGCGGTGCCTCTGGGGGCACCACTTTATGGCGGCAGTCCAGGCAAAGAAGTGCCCCTAAGGGGTGATCGGTATCTACAGAAAATGACTTTTCGCACAAGAGACACGCTTTGCTCTCTCTCATGACATAACGACTGACATGACGACCGATGATCGGCAGCCATACACGTGCTACGCTTTTAAGTTTTTTAAAAGGCGTTGTCTTTGTGAGTGCTGTCCCCGATCTCACCTCTTCCTGAGCTATACCGCGCCCTTGTCGTGTAACGCCTGGTGAAAAACGCTTAAGGAGCGGATACGTTTTAAGCATATCTTCTGCCGATCTCACCTCACCCTCTGGCGCTTTCTCTGCCCAGTCGTTCATCCAACGAATATGCTGAATGGCCGAGCGTATCGCCGGTTGTAGCGTATTTCCCCAGAAAATGACCGTACCGTCCGGATCATCCGCCTTTCTTCCGGCGCGACCGGCGATCTGTACAAGGGTCGGTGCATCGAAAATCGGCGCATCTGCCCCGAGTACGAACACATCACTCCCGGCAATCGTCACGCCGCGTTCCAAAATGGTCGTTGTAACCATAATCTTCACATCACCCTGCCGGAAGGCCGTCACTTTAAGGTCTCTGTCTGAATCTTTAGCATGCGTTCCGGCGACAGCATACCCCGCCCCCGGTAACGCTCTTTTTAGATATCGAACGACCGGCTCGACATCGGCGACGCGGGGAACAAAGATAAATAACCTTCGCCCTTGCTTTAACTTTTCTTCGCAGTATAAAAGAAAGTTGTTATCCGCTTTTTTCCTTTTCAAAGGGATCCCGCTTAAAGGTCTAGATGTACGATGTGACTCGTTCGTACTTGCTTTAGGCAGGCTCGGTGAGCCGGTCATAAGTGATCTTGATGAACGACGTGAGCCGTTCGTGCTAAGCGAACCATATGGATCGTCTATCGCATCGGTTACTAAGACATCCTCATCTTCTCCCAAAAAACTGATCTCGCCTGCTGCATCACGCGTTGCACCGCGTCGGCTGGATTCCATGAACACCGGTTCCGGTAAAGGCCGGCCATGGTAACGTTTCGGTACAAGCACAACCCGCCCCCCCTTGGCGGCAACCTGCCGGATTTCATCGATACCGGGCGTGGCCGTGACGATGATCATTTTTCCCCCAGCGTGAAGCGCACGCATAAGTCCCTGCTGCAAATAGTCTTCGACTGTATATGGATAAGCATCGGCTTCATCGACGATGATCGTGTCAAAATAGTTCTGAAAAAGGAGGGCCTGATGTGTCGTCGCCAGCGTCAGCTGTCCCGCTTCGGCAAAAACGTCCGCCCCACCGTAGAGGCGGGCGATGTCGACCGCAGGAAAAGCTTCTTTTAGACGTGGCCAGAGTTCTAACACGACATCCCGCCTGGGCGTAGCCCAGAGCACCTTTTTCTGCTGTGCGAGGAGACGCTCGAGCGCCGGATAGAGCATTTCTGTTTTGCCTGCACCGGTTACAGCCCAGAGTAAGTGTACCGAACCGGCGTTCGCATCATCGATGCATTCCAGGACCGACCGAGCCGCCTTTTGTTGCCACGGTGTGAGCCGATCCATCCAAGAAAGGGCTGTTGAAAGGACTTGGGGATGATTATCACCGGTATGTATAGATGATGGTCGTGTTCTTATTTGTAAACGTTTGTCTTCATCGAGATTGAGTTCATCAAGTATGTTCTCACCTAGCTTCACTTCATCGACCATCAGCGTACAGCCGCGGATTAGCCCGAGGGATACACAGCGCGGACAGTACAGATCCGCATCTTCGCACATCGCACATTCATGCCGGTACGGCTTATCAAACACTGTGCTGCAACGACGGCAGACGAATACCTCTCTTTTTTCTCTCTGTTCCAGCCCAATTCCGGCGCGGATACGGATGATGCTTTCTTTCTGTAGATATGCACGAGACGCCTTATGTAGTTCCTTGAACGTGGACGCCCCTTCATACGCAAGCTGAAACCCTTGCCAGAATACATCTGGCTTAATAGG
>PEBX01000034.1 GCA_003050645.1 Candidatus Carbonibacillus altaicus
ACCTGACGAGGAACTGAGTGAATCATTCCAGGGTGAATGATCAAGGGCATATCAGATTAACATCCGCAATAACTTAACTCAACAAACCCCGATGCTGCCTTACGCACCATCCGCTGAGCTTTATCGCAAACGATGGCTCAATATGTAAATAACCCCCGTGCTGCCTTACGCATCATCTGATGATGAAACGACTGATGAAACATCGCATCCTAGCATCCTATCTCACAACTTTACGCCTCTTGCCCCAATAGCAAAACGGCCCCGATAATCGCCACGATACCTGCCCATTGCCCGATGGATAGATGATCGTGAAAGACGAGGGCACCGATTAAAACTGCAACCACCGGTTCGATCGACGTAAGGAGCGCCGCACGCCCGGCGCTTTCCCGGTTTAAACCATATGTATAAAGAATGTAGGCCAGCGCCGTCGGGAATAGCCCGAGCCCGAGCACCAGGAGCAAAGCACGGAGATCAAAGCCGTTAAAAAGATAACCGAGTTTCTCCCAGATGTGCGTAAACGGTGTCAGAATGACGGCCGTTACGACAAACGTGTAAAATACGATTACCACCGTATCCAGTCGACGCGTGAGCGGTTTGGCAAAGATGCTGTAGAGCCCATATGCAAAACCCGATAGAAGGCCGATGAACAAGCCGAACATGACCTGCCCGCCTTCGGTCGAAGACGTAAAAATAGCATCTTTAAGCACAGTGCCATTTATCCCGCTGGCCAGCGCTGCTCCCATCGACGTAAGACCGATGGCAATCCATTTGATACGGGAGAGAGGCTCTTTGAAAAAAAGTCGTGCTAAAAGCACGACAAACGCCGGTCCGGTATACAAAAGTGCTGCAGCGACGGACAACGTGATGAGGTGCATAGCTTGAAAATAAGCCCAGTTAAAAAGAGCCATGCTCAAAAGCCCAGTTCCTAAAAAATACGGCCAACTCCATCGCGGAACAACAGGTCGTCTGCGCTGAATAAGTACGATAAAAAAAAATAACCAAAAAACAGTACTCCAGGCTCTCAGTGTTACGATCTCCAGCGATGAAAACCCCAGCGCGCGAAGCGCTCCTACATAAAGGCCGATCGTCCCCCACAGCGCACCCGCACTAAAAATCGCAAGCCAAGCTTTATTCAGGACAGATGATTGTCTCTTTTTAAGTTTCATCTGAAGCGTCATCCTAAGTTTCATCTAAAAGCATTTTTCATTTAAAAAGATTCTCATTCGATACGGTTTAGTCTAAAGCGTATTAACATTACGATGAAATATCTGTGGATCGGGAAGCTTTGGAAGACTTGGGTATGTGAGTTCCCAGCAGAAAATCCATCACTGGATGCGATACACCATACCAAGAATGCTCGTCCTTGAAATGGTGCAAGAGATGTTTTTTCTTCATCCAGCGGCCCCATGGTGTGATCGGTTTGACCGGACGGTGCGCGATGTAGTGCATCCATTGATAATACAAGTGATAAACTGAGCTGCCGGCTATCACAGCCATACCCAAGGAATAATTTTGAAACACTGACCACATTACGATAAAATATACCGTATAAATGATTATATCATACAACATTGGGCCGAACAAATATTGCGTTTCGTTAGGGTACTGGTGATGTTTCATATGTCCTTGATATAAAGGGGGAACAACGTTAGGAAACTTGTGCAGAAGGCCATAGTGCACCACATATTCTGCGATAGCATACAAAGCTGCACCTGCCAAAAAAGCAAGAACCGTCCTCATTCCGTCAAAATTTAAAATGGCTAAAATCAAACTGATCGTTGCCACAAGCAGCAGGAACTGAATTTTCGATTTGGAAAAAAACTCCCGATAATACCGCTGCATATAAATCTCACTTCCTCCTGTAATTTTGACATTCAACCCAAAAGACCAAAAAAAGATGAACAAAAAAAGTGATTCTTCACCCTAACCCATCGCTACAAGTGTGTAAAAGCAAGGGATCATCTGCATCGTCAAACGTCGTTTAGTGCGTGCATCGGAATTTTCCAAACGAAAGATTTGACAGAATACTTCATCTTTCTCTTCCATTGGCTCTGAATGGTTCTGAATGTCCACCATTTCCAGCGGATTCCTACCACACCGTACAAACTGATCGAAGAAATCACCGTTGAATCTTTTTTGTTTTTTGGGACCTATCTTATAATAGTCCCATCGAAGGAAAAAGTCAATCATGATAGCAATCGGTTGTTTAAGAGGCGTTATTTCATCTAAAAAAACATCCCATTGTTAATAAAAAAAGGTGGCTAAGCCACCCATTTTATAAGCAAAGCGTTTCAGTGTTATTGTGTTACAAGCTTAAGTTCTACCGGAATATAGCTTTCAACCTTTTCTCCCTTAAGAATGGTTGCAGCATATTCTACAGCCATTTCTCCCATCAGGACAGGTTGTTGTGCAACCGTCGCAGCCAGGCGGCCTTCTTCTACCGCTTGTACTGCGTCCGGTGTCGCGTCGAAACCGACGACAATGATCCCCTTGCGCCCGGCCGCCTCAATCGCTTCCAGCGCGCCCAAGGCCATCTCATCATTATGTGCAAAAACAGCATCAATTTCTGATTGCGCTTGAAGAATGTTTTCCATGACGCTCATGCCTTTAGCCCGATCGAAATCGGCCGGTTGTTTGGCAACCACGGTAAGCTCTGGATCGGCTTTGATCACTTCGTTAAATCCGGCGCCGCGATCACGGGCAGCAGACGTCCCCGGAATACCTTCTAATTCCACAAGCTTTCCTTTGCCATTCAGTTTTTCCTTGATATACTCGGCAGCCATCTTACCACCCGCCACGTTGTCGGATGCGATGTGTGTGATGACCTCGCCCCCATCTGCCCCTCGATCGACGGTTATCACGGGAATATTAGCTTGATTCGCGGCTTCGATCGCCGTCACAATCGCCGCACTATCGGTTGGGTTAATGATGAGGAGGTCAACCTTTTGTTGAATCAAATCTTCTACATCGCCGACTTGCTTTGCAGAATCATCTTGCGCATCCAATACAACCAATTTATACTCGAGCTTATCCGCAGCTTTTTGCGCGCCATCCCGCAAATCAACGAAAAAAGGATTGTTCAACGTGGAAATAGAAAACCCGAGTACTTTCTCTTCATTCTGACCGACAGTCGATTGATTGTCCTCTGAAGAAGCCGGTGAGTTGCTTGCACCCGTATGGTCATTTGCATTGTTACGCCCCTGCGACTGATTCCCCCCACATGCAGCAAGTCCCAAAACGAGAACAACTGCTAAAACGGCAACGACCCATCGTTTCATACTGTTTCCCCCTTTTGATAAGATTGGTATATTCTATCAAACCGCCTCATTTGTTAGATTTTCGGCGGTCTAATAGCACAGCGATTAAAATCACGAGTCCCTTGACGACTTGCTGATAAAAAGACGGGACGTTTAGCATATTGAGTCCGTTATTCAAAACCCCGATCATCAAAGCACCCACTAGAGTCCCGCCCAAAGTACCATAACCGCCGGACAGACTCGTCCCGCCCAGGACTACCGCAGCGATCGCATCGAGCTCAAAGGTCAATCCGGCGGTGGGTTGCGCCGAATTTAGACGCGCGGTTAAGATGATGGCACTGATGGCAGCGCTAACACCACTTATCATGTAAACCAGCATTTTAATGCGGTCGGTGTTTATACCGCTTAAGCGCGCTGCCTCTTCATTGCCGCCGATGGCATACACCCGGCGCCCAAAGATCGTATGATTCAGAACGAGGTACAATAATAAGAAGAAAAATGCTGTTAATACAATAGGCAGAGGCACTCCAGCAATCTCGCCCGTACCGATTAGGCGAAAATGTGCTGGGAGCCCGGTAATCGGGCGACCTTCCGTGTAGGCGAGTGTAAGCCCTCGGAAAATTGTCATCGTTGCCAGGGTCACGATAAACGGCGCCAGTCGCCCTTTGGCAACCAGGATGCCATTCAATAATCCACTCAACGCACCAAGCACAAGCCCTATGATGATTGCGACAAAAAGATTGACATCGGCAGCTAAAAGCCCTGCGACAATGGCTCCAACAAAAGCCAAGATCGAGCCAACCGAAAGATCGATGCCCCCGGTTAATATAACAAACGTCATACCAAAGGCTATGATTGCATTGATAGAAACCTGACGAATAAGATTAAAAAGGTTTGACACCGTTAAAAATTTCGGTTCTAAGATAGTGAGGATGACGGCAATTAACAAAAGTCCAAGCAAGGGGCCCGTGCGCTGGAAAGAAGGCCATTTCCATGTCACTACTGTTTCCCTCCTGTAGCAAGCATCATGATCGTTTCCTGATCGGCTTCTTGTTGCTTAAGCTCTCCGACCAAACGCCCCTCACGAAGCACAAGGATCCGATCGCTTAGCCCTATAAGCTCGGGGAGTTCGGAGGAAATCAAAAGCATGCCCACGCCCTGCCGAGCAAGCTTGTTGATCAACTGGTAAATCTCAACTTTTGCACCAATATCGACGCCCCGGGTCGGTTCATCTAAAATGAGCATCTTCGGATTCATCGCCAGCCATTTTGCCAGGACAACCTTTTGCTGATTACCACCGCTTAAGGTTTTCACCGGCTGACGAGGCGTGCGCACCTGAATACGCAACATATCAATCATCGATCTTGCCAATTGAACCTCTTTTGACTGAACTAGAAATCCACGGTTTGAAATCTTGTCTAAGTTTGCTAAGGCGATATTGTCTTTGACACTAAACGTTAATACCAGACCCTGGTTTTTCCTATCCTCCGTCACAAAGCCGATCCCGTGTCTTATCGCATCTTCGGGTGAACGAATGTATACCGGTTTTCCGTGTAAAAACATTTCTCCGCTATCGCTTTTATCCGCACCAAAGATACCTCTAACCAATTCGGTGCGTCCTGCACCCATCAGACCAGCAATCCCCAAAACTTCTCCTTTTTTTAAGGAAAATGAAATATTTTGGTACGAACGGCCTCGACTTAAGTTTTTGACTTCAAACAAAATTTCTTGTTGAACATAGCGTTGTTTCGGATATCGCTCGGTTACGTCTCTTCCTACCATCATCCGTACGAGCTCATCCATCGTCGTCTTTTTAAGGTGGCGCGTACCAATCGTCTTCCCGTCACGCATCACGGTAACACGATCACACATATTAAAAATTTCTTCCATGCGGTGGGAAATATAAATGATACCGACACCTTGTCGGCTTAAATCTCGCATGACGCGAAAGAGACGTTCGCTCTCCCTTTCGGTAAGCGCAGTCGTCGGTTCATCCATGATCAAAATGCGCGTCTCTAAGGATAAGGATTTAGCAATTTCTACCATCTGTTGTTCGCCGACGCTCAATGCATCGACGCGCATGGCAGGATCCAAATCAAGATCTAACCGATTCAAAACATCTCGGGCTGCTTTTTGAAGTTTTTTTTGCTTAAACCATCCGTAATCGGTGGCGAATGCTTCCCTGCCAAAATAAATGTTTTCGGCGATGGACAAATTGGGAATGAGATTTAACTCTTGATGAATCATAGAGATGCCGAGCTGCTGGGCTTGGAGAGGGTGTGACATGTCAACGGGCTCACCTTGCAAACGAATCGTGCCATGATCGCGCATATAAATACCGGTCAAAATTTTCATGAGTGTCGATTTTCCTGCGCCGTTTTCTCCCATCAGCGCATGGATTTCGCCCGGTAGCAATTCGAATGATACATCATCTAACACTTTAATGCCGGAAAATGATTTATCAATACCCTGCATGTGTAAAAGAGGTGCCGACATAGTTTACCTCCTAATGACAGTCGATGAAGAAAAGACGACTCCGGCCTGCAAAATAATATTGGCATAAGGCGTAAACTCACCTGTTCGGATAACGGCTACGGCTCTTTGTGTTTCTTCTTTAAACTTTTCATGCGTTAAAAGGTCGACCGGACACGATATCCGCCCTTGCACCGCTTGATATAATTCCGGGTTAGTTTGAGACAGTTCTTTAGCAAAAATTGCGCGCTCGACTTCCATTTCTTTTAAAACAGCGTCCAAGACGATTAAAAATGGTGGCACACCTGCAGTTATAGCAAGATCAATCCGCTGCACTGTCGTTGGAATGGGAAGCCCAGCATCGGCGATCACCAATACTTCTCCATGACCTAAGCTCGCAATAACACGGTTGATCTCTGGATGTAAAATGCCGCTTTTTTTCAATCTTATCCCTCACTTCTAACCTGAGCTTAACCCCGAACATCCATTTGTTCCACTTCCGCTCGCATCGGTAGCGATGGTTGCGCACCGAAACGCGTGACGGAAAGTGCTGCTGCTTTTTGAGCAAATTGTATGGCCTCATCCAAAGGGCGTCCTTCCGCCAGCATGACGGCCAACCCTGCATTAAAACAGTCCCCCGCAGCCGTCGTGTCCACCGCCTGTACCGGATAAGCAGGGCTATGAACGACCGTATCCGCAGCTTGATAATAAACACCGTTCTCTCCTGCCGTCAGGATCGTCTGACGAACCCCGGCCGCAGATAGACTTTTGATCATCAGGGCGGGATCGACCGTATCCGAAGGTTCTCGTCCGACGAGAATGTTCGCTTCGGTTTCATTTGGTGTGATGATGTCGACTTTTTGTAGCAAAGCGCTCGGTAAAGGTCGCGCAGGCGCAGGATCTAAAATGACGCACACATCATGCCGTTTGGCAAGCAAAACCGCCTCTTCAATGGCCTCTAACGGAACCTCTAACTGCAAAAGAAGAATATCTGCCACTTCAATGGCCTCTTCAGCTTGGCGAACCTTCTCAGGCGTTAACCTAGCATTGGCTCCAGATGAGAGAAGAATCGTATTCCCTCCCTCATCGCTCACGGTGATGAGCGCAATCCCTGTTGATACATCTGGCAGAACGGCGACATGCCGCGTGTCGATCCCTTCTTGTTGTAAAAGATGAAGTAAGGACTGACCAAATGCATCCTCTCCAAGACAGCCAATCATTTGCACTTCGGCATTGAAACGGCTGGCTGCGACGGCCTGATTGGCACCTTTCCCACCGGGAATCATAGAAAAATCTCTCCCAAGAAGAGTTTCTCCAGGTAACGGAATACGGGGCGCTTTGATGACGAGATCCATATTGATGCTGCCAATAACCGCTATTTTAGCATTCTTTTTCATCGACATCCCTCCGATGACTGGAACCAGCGATGCGCAACGTCGGCTTCAGCACAACTGACTCGACCTTCGAATCCGGATGTTCGAGACGAGTGATGAGCGTCTCTGCTGCCAGCGTGCCCATCTGGTATACCGGCTGTTCCACAGTAGAAAGTTTGGGTCGTGCGATGCGCGTAAGCGGAATACCATCGTAACCGACCACGCCAATATCATCAGGAATTCTTAATTTTTTTTCAAAGATCGCTTCCATAGCACCAAGTGCCATCAAATCGTTCGCAACAAATACAGCATCTGGAACATCGTTTAAGGAAAGCAGTCTTAACATGGCCTCATAACCACTTTGCAAGTCAAAATTTCCCGGCTGCACAAGGATAGGGTCGATTTCTATTCCAGCCTGCTTCAGCGCATCCTGATACCCTCTGTACCGGTCTTCAGCAGGCATACTGCCGTAAGGACCGCGTATATGAGCAATCCGCTTATACCCTTGTTCAATCAAATGCCAGGTACCAAGCTGCCCGCCATAGCGATTATCCGTATAGATAGAATGAACCGTCATATGATCGGTGCGGGCATCGACTACGACGAGGGGGGTCTGTTTTTTTTGCAAGCGCTGTAAAAATGGCAGACGCACTTCCCCGGAAAAAATGATCCCGTCAACCGATTTTTCTTGCAGCAAGTCAAAATACTTTTCTTCTTTTCCTAAATCATTGTCGGAATTACAGAGAATGAGCGCGTATCCTTTTTCATGCGCCTTATCTTCTACCGCTCGTGCCAGTTCAGGAAAGAAGGGGTTGGTAATATCGGGAAGCATTAAACCTAAAGTTCGCGTTTTTCGACTGACGAGACCGCGCGCAATTTGACTCGGCTTATACTCTAGAGCTTCGATGGCCTTTAGAACTTTGTGCTTCGTCTTAGGATTTACATAACCGCTGTTATTCAAAACCCTTGATACTGTAGAAACAGAAACACCGGAAAGATGTGCGACATCTTTAATCGTTGCCATTGCCTTCCTCCAACGAAAGAAAAAAAGAAAAATTTAATAATCTGGTAACGTTACCATTCTTAATCATTATCATAGCATGAAATCACGTTTTTGTAAACAAAAATTATATTGGTAACGATTTCAATCTCATGTTTATCGTGTTTATTATATGCAGCTGAAAAAATGACATCATATTTTCGTGGCAGATGAACGAAATGAAGTTCGCAAGGTGCTTCCCGTGGAGACAAGATAAAACTATTTTTTCCCAAAAAACATAAGTTTCGTCTTATTGCAAGCGAGAGAAGACAAATTTTTAGGTTTAAATGGCCTGGAGAACGATTTTAGCAGCAACTAACTGCAAAATGTAGCGCCTATTCGATCGCTTCTTCAGTAGAGGGATGTTACACACATATGGACTTGAGCCGTGAAAGTTTTTGCAAACAATACATCGATCAACACGTGCTGATACGCTTATTTATCTACATTGATTCCCGTGATATAATATAAAGGGAATTCAAACGCGTTGTCGCGATTCAAATAACAAGTGATCGTGATTGTCTTTGCAACAAGCAGTAAAGCATGGAACATGGGTATGCTCTCTAATATGGGCATTTACTAAAAGCGGAAACTGTTCGATCACGAACCGCCAGGTCCGCGTGTATGCTCTCTAATATGGGCATGCACTAAAAGATGGCAAAAATGAAAACATGGTCATGCATTGGAATATGGCCAGGAATGAGGACATGGTGAAGTGGTGAAGTTCAGAAGTAGTAAAGCATGAAGTAGTAAAACTGTGAAGTAGTAAAACTGTGAAATTGTAAAGCTGTGAAATTGTAAAGCTGTGAAATTGTAAAGCGTTTTAACCCTGTCACCACAATGAGAAAGGATGATTCAATGGGACGCTGGTTAACCGGCCTTCTTCTCGTCGTTTTGGGAGTTGTTTTTTTATTGAATCAGCTGGGATTGACCGACTTTGCAGTTGGCGAGTTATTTTCCACCTACTGGCCGGTCATCTTGATCGTGCTCGGCGTCAATATGATCGTTAGCACGGGATTCAATTTTGCGAGCGTTTTTTTACTGTTTCTAGGTATTTTATTCCAATTACAAGCGCTGGAGATCATTCAGTCGATCAGCTGGAATATTATCTGGCCGTTTATTTTAATCTGGGTTGGACTGTCTATCCTCTTTCCAAAGCCGTGGTGGAAACCGTGGAAATCATACCGTTACCGATCGTATCATTATAAATCTAAGAGCTCATTTGCTTCAAAAAAGGAGCATGCGAGTGAACGGCATATTGAATCGATGACTGCCTTCGGTCGTCAAGAGCTGGTTGTAGGGTCTAGCCAGCTGGCCAAAGCCGATATCGTATCGATCTTTGGAAGCAGTAAGATTGACGTAACCAGGGCACAACTTGAAAACCATACAGCTACATTTGATCTTGTTGGCATCTTTGGCAGTCATCACCTGATCGTCCCCAAGCACTGGAAAGTGACAGTCCAAGGCGTACCGATTTTTGGCTCTGTCCGATATGACGGTTCGGAGTATACAGGCACACGGCATGTTCCGGACAATGACCAGGGCAGCGATGCAACAGAAAAAGACGTACCGTTGTTACATATAACGTATTTTTATTTATTCGGTAACCTCAATATCAGCCGCGTTTAAATGCTTAACGCTTATAAAGGAGCTACGCCATTGTTCAAGACGATGATGCAAGATATTCTTTTCCCCTGGGGTAAAAAGCGCGAGCTCATCCGTTGGATCGCCCTTCTTTTGATGGCCTGGGATCACTGGGCCGCTTGGACCGATCCAGGAGACATCTGGATGCGCCTGCCTGGGCGCGTCGTCTTCCCTATTTTTGCCCTGTTTATGGGCGCATCGCTGGCACGCGGTTTTTCGGTCTGGCATTATGTAAAGCGCATCCTCCCTTTTGCCCTGATCGCGCAGATCGGCTTTATCGTATTTTTCTATCCGACCTATATGGGCCGACCGATCTGGCTTTACTGGAACATTTTATGGACACTGCTTCTCGGCGCGCTCTTAACTGATGCTTTAAGGCGTAAGCAGTGGCTCACCGTACCTGCCTATCTTTTTCTCGCTTTCTTCGTCGACTACGGCATCGAAGGCGTGCTGTTGATCGCTACCTCTACGTTTCTTGCGCTCAGTCTGAATAATGCCTATGAACATAACGCCAACGAGCGTAACACCAGCAAACATAAAACCAACGAACGTAACGCCAGCAAGCATAGTACCGACGAGCATAACACCAACAAGCGTGATACGAGCCAAACCACCAAACAGTTTTTCCCGTTTCTCTTTACCATCTATTTACTTAATCTTACGATCGTTAACTTTTCCGGTTTCTCTGCGGATAGCCTGATCTTATCGTTCGGCGCTTGGCTTATCTTTCCTCTTATGGCCCTCGTCCGTGTTCTTCCGCTCGGACTCCCGCGCGGCCCGTGGTGGGTTGCCTACGCTTTTTACCCTGCACATTTTGTTCTTTTGTATATCATCAAAATCATAGTTCAGTAAATAATAATTCCTTGATTCTGTGATCAATCTCCCAAGGTGTGATCTTCCTGTGAATGAGCAGTGAGCGTTTTGTGAATGCCATAGATTCGCTTAGCATCTGCTTGACGCGCGCCGTTCACCTGCGTATACTCGAGTCATGGCGATATCTGCCCATGAGGGTTGTCTCACCGGTGAGATTCGAATCGATTCGATCACCTGCGAGACTCGTAAAGATGAACGACGCAAGGACGTTCGAAATGTATGGTCGATCGGCGAAACGGTGCCAATCATCTCCTGAAACAACCGAGCGGCATCGACCATCTCCAAGAGACTGGAAGGAGTGATTGTGTGTCCAACGAAGCGCCCGGCGTCATGTTGACGCCTGCGATCTTGCGCCAGGTCGAAGAACGCGGGACCAGCCATCTCGTTGTAAGCCGCGACCTCGGCCGATTGTACAAGCTTTACCAGCGCGCTCTGGACGAGGTCGCCCTGACAGAGTCTGAGGCCCGCCTCATTTACGAAGCGTACAAAGGCGTTTCATCGGAAGTGCCGCTTGTTCATACGGCCGCGCTACTTGCAGCCAATATCCGTGGGGTCATCCTGGAGCGCAGGCTGGATGAAGCGTACAGCGTTGACGGCGCCGCTCTCATCGAAAAGTTGCGCGGTCTCACCGAGATCCAAGCGCTGGCCATCATCGACGCCGTCGAGCGGCTCGCCTACGGCGCCGCTTTTCGAGGGATGGACGAAGCGCAGGCACTTCGCATGGCCTTTCGCTTCGAAAAGCCGTAACCTGCCTCATCGCCGACAGTCGCGTTCGAAACCAACATCCCCGCTCGGCAAAGAAAAGAGGCTGTCCCAAAAATACCTTCGGGGCAGCCTCTTCCCCATAAAAAAAGAAAATCGTTCATTTTGGTATAATGAAGTCACCATAACAACACATACCAAGAAAGAAACGATTTTATTATGTACATACATTCTACCACACTCCAATTAGTTTTACCAATAGATATTGAAATGCGAGCCTTTTTCGATGTCCCCTTTCCCCCGAACCTTCAGCACGAACCCCGGAAGTTCCTCACTCAGGGCCTTCACCAGCTCGTCGAACATCGATTCGATCCACGATCCGTTATTCTAACAAAAGAGGACTCACCTATTTATTGGATCAAGGGTGAATTTGCCTGAACACACTTCCCACTCCCCTCAAAACCCCTGTCTTTCCTGGGACCCATTGGGGGAAAGTTTTCTGGCCCCTCCTCTTCGCCCCTTATTTGTCTTGGCCTTTTCAGCATCAAAAAAGGCTCGACGCGGTAAAATTACGAAGCTCTGCAACACCTAACTCGGACACGTTTTCATTTGGTCCGGAGCATCACGCAGGACAAGATCTACTTAATCTCAACCAACTGTTCCATCGGCGCCATATTAAGCCCTCTCCTTCCCGCAGAATTCCGTCCGTTGATGGTATCCGCCTCAAGAATGACATAGCATGTCTTTGTTCTGTTTCATATCCCCTAAAAAAGGGATTTTCACCTTTCATCTAGTGGTGCCTCTAAGTCGCCATCGGAGCGGTTCCGCTTCTGCTCTCAATTTACCACAGGAGCGAGAGTTTGTCTGTCGTCCAATGGTCGACACGGAACGCTCTCACAATTGACGCTGGCATTTCTCTATTTTGATTGATAAATAAACATCAAGATCGACTTCACGCCCGGTTCAATCCCCCACTTCTCGGCGATGCGGGCGAGGTGCGTCTTGACCGTCGACCGGCTAAGATGGAGCTTCCGGGCGATCTCCCCGATGCTCGCGCCGGTGACCAACAGTGCCAAAACCTCCTTTTCACGTTCGGAAAGCTTGGCCACCGCCGATTTCGGGATGCGGACGGCCAGCGAAGGGCGAACGAGCGGCTGGGAATTGCCTTCTCCGCTGTCTTCATCCTCGCTCAATGCCGCTTCCTCCAAAACCGACGGTTCTTTTTCAGTCCGAAGTTCCCACTCGATCTGCTCCGCCACTTCGACCAGCCAGCTCGCGTATCCGTAAGGATCTTGATGCATAGCAAAGAGGAGGCCAACATACCCCAAAGGCGCTCTTCCCAAAGGAGCCGCTACGGTCCACATCCGTTTGAACTGCGGACAGCTGTGAACCGCGCCGGCGACGGCCCGAACCCGGCCAGAGCGCCTCGCTAAGACGAACGCATTCAGACCATAAGAAACCTCATCGAGCACGTCCCCGGGCTTGAGTTCCGGGAAAGCGCCGAGGTGCGACACCCGCGCTCTTTGGTCCGAGCACTCCCCCTTTGCTCCTTCCGACGCCGGCAACATGAACGAGACGACGCGAAGATCGGGATCCGTAACGACCAGCCCGACGTCGGGGAAGAACATTCCGTGCGTTGCGTAAAGCCGAAGGCGTCGGCGAAGGCATACGATGGACGGAAAGAGGTGTTCCGAGACCTGGTCGGAAAGATCCGACGCCCGTTCCTGGCGTCTCCCGCAATGAGGCCGAATCTTCTGCCTACGAAGATCGCTTAGAAATTCAATGATCTCTTCATGCGTCGCGATAAAATCCGGCTTCCGGCCAGACATCTGCTCATTCGGCGGACTCCTCACGGTCCTCCCTCCTGCGCCGTCTGATTGTTCGTTTTCTCTAGTTTTCCTTTCATGCCGATCTTTTTCATGACCCGACTGATCCTGCAGTCAGGATAGCATGAAAAAATAGCCAGATCAATGGGAAGTTGGGCTTAGGAAACAAAGACGAACCGGTGCCCCTTCGGCGGTGGTGAGCCCATCAAAGGCGTCCGGTTCCCGTGTCGGAAAGAAAGCCGGCGACGAGATTCGCCCGTTCCTTTCCCCGCTGCCGAAGCTCGGCCTCGAGGCGGCGATCGCCCGACTCCGGATGTTCCTGAAGAATGGCTTCGATCTGCACGTTGAGCGCTTCGTCCGCCAGAGCCCGTCTCTTTTCGGTCTCCTCTCGCTTTTTCTGGTCATACCCGGTTGCCCGCGGAATGCGAAGTGTCTTGAGGAGAATCGGCAGGGGAGCCAGCCGCCTGGCCAGCGCCTCTTGCGCCAGACGGATGTGCTCCTGAAGCGGAAGTTGATCTCGCTCCCCTGCCCGGGGAAGTTTTTGAGGCGCACGATTTCAACCTCCTTTTTGCCGAGGAGCTCAACCCAATCACGGATGCGCTTCTGTAATCCTCTCTTTGTTCGGAGGTTCAAAGAGTTCAGCGCCTTTTTCCAGGAGGAGAAGCTTTCCCTTCAAGAGGGGGTTCGGATGAACGCCGGATTCCCGGGAGCGTTCGACGAGCGTTTTTTCGCCTTTGATCCGTTTCAAAGCCGCTTTGAATTGGATGGAGCCGGGGATGGATGTTGTTTCGTTTCACGAGCCCTTCTCCTTTGACAGAAGGATGCAATATAGTTTCAGTATTCGTCCAGTCTGAGGGGCGCATGACCTTGCTCGGCAAGGAAACGGATAAAGGCAAATTTTGACTCCGAGGCTCTTGTCGTCCAAATGGACGACAAGGAAGCGAAATCCCCTTCAAAAATCATCCAAGTGGACGACAGACAAAGAAAAAATCATGTGGTATGGTAAGCGCAGAAGCAAAAACCGCGAGAGGAGGGGAGCGAAACGAAGAATTTTAATTTCAGAGGCAAGGGAAGGAGGTGTCTATACAAATAGAAGGTGCAAAAAGAAATCCTAACACAGTAAATTACGCTGAGAGATGAAGATCCAAGAAACCAATAACAGGAGGTGTAAAAATGAAACTTCATAAGGTTATTGGCACTCTGTTCGTGCTCGTCATCGGAGTATTCATCATTGGAGTACTCGCCATAGGAAATGTTTCTGCTTTGGGCCGCTCTTTGTTGAATGGATACACGGTAGAAAAGATAACTGTTGAGTTCCGCAAATTGGACCCTTTTGTCTCTTACAAAGGAGAATATCAAATTCTGGACTCTGACGGTGCTCGTGCTGCGGGGATACCTGATGTCATCATCGCTTTAGCTCAGCAGGTAATAGAGTATCAAAACCGTATGCTACAAACCGCTAAAGCGCAAAATGTAAAGGATATAAGGAAACTAGACATTTCGCTTACAGAATACCCGCTGTTGGCCGAGTTTTATGCCATGTTACAAGGCTACAAGCCACAAGACTACAAGTCACAAGACTACAAGTTGAGCGGACTAGTGGAACCTCTGGCGCCTGACACGCATCCATGTGGCACGTATTCACACCCAGTCCCCAACTATACGCCTCCCCGTCCACACCTAGGTTGGTATGCAGATGCTCACAGTACTTTGTTGAGTTGGGGTTTTCATCAAACGGACGGATATGCATGTGGAGGGGATCCCTTCGTTCCGTGTGAGCGCGACTACACACGAGAGCGTGGATACTCGGGGCCTTATGGGTATTGTTCCTCGCCACGGTTCCGTGATCAGGGCACGAGAGATGCGGCTAACCACGATATATGGATTCAATATGGGGAACCGAATCCTGAAGTCTTTAGATATGTAGGTTCGTGGCCCTATTGGGACTGGGCGCTGTATGTAAAATGGTGGCATGACACTTACTAATTAAGGCGGCTTAAAGACAGCTGCCAGTTCGAGCGGAGAGTCAGTCAAGTCGTTGGCTTGGCTTTCTCTCCGCCAGTTCCATTTTTCATTTCAAAGTAATGTTTGGAGGAGAGTAAAAAATGTATAAAAAAATTGGTGTTGTATTACTTGTGGTGGGATTGTTGACGACGGTATGGGTGGTCATTTGGAGCTGGAACACCGGTGTTTTTGATTTTTCTCGAACAGGCGCCGGCGTGGGTCTGGGTAGATTATTTTTTCTATTCCTGTACTTTCCCGTATCGATGAGCTTCACGATTGTCGGGCTTATTCTTGCTTTTGGAGAGTGGGTAACAAGAAGTATCCTTATAAAAAAGTTTGCCTTAGTGATTTCTATCTTGTTATTTTTGTTTGCCGCGGTCTTTGTAGCATCCAATGTGACGCACAGTTATATTGAAGATGTAGATGATGTGCTAGGGTTTTTTATAATTGCTCTGCCAATTGTTATCTTGAGCGGGCTGTTTTTTTTCTTGAGTCGACTTACCATCAAAAATTAGTCCGTCGTTATTCACGCCCAACCTTGCATGCAACGGACTGGCCGCGCCTCGGGCGCTCGGCCCCGCCAGCTGATGGGGACGGACATTAGATGACTGATGCTGCTGCGTCTGGGAAGCGAATTCCAGGCGGCTTTCGAGAACCGCCGCCGCGTGGGTCAAGCCAGTGGCTCCAGGGACTGCCGGGCCTTCTCAAGGGCGATCATGGCTGGCTCACCGCCTCGGCTGGGGCCTCGAAGGTGCGCAAAGGCCGTTATTCGACTTCCATTGTGGTCCATTGCACCGCCCGGGGCTCGGACCGCGGGCGGCCGTTCTTGGCGGTTCGTCCTGCTCACTGCTGCAGGGGCGTGAAGCGCTGGCCCGGCCGGAGGGCGCGGGGATGCACCGCCACCTGCTGGTCACCGACCCAGAGCTCGACCACGCCCTCGCCCGGCTGGACCTGGACGAGCTGGCCGGGCCTCCAGGGCCACGGCAGGCCGTACCACGCCCGTTCCCGCGGTATCTCGTCTTTACGGAGGTTTCTCGGGAAGATTCGGATCGGGACGCTTTTTACGTCAACGTGCTCGACTTGGAGACCGGCCTGCGACACCGGTTTGTTCCCGAATGGAAGGGCGAAAAGGTTTTGCTCGTCAGCCACGCCTTAATCACGGAACGGGCCACCAATGAACTTGGATTGCGGTGATTCGCCCGAGCATAAGCGACCTGCCCCGATGCTCAATGCTCACATGCCACACGTCGGCGCCGCTTCGAAACGCGAAGCCGAGGCAGCGCTGGTTCACGTTTGGTCGGTTTGTTGTTGTCGTTTTGGCCTTCGGGTCCAGTCCCGGGTTCCCTCGCTCCATGTCAACAGGTTCCCGGGCGCCATGTCAAGAAGCGTGATCCGGCGATAAGCTGAG
Organism: Candidatus Carbonibacillus altaicus; assembly: GCA_003050645.1. GTDB lineage: Bacteria > Bacillota > Bacilli > Thermicanales > DSM-22653 > Carbonibacillus > Carbonibacillus altaicus. Next base: position 16,599 of record PEBX01000034.1, read on the forward strand.
TGAAGGGAACAAAGGTCAAAAGCATCTTCCGGACATACCTTCGCAGTTTTTGAAGGGCAGCCGTTTGACTCCTGCCGGGGGTGATCCGCGGGCATTTCGTCCTTCCGGCGCTTGAGCGTTCGCCCCCACGGCACGAGCTCCGCGTCGCTTGCACTTGCCCCCTCTTCGCCTCAAAACGGGTACCGTCTCTTTTGCTCAGATGCCCCCATCGATGACCATATGGCTGTACATGATGTTTTGATCCGTCCCTACGAGCATGACTAGGGTCATCATCAAAAAAATGTTTGTCAAACTCTCCATATGAGTTTTTTATTCTTCCAACTGCCTGCGAAGATCCTGAATCGTTCCCTTCAATCTAGGAAAGTCTTGCTCTACAGATCTTAAAACATCTTCCAGATCCACCTCAAAGTACTCGTGAACAAGAATATTGCGCACTGCCACGATCTGAGATCGAGGAACCTAAGCATAAGCTTCATGAAAATGATCGGCTGAGCCGTGCGGTAGAGCAAGACTTCCTTTTTATCGAGGCGATGCCTTTCGTTTCGATGACTTCGGACATTATTTACAAACAATTTATGAATCCTTTACCAAAACTTAACAAAATCTTTACGAATCGTTATAAATAGTCTGATAATATTAAAGTTGGACCTGGCATCTCCATACACCGGTCGGTTCGGCACCTTTCTGTGACAGTACGGAAGGCGCAAGCAGCTTGCGGCAGTAGACCGGCTAGGCGTTGAGAGAGTTGGGGAAGTAGCCAGACAGAGGAAAAGTCGGAGGAGGGAAAGTGAGAGAATGGGAAATCTAGTCATGCGCAAGATGCGACCGCTGACGATGGCTTTGGTGCTGGCGCTCGTCGTCACGCTGCTCTTGCCGCCGTTTGTCCTCCTGACAGCTCAGGCGGACGCGGCCGGTGAAAGCACGAAGGTGACCGAGAATGTTTACGCCGAGAAAACGGTGACGTTTGCGGTGTCCGACGTCGAGCAGCGCCCGGTGCCGGCGGCGACGATGACGATTTTTAAGACAGACGCAGACGGCAAGACCGTCGGCGAGGACGTTTATGCGGGGCTTGCGGTGACCGACGGGCGGGCGACGGTCACGCTCCCGGAGGGGACGTACGGCATCACGCTGACCGTTGACGGCAAAGACTACCGCTATCCGGGGGTTGTGAACATCAGCGCCACGTCCCCGGATACGATTCCCGTCTTTGTCCCCGTCGTTGAAGATGATCCAAACCGCGGGCCGAGCAGCTCGAAGCCGCCGTACCTCGTGCCGATGATGGACGGCGTCGAGATCAAGTCGCTTTTGACCGTCGGGGACGGGGTCCCCGGGAAGGACGGGAAGCCTTATCGGATGGTCGGGATCCCCGACGGCCTCGGCGTTTATGACAACGGTGACGGCACGTTTACGCTCCTTATGAACCACGAACTTCCGAACACCGCAGGAGCGGTCCGCGCCCACGGGGCGAAGGGCGCCTTCGTCTCGAAGTGGATCATTGATAAGGAGACGCTGGAAGTCAAACGCGGAGAAGACTTGATTCAGCGATTTGTGCTTTGGAATAAAGAGCAGAATCAATACAATGCGCCGGTCCAGAACATCGACCTGTCTCGCCTGTGCTCGGCCGACCTGCCGCCGCAAAGCGCCTTCTATGATGAAAAAAGCGGTAAGGGCTATCAGGACCGCTTGTTCATGAACGGCGAGGAAAAAGGTCGTGAGGGCCGCGCCTTTGCCCACGCCCTGGACGGGACGAGCTATGAACTCCCGGCCCTCGGGAAGGCCAGCTGGGAAAACATCCTCGTTCATCCCAATGCGGGCGAAAAGACGGTCGTCATCGGACTGGATGATTCTAACCCTGGACAGGGATCCGGTACGGTCTTTTTCTACATCGGGGAAAAGGAGTTCAAAGGAAATCCGGCGGAACGAGCCGGGCTGAACAACGGGACGCTGTACGGAATCAAGGTGGAAGGCTTGCCGCAAGAGAGCGACGGCACCGAGTGGGAAGGCCCGAAGCCGTTCACGCTGCATCCGTTCGGCGATGCCAGAAACAAGACCGGCGCCGAGCTGGCCCAGGAGATCATCGCCGGCGGGGTGACCCAGTTCCAGCGGCCGGAAGACGGCGCGTGGGACCCGCATGACCCGAACGTCTTCTACTTCGTCACCACCGCCACGATGGACAAAAAAAGCCGGTTGTGGAAGCTTACCTTCAAGGACGTGACGCAGCCGGATCTCGGCGGGACGATCGAGATGCTCCTTAAGGGCAACGAAGGGCAGAAAATGATGGACAACCTCACCGTCACCCCCCGCGGCGAAATCTTGATCCAAGAAGACCCGGGCAAACAAGACCATATCGCCAAGGTCTGGCGTTACACGCTCGCTGACGGCAATCTGGAGGAAGTCGCCCGGCACGATCCGAGACGCTTCGCCCAAGGCGGCGAGAAGTTCCTGACCTACGACGAAGAGTCGTCCGGCATCATCGACGTCTCCGACATCCTCGGCGAAGGCTGGTACCTCCTCGACGTTCAGGCGCACTTCAAACACACCGATCCGGAGCTCGTCGAAGGCGGTCAACTGCTCGCGATGTACGTGCCGCCTGCTCAAGGCGAGGCGCTCTTCACGTTGCAAGATCCAAGGGTCGAACAAACGGACGGCATTACAGCACGAGTGACGGTTCAGCCAACTATGCCATATGCGTCCAAAGCGGTCGTCATCTTTGAACTCCTTCGGATCGTAGGGGATACGCCTGAACCGATCGCGATCACGGCCCTGGAAAAAGAGAGCTGGTCCGGGACACCCGAGACCCTTTACGGACATTTCAATGTCAAAGGTAACGGCTATGAGGTGAGAGTCTTCATCCTCGATGGGTTCAGCGGCAGCCCGGATCAAGCAGAAAAAAGCCTGGCGGAACCGTTGGTGCTGCCCGTCAAGTAAAACAATAGACAGACGACACTTTCCGATATTCGTTCTAATCATGAAAGGGATCGGCAAGGTTTGGTCAGCGCCGGGCCCTTTCCAGTCTTTTAGGTTCGCGTAAACGGAATTTATAAGCGAGCGAGGTGATCAGTCGGTGAAGACGATTAAGCTTAAGACGATTGAGTATTTTATAAAAATCGCCGCAGGGCTCGCCTTGCTGCTCGGGCTTTTTCCCCAAGCCGCCTTGGCCGAAACTTCCAACGCCCCAGCGGTGACCATCGAGCCTGTCGCACCTAAAAAACAGGGAGATCGCGTCGATCTCAAAGGGACGACGACGCTGAGCCGGGTGACCGTCAAGGTCCTCCGGCCGGACGGGACGATCTTGTTCGTGGACGTGCCCGCCGTACAAAACGGCGCCTACCAGACGGCATTTCGTCTGCCGGACGATGCCATGGCAGGGACGTACATGGCGGTCGTCGGCTGGGGCGAGGTTACGGCGAAAGCCACGTTTTCAGTCACCCCAGGCGGGAGCACACCTCCTCCGCCAGGCGGCGGTACGACGCCTCCTCCGTCCGGTGGTGGTGGTTCCGGTAGCGGCTCTGGCGGCGGCGGTAGTTCCGGCGGCGGCGGAACGAGTCCTGCTCCCGGCGCGAAGCCCTCGACGGAGCAGACTTTCCCCGGCGGTAAAGCAACTATCACCCAGAATGCCGACGGGACGCGAACTGTTACGCTCAACGTCTCGCGTGAGGCCATCGATCAGGCTCTCTCCTCCGGCGGCAAAACCGTGACTCTGAACTTCTCCGGCCTTGCCCTGAAAGCCGGCGATGTTCTTACCCTCCCCATCGATAAGGACATCGTTGCCAAAATCAAATCAAGTGGTCAAACGCTAGAAGTCGCGTTGAGCCATCTTAGCGTAAGCATTCCTGGAGACGCGCTCGATGCGTTT
>PEBX01000035.1 GCA_003050645.1 Candidatus Carbonibacillus altaicus
GAAGTCGTATCTTGTTTGGGTGTTAGCTGTACCCGCTGTTTTCCGGCTTGAGCTGCGGCTTGCTGGGTTGGAACTTGATTGGTGTTCACGCAAGCACCTCCTTAAATAAGACTGATATTGCTGTGACCTGCTAAACGATAACAAGAACGTGTCAGGCGCGCATCTGTGCCTGGTTCACCTGCCCACCCATCTGGGCCGCTTGCATCATCTGTTGATTAAATTGCTGAATGGCTTGTTCATTATTTATTTGTGTGTAACCAAGCAGTGTCTGATAATGTGCTTTGTGCATGTCGATGAGCTGACCCAGCATCTGTTTTAGAGTCTGGTTTTGTAGTTCCTGACTTAAGTGGTGATAGCGTTTGATGGCTAAAAGTTGCCAGGCCATCATGTCTTTTAAGTAAAGTAAGTCTTTGGTTGAGACCATTTTAGGCGGTGTAGGCATGGTCACCCTCCTTTCTTGTCGGAATTTGCCTGAGTATTGAATAGGCAATTTCTACTGGTACGCTCTTAGCTTATCCGACATGGCTAAACTTATACAGCACCATAAGCCATAAAAGTAAAAAACCGGCGCCGAAGCCGGTATGGGGTACTGGATCGAACAGTTGATCGAACGTGGTATATATCGAAGGCTTTAGCTTGTCAAACTGAGGATTGCACTTAAAAGCGTGGATAAACCAGCGAGAAAAGCCGGAGCCACTATGTAATTGTAGACGAGGAAAGCGATAATCGGTGAGAAGTCGATCATGCCGATCGGCGGGATGAATCGCCTAAAAATGCCCAGATACGGTTCGACGATAGAGGCAACATACTGCATGAGCCGAGAATGGTAAAGCGGTGGAATCCAAGAAGATAGAATGTAGATAATCATTAAAACTAAATAAATTTGCACGACGTACTGACCGATGGTCATGATGGCTTGAGCAACGTGAACGATGATCACTCACCTCGACATGATAACGTAGTAACAAAACATGGTAACGCCAGTTAAACAAATTATCACATACAAACGAGACCATAGCAGATATGGACATGACGGTTGACATGGTTTAGTATACCATAAGTAGATAAGAAATCCTATGCGATCTTACGCAGCAAGATGCATACACAAGCTTTTTTGAAGATTGAAAGCGGGGGATAGAGATGCTGGTCTTCATCGTAAGCGGCGGAGAAAAGGAAGCAGGTTCTTTTGCAGAGCTTTTAGCCGAATATTCTGATGAGAACGATAAACCTTATGTGATTGGCGTTGATGCCGGAGCACTCTGGCTCGTTCGGCACCAGTTTCCCTGTGACCTGGCGGTGGGGGATTTCGATACGATTGGTGAGGCGGGGGTTGCGCTGCTTGAAGCGCAAGGGATCCCCCTTCTTCGTGCGGAGGCGGAAAAAGCAGAGACGGACACAGAAATGGCGCTAGACTGGGCACTTTTAAACGGTGCACGCTCGATTGTCATCGAGGGAGGAATCGGCAGTCGTTTTGACCACAGCTTGTCCAATGTTTCGCTCATCTATCGCTGTCTTCGTCACGGGGTGCCCTGTGTATTACAAAATCCCTGGAACAGAGTACGTCTCATTGGGCCCGGAAAGACGCGTTTAAAGACGCGCTGGCCGTATGTTTCACTGATCCCTTTTTCTGAAGTGGTGCGCGGGATTACGCTGGATGGGTTTTATTATCCGTTACGGGAAGAAGATTTAAGCTGGGGATATGGCCGGGGCGTGAGCAATGAACCACTGAGATCGGATGTCAGTATCACGGTTCAAAGTGGTTATCTCCTTGTCATCGAGAGTCGGGATCCTAAGAGTCGAGATCCGGAACATGGAGATCCTGTGCACCAGGACCCGTAACGTTAGGATGCGGAAGCATCTGATGGAACTTAAAGAAAGACCATGGGGGGAGTGATGGAGGGGGTGCAGTAAAATAAAGCGGTGTGCGGAGCGTCGGATGCGGAAAACGCAAGGCATAAGCCCAAAGTGCAGGATTGGTCTTGGCGGTGACCCTGAACGTTTCGCCATAGCGCTGGTCGCCCCACAAAGGGTGACCGATCGACTGAAACTGAACGCGAATCTGGTGAGATCTTCCGGTGATGAGGTGAATGTGTACGAGCGCGAGCGACGCTTCGGATTGATCTTTCGGTATCATTGTGTCGAGAACCTCGTACTTAAGCGCTGCCCGTCGCCCACCCGGCGTCGTGTCCGGTACACGAAAGACGCGGTGCGTGCGTGGATCTTTCCATAATGTATGCGTAAGTGTACCTGTTTTCTGTTTGGGGCAGCCAGTGGTAACGGCCAGATAATACTTTTCAAATTCGCCCTCTCGTATCGCTTGAGATAATCTTGCCGCGCCCTTAGAGGTTTTGGCGAGGACCATGAGACCGCCTACCGGGCGATCGAGACGATGGACGAGACCGATATACGCTTCACCGGGTTTGTGTTCTTTTTCTTTGCGATAAGCTTTCATGCGTGTTACGAGATCAGGGTCACCGCTTGCATCTGCCTGACTGAGGAGTCCTGCCGGTTTGATCAAGACGTATAGATGATTGTCTTCGTACAGGATCGGTACAGGAGGACGGGGGAGAGATCCTGTCGATTGATGGTGATGGTTCATCAATGTATCCTCCGCTAGGGGTGATGATTTTTCCGATTGTTTGTTACGTGTTTTCGGAGTGATTGTTGAGTGGTTAAGGGCCGCTTCTTTGCCGCTTATGTCTTCATACATTTTAGCATATAGGAAATGGTGAGGCACGCTTAGGAAAATAAACCAGAACATTCCGCCAAAAAATCAAGTGCGATTTGCCTGTATTTGGGTAAAACTTCTACAAGGATGGAAATAAGGAGGGAAAATGATGTTTTATCTCGTACTGGTCATCTATGTTCTTTTACTCATTGCGCTCGATTACCGCTGGTACGGCGCGTTTTAGACGGAGATGGATCAATTAGGCATGGATCAAAACAATCACATAGCTTGGGTTAACGTACAATCGCTTTTTCCTATGCCTTCATACGTTAAGAGCGAGGCAAGATGAAGGAGGTGACAGACATGACGTACGCAGGTGGATACAACTGGTTTGCCTTTGCCATCGTCATTTACGTGCTGTTGGTGATCATCTTAAATGCTGGCTTCTTCGGCCCGGTGGCTTAAGAGTGAACGGTTCTAAAAATTATGTCTGATAGGATTTGAGGCCATGCGCGTCGGGAAGGAGGTGGGTCGGGATGGCTAAAGCGTTTGCGGCTGCTCAGGCGGACGGAACCACCTATGTTGCTGGTGCTCACGCGTACAATTGGTTTGCTTTCGCCATTGTCATCTACGTGCTTCTAGTGATCATCTTAAATGCCGGGTTCTTTACCGCTTGATGAAGCCGTTTGACGAAGCCGTTTGATGAAGCCGCTTGATTGAGTGAGGATCCTGCTCTGGCCGTGCCAGCTCGATCGTTTTTAGACCACAGGTCATCGTGTGAAAGGAGGCTGTGCGATGAGCGGAGCCGTCAATGTATTTGCCTTTGCCATCGTTATTTATGTTCTTCTAGTTATTATTATGCGTACCGGTATGCTCGGTTAAAGATATTTACCAAAGAGCCTCCCCTTCAAAGGGGGCTCTTTGGCTGTTTCATGCGAGCATGATCGCGCTTTAATCTATGGTTTTAAGCGTTGTGTTCCGGACTTTTTGCGCCGAAGGGCATATTTAAAACTTCCTGCGCTCGTTTGATATCGTTTTGAATCATTGCTTCTACATGCTGGGCTGGGTACAGGCCAAAGCGTCCCATCGTGCGGAAAATCATATCGTGCACGTACACCCATTCATTGTATTGACGCAAAAGTGTATCCCGTACCTCCGGTGTCGCGGCTTCTTCCTGAATGCTCGTCGTCTTCCAGAGCATGCTTTTGGACATATCGAGGAGACTTGTTAGGTGGTGCCGTTCATCAGCGGTTAACATGCATTTCACCTCACTTTACGATCGTGTAAAACGGATATCGCTTTACATAATGAAGGACGCTTCGCATTTCAAGAAGGAAAGACGGTACGCATGTTTAAAAGCGCAATAACTTCCCGTACGTGCTTTTCCAGAACCTGTTCTGTTCTCGTCCACAGATCTTTGAGTGTGGCATCATTGATTTCTCCTGCGGTACGTTTGAGCATTTCTAACTGATGGGTTAAATAACTCAGGTACTCTCGAAGGGAGAGTGTTTCCATCGGCGTAAGCCGGCGGACCGTATGTTGGACAGGCCAGAACATAGGGTTGTACGGACCCAAGGTGCTCCCTCCTTTCATTTTGATTCAGATTTAGCGTATGGTCTGACCGTGACATGGGTGATTTGTCCCGCCTATGTTGGGCAAAGGCCTATGGACGAAAACCATCATCATTTGCGAAGTGCAAGGCGGCGCGTTATGATGGTAGCTAGACGTGCTGAAGATGGATCGCAAAGTTAGGGATGTCTTGTTAGGCGTGTTTGAACTGGATCGCTTAGTGTGCTTGAAATCGAAGGCCAGGTATTGTGGAAATAATATACGATGAGAGAGGGGTGGTATAGATGGAAGTTGATGTCAAGGTAACGCGTGCTTCGTTTGACTGGCGGGAGACGGATGAAGGGGACGTCCTGGTCGTGACTGTTCCGTTTTCGGAGGAAGAAACACGTCTTATTAAGCCCATGTTTGAAGGGGTCGTGCACGTCGATATGACGTTTTATGCGCATATGTTGGACGGGGATCCGTATATCGTTGTACAATTAAATATGGGAAGCGGTTCGGTTCATCTATGGTTTGGCCGCTCAGATTGGCGCGCGCTCGGTGAAGAACCGGATGAGATCACCCTCAAGTTCGGCGAAGAAGGTGTCACTGTTCCTTTTTTTGGAAAACGACTAGGGATGATCATCGATGCGTGGCTGGAAGCGGCTGAAGATAGGAGAGAGGGTCGTGCTGTTGATGCAGCGATTGACCCGGCCTTTTTACAGGCGTTGGAACACACGTTTTCTTAAATCGGGTATGTGAACGGCTTAAGCGCAAACGCTCAGCCGAATGATTGAATCAGGTGTAGGTAGCATTATGGAAGGGGGCGGAAAAATTGCACGATTCGACGGTCTGGCCACCGGATGGAGCGTTAAGCGGCGATTTTTATCAGTTCAATATGATGCAGGCTCACTTTAAGCGGGGCACGCACAACAAAAAAGTTGCCTTTGATGTGTATTTTCGAAAGCTGCCGTGTGGTTCCGGGTATGCGATCTTCGCAGGCCTCGAACAGGTGCTTGATTTTTTAGAGCAGATCCGTTTTACTGAGGCGTCGCTTTCTTTTTTACGATCGCTCAGTACGTATGAAGAAGACTTCTTAACGTATCTGGCAAACCTTCGTTTTCGGGGCGATGTGTATGCTTTTCCAGAGGGGGAGATCGTCTTTGCCGAAGAACCGCTTCTTAGAGTCGAAGCGACGATTAACGAAGCGCATTGGGTAGAGACGGCTCTACTCAGTATCATCAATCATCAGACGCTCATTGCTACCAAAACAGCTCGCATCGTGCATGCAGCGCTCTCCGATCCGGTTCTGGAATTCGGGCTCCGGCGTGCGCACGGTCTGGAAGCGGGGTTGTATGGTACGCGTGCTGCGTATATTGCCGGGGTCGAGTCGACATCCAACGTGCAGGCAGCTCGGCGTTTTGGCATACCGCTTTCCGGGACGCACGGGCATGCCTTTGTTCAAAGTTACGGGTCGGAGGTCGAAGCCTTTGAAGCGTTTGTAGCGTCTTTTCCGGATTCCGCTATATTGCTCGTCGATACGTACGACGTGCTGACGTCAGGCCTTCCGCATGCCATTCAAGTTTTCGAGAGGCTGACCAAGCGCTTGGGGAGAAAACCCAAGCGTTACGGCATTCGTCTCGATTCCGGTGATCTCGCTTATCTATCGAAGATGGCGCGTGCCGAGCTAGACGCGCACGGGATGCATGATGCGATCATCGTCGCTTCTGGTGATTTAAATGAAGATTTGATTCGTGATTTAAAAATTCAAGGTGCGGCGATCAATGCCTGGGGTGTCGGAACGGAGCTCATCACGGCTCAGGGGTGCGGAGCGCTCGGTGCCGTTTACAAAATGGTCGCTGAAAAAGAAACGGGAAAGGGGTGGCAGCCGCGGCTTAAGGTGAGTGAAAATCCGGCCAAGATTACAACGCCTCACATCAAACAGGTCGTTCGTTTTTTTGACCGGGAAAAGATGGAGGCGCTGGCCGATGTGGTGATGCTCGCTGATGAACCGCTTCCGGAAGGTCCCTACGAAATTTTTCATCCCATCTATACCATGAAGCGAAAAACGCTTAAAGATTATCATGCCGAACCTATGCTTCATCCGGTGATGCGTGACGGGAGAAGAAAGATCGCTGAAAAAACAGTTGCAGAAATCCGTGCCCAGGCCAATGCGTCCCTTTTGCATTTTCCACCGGAAATATTGAGACTGACCAATCCGCATGAGTATGCCGTCGATTTGTCACAAAAACTATGGGATTTGAAGCAGGCGATGGTGTTAAAATATAGAAGCGGACAAGCATAAGACAGAGACTTGAAAAGCGGGTGATGGTTATGGATCGTAGATTGTTGATTATCGTGCTCGTTCTGTTTACGACGTTTACCGGGTTTGGGATGATTATTCCAGTTTTACCGGACGCCATTTTAGCGGCCGGCGCCAAAGAATATCATCTCGGACTCATGCTTTCCCTTTATTCACTCGTTTCTTTAATCGTCTCACCGCTTTGGGGCTCTCTTTCCGACCGTATCGGCCGCAAGCCGGTTATTTTCTGGGGGATGCTCGGGTTTGCGGCAAGCTTTTTGTTGCTCGCCATCTCCGGGCGTAGCCTGTTTTTGATGTATGCTTCTCGCTTTTTAGGCGGCCTGTTTTCCGGAGCGGCGATCGCCTCCAGCGTAGCCTATGTGGCCGACATTACGTCTGAGGAAGAGCGGACGAAAGGAATGGCCTATGTCGGGATGGCCATCGGGTTGGGGTTTGTTGCCGGTCCGGCGCTCGGTGGTGTACTGGGGTCGATTTTTCTCGCGTTGCCGTTTGAAGTGGCAACCGTGTTATCGCTCCTCGTCGCGCTCCTTGTTGCCTACTCCCTTACAGAGTCGCTTCCGGAAGAAAAGCGCGGTAGGGGTGAGAAAGTGACCTGGCGCGATCGCCTTCATTTGTTGCAGGGGCCGATGGCATATCTTTTTACACTGTCTTTTCTCGTAACGTTTACACTGGCTGCGATTGAGGCGACACTTTTTTATTTCGAAGCACAAAAAGTAGGATTGACGCGCCTGGAACTCGGCTGGTTGTTCATGATCATCGGGATTGTCGGTGCACTTGTGCAGGGAGGCATCGTCCGTCGAGTCAAAAAAGGTCAGGAATCAACTGTTCTTATCTTCGGGTTTTTACTCAGTGCCCTTGGTTTTGTGCTTATCATGTTCTCCAGCAGTTTTTGGACGGCGGCGCTGTATCTTTCCGTCTTCGGTATTGGAAACGCTTTGCAGCGCCCGGCTGTGACCTCTCTCATTACGCAAAAAACTCCGGCGGAACAAGGGGTGACGTCGGGAACGAATTCGGCCATGGATAGTTTAGGACGCATCATCGGTCCGGTCGTCGGTAGCGGGCTTTACAGCCTGAATATATACTTACCTTATGTTGCTGGGGCACTGTTATCGCTCCTGGCGGTCGTGATTGTGTTCTTGTTTCGGCGTTTGGAGGGTTCGCGTCTTAAAAATCTCGAGCCTTATCATCGGGCGTGAGTATGGTTTAGGGCACATTGAGTCGGGTGTTCTTTTAGATAGACCCCCATGCCGCCGGGGTGGCACGAGCAGAAGGATGAAACAGCGCAACCTATTTCAGGATCGAAAACGGCATACTTAAGAAGAGGGCAAAAAAGCCTTCCGGATTGGATGCATACCGTGAGACTCCAGGTCTGCGATGTTTAGGTGAACGAAGATGTGTCAGCGATCGTGCGATCGTGCGCGCAGAAAAGGCCTGAGACGAGGTGAGCACATGGGCAAAGTTCTCATCGTAGAAGGGCCGACCGATGTGGCGAAGCTCCAACCGATCCTTTCTGAACCGGTCGAGTTTATCAAGACGTACGGTACGCTTTCGCGTCAGACATTATCGAACGGTTCTATGTTGTTTGGCGCACTCGATCTCGAACGACTGGAGGACGAAGAAGACGTCTATATTTTCGTAGATGCGGATCGAGCCGGTGAATCGCTCAGGCGTATGCTCAGGCATTTTTTACCGGGTGCGCGTCATCTGTATACAGAGCGGCGTTACCGCGAAGTGGCAGAGACACCAGCCGTCGTGCTGGCCCATATTTTGATGCATGCGTATTTCGAGGTCAATCTCGCTTATGTAGAATCGACGATTACAAATGAAGAGGAACACAGGCTTTATTTAAGTCTTGTTAAACGTGAGAGGAGGCGGATGTAAGATGTCCGGCTGGACCTTGGTCGGTGCGATCAGCATGTTTTTAAGTGTGGCGCTCGGTGCTTTCGGGGCGCACGGTTTAAAAGGTACGATCAGTGCTGATTCTCTGGCGGTTTACGAAACCGGGGTACACTATCAGATGATTCACGGCCTGGCAATACTTCTCGTGGCTGTGCTCATGGGACAGTGGAATACGTCCTCGTCGCTTCTTGGTGCAGCAAACTGGGCTTTTTTAATCGGGACGTTTCTTTTTTCCGGTAGTTTGTATCTCCTGGCTATCACAGGTGTGCGCGCACTCGGTGCGATTACGCCATTTGGCGGGATTGCCTTTTTAACCGGATGGTTCCTTCTCGCGTGGGCAGCTTGGAAGACGCGGAGTTAACAGGCGCATGAATCATATGGTATCATAGGGATGCGCTTTCAAAGCATGGTTTTAAAATCAGGCATCGATGTTTTAGGAGGCAAACAGATGAAACGCGATGAACGGTTAAAGACGTATGCCAGGCTCGCTGTGCTGGCAGGTGTGGCCTTACAAAAAGATCAGGATCTCGTGCTTAGAACCCCGCTCGAGGCGCAGCCGCTGGCAGAAGAAATCGTGCGTATCGCCTACGCGCATGGGGCGCGCTATGTCCATGTGGAATGGAACGATGAAGGGGTGACGCGGGCACGTTATGAGCATGCGAGCGATCAGGCGCTCGGTTATTTCCCGGCTTGGGTCGCAGGCGGCTATGAGACGATGGCGCGTGAAGGGGCAGCGTTTTTAACCATCTACGCGCCGAACCCTGATCTTTTAAGTGACCTATCACCGGCGCGCGTTGCTCTGGGAACGAAAACGGTGAGCGAAGCGATGAAAGGCTACCGGGCTTTTATGATGTCCGATCGCGCGCGCTGGTCGCTCATTTCGTACCCGACCTCGTCCTGGGCGAAGAAAGTTTTCCCCGATTTAAGTTTAGAAGAGGCCAAGGCACGCCTGTGGGATGTGATCTTGCGGACGGCGCGCGCCGCAACTGGTGATCCTCTGGAAAACTGGCGCGCACACCGAAAAAACCTAGAACGTCGCGTAGAGGCGCTAAACGCCAAACGTTACCGCGCGCTTCATTACCGCGCACCGGGTACGGACCTTAAAGTGGGCCTTCCAGAAGGGCATATCTGGTACGGCGGTGGTTCGATTGATACGCGCGGTATCCCCTTTCTCCCCAATATTCCGACAGAGGAAGTCTACACGATGCCACACCGTGAACGCGTCGAAGGGACGGTGCGGGCAACCAAACCGCTCGTCTATAACGGCTCCCTCATTGATGATTTTACACTCACATTCGAAAACGGTCGGGTCGTATCGGCGCAAGCTGCGCGCGGGGAAGATGTACTGAAGCAACTTTTGGAGATGGATGAGGGTGCCCGATATCTGGGTGAGGTGGCGCTTGTTCCCGTCGATTCACCGATTTATCAGGAAAATATTCTTTTTTACAACACGCTCTTTGATGAAAATGCAGCCTGCCATCTGGCGCTTGGCGAGGCTTATCCGACGACCATCGAAGGCGGTGTCGATCTTTCTAAAGAGGAACTTCTGGCGAGAGGGGCGAACACGTCACTCGTCCACGAAGATTTTATGATCGGCTCACCTGAGCTTTCGATCGACGGAGAACTTCCTAGTGGCCAGAGCGAAGCCGTATTTCGACAAGGCCGATGGGCCTTTGAGGTGTAAAAACCGGGTTAAGGGCAGGATCAAGTCATGTATCGGCTGTCGCTTTTTGCCCGCGTATCCCGCGTATAAGAAAAACGTGCCGCTCCTTCTTCATGTGTGTCGAAAAGAAGCGGCACGCTTTTGTTTTTTCGGGTCAACTTTTTTGTTTTTTTGCGCTTGCCCGGGAAATGAGCGTGTCTAATTCGTGATCTTCAGCGGGGGTGAGATCGTCTGCTTCCGCATCGGTGCTGACATCTTCCATCGGATGGGAGAAAGGTCCGCTACCGGGAATGTCTCCTTCGTGTAAGAGGACCTGATTTTCAGGTGTCTTCCAGCCGATATCCCGCGTCGGGTGTACCCAGTCTGGATCGGCCATGATTAGAGGGTCGACGGCATCGGACCAGCGGTTTAGCGGAGAATGTTCTGAATCGTAATGGTTATCGCCGATTACGACTCCGTGCGCGTTCACGTATGGTTCGTGCGGGTTAAGCGGATCAAACGTTGTGCGCCGGACTGGCTCGCCGTCATGGGTTTTGGCAAAGACTGTCTGGTGATCGATTGGGCCGTTCTCATGTTGTTGTGGCGAGGACGCGGAGGTTTCGTGCGTCTTAAGAGATGTTCTGTGTGCTTTCGCCTGTTTTGAGTGCCGTTTGTTCGGTGATGATGGATCCGGCGACAACTCGGGCGTCATGGTGTTCCCTCCTGACGGGTTTTAAAATATACATGTTACATCGCTTTCTCTTTATAGTTTTTTCCCGATTGTACTTTCTATTCTCGGCTGATATAATGAGAATGTGTTTTACAAGGTTAAATAAATATGGATTCAATACGGATCCCATGCTACCTGCCCAGAGGATTGGCCGGTAAAGGAAAGCCCGGGCAAAGACTGATCGATGCAGGATAGGGAACAGACAGACAGCCATAAAGGAGGAGAGAGAAAGCGTGCAGCGCGTCATTCGTTTTTCGCTGAACAACAAACTGGCCCTCTGGATTTTATCGCTGATGGTCGTTATCTTCGGGCTTAATGCGGGGATGACTATGCCTTTAGAGTTATTGCCGAAAATAGATGCCCCGATTTTAACAGTGTCGGCCGTCTACCCGGGGGCATCACCTGAAGAAGTGCAGGATGCCGTGACCATTCCCCTGGAAAAGCGCATACAAGGTCTGGAAGGGGTCACGCGTTACCGTTCCAGTGCGTATGAAAATGTGACGACGATTATCGTCGAGTATGATTACGACATTGATATCGACCGCGCTAAACAAGCCTTAGACGATGCAGTAAAAAGTGTATCGCTTCCCAAAGACGTTCAGGACGTACGCTCATCGAAAATCGATTTTACGCAACTTCCGGTCATAGCGCTTAGCGTGAGCGGGGACATGGGTCGCCCTGAGCTTACGCGTTGGGCAGATGAAGTATTGCTTCCGGCGCTGCGCGGAGTGAAGGGGGTTGCTTCGATCGAAGTCTCCGGAGAGACGACGCGTCGTGTGGAACTTACCTTCGATGAAAAAGCACTTCAAGATCACCATTTGACCGTGGATCAGGTCAAACAGATCGTTCAAGGGATGAATATGTCGCTCCCGGTCGGTATATACGATGTGGCTGGTCAAGAGCAGGTGATTCGCTTATCTGGCAGCCTTCATTCGGTGGAAGAGTTAAAAGACTTACCGATACCGTATCAGCCGGGACCAGGCGGCTCCGTTGCAGGTACCGGTGCAAGTGCTGGCGCAGGTACTGGCATCGGTGCAAGTACAGGATCAGGCGTCGGTGGCGGTGCTGGAGCTGGCGCTGGAACCGGTGCAGGTATCGGTCCTGCCCCTGCCTTTCCTGTACCGGTAGACGGAGCGGGTGCGCCCGGGATGACCGGAACCGGGGGCAGTGGCGTGCCACCAGTAGGAGGATCGTCTTCCGGTGCAGTGCCTCAGGGAGGCGCGATCCCAGCCGGAAGCGGGGTTCCTCAAGCATTCACACTGCCGACCGTCCCGCTGGGTGAGCTCGCAACGGTTAAGGTGGTCGATTTTACCGATCAACTGTCTCGGACCAACGGGCGGGAAGCGCTCGGTCTGCAGATTCTCAAAGATCAAAATGCAAACACCGTTGATGTCGTAGAAGGCGTTCAAAAAGAACTGGATCGCCTCTCCAAAGACTACCCGGAGATGCATATCGACACGACTTTCGATCAGGCCATGCCCATACGGCAGTCGGTCGATACGATGCTGAGCAAAGCACTCATTGGTGCACTTGTTGCAGCAGTCATCGTGCTCCTCTTTTTACGCGAAGTTCGCTCTACGCTCATCGCTGTGATCTCCATTCCGGCTTCGCTCCTCATCGCAATCTTTGTTATTCGCCAACTTGGCATTACGCTAAACATTATGACGTTGGGTGCCCTTACGGTGGCGATCGGCCGGGTCGTGGATGATACGATCGTCGTCGTTGAAAATATTTATCGTCGCCTCTTTTTAAGCGGTGAGTCGTTGCGAGGGAAAGCACTCATTGAAGCAGCAACGCATGAGATGTTTACCCCTATTAGCGCCTCGACTATCGTGACGGTCGCCGTGTTTTTACCGATTGCGACGGTGAGCGGTCCGGTCGGTCAAATCTTTAAACCATTTGCCTGGACCGTCGTCATTGCGCTTCTCGCCAGTCTCCTCGTAGCCATTACCATCGCCCCGATGCTCGCGCACACGTTTTTCAGGAAAAAAGCGGAACGAGCAGGGGAGACGATGACGCGATCGCGCCCTGTATCCGGCGCAAGCGGTCAGGCGCTTTCTTCGATCTATGGGCGTATGCTGGAGTGGGCGCTCAAACATAAAGCCGTGACCTTTTTCTCCGCGCTCTTCTTGCTTGTCGCCTCGTTCGCTTTAGTCCCGGTCGTCGGAGTGAGTTTTTTGCCGAGTGATCAGGAAAAAATGATTATTTTGACCTACAGTCCCGATCCGACGCTTCCACCGGATAAGGCCAAACAGGCGGCTCTAGATGCGGAAAAGTGGTTGATGGCGCAGCCGGGTGTTCGCCTCGTACAGTTTTCACAAGGTGCGGGCAATCCCTTACGACCTGGAGGGGGCGGGAAAGATACGCTCTTTTACGTCCGTTATGCCGATGATTTTCCCGATTTTGCTCATGAACAGGTGCGCGTCCTGGATACGCTCAAGGATACCATCAATCAGGGGCGCTGGACGCTCATGCAGCAAGGTGCGGGGATGAGCGGCAGTCAATTTGAATTGCGTGTCATCGCACCCTCTGTTCAGGCGGCGGAACCGGTTGTGCATAAAGTCGAAGACATATTAACGAAACGCAGCGATCTGGCCAATGTGAAAAGCGATCTCGACCAACCTTATCCTGAGATCAGCCTGATCCCTAACCGCCAGGCGCTGGCCGATCACGGTCTCGTCGCCGCACATATCTTAGGTGTGCTCACCCAGGGCAACAAGGATAACGTCATCACAACGCTCAATGCGCCTGAAGGATCGCTGGATGTGATCATCCCTAAAAAACCTCTCTCCTATCAAAATAAAGATGAACTTTTGGATCAGACCATTCGAACGCCTTTGGGCACGGAGACACCGCTTAAAGATCTGGTTACCGTCGAGGAAGGCACGTCCCCGCAAGTCATCAAACGTGAGCAGGGTGAGATTTCCCTTGCCGTGACTGCCGATGTACTGGTCAAAGATGTGGGCAAAGTGTCACGGGATGTTCAGAAAGAAGTCGAGGCGCTGGATTTGCCATCCGGGGTAAAAATCGTCTTTGGTGGCGTCACGGCGGATATCGAAGATACGTTTACCCAGCTCTTGTGGGCGATGGCAGCGGCCGTGCTCATCGTCTATCTCATATTGGTCTTAACTTTCCACGGTGGGATCGCCCCCTTTGCCATTCTATTTTCCATACCGTATGTGTTGATCGGCGCACTCGTTGCTTTGTGGTTGGCTGGGGAGACGATCAGTGTCTCGTCGATGATCGGATTTCTCATGTTGATCGGGATTGTCGTGACGAACGCCGTGGTCTTGATCGATCGTACGATTCGCAAAGAAGCCGAGGGGCTTTCCACGCATGCTGCTCTGGTTGAGGCGGCTAAAACGAGGGTGCGCCCGATCCTGATGACGGCTCTCGCTACGATCGGTGCGCTCATACCGCTGGCGTTTGGTATGGAAGGCAGTGCGCTCATCTCCAAGGGGCTTGCCATTACGGTCATCGGGGGGCTTACCAGTTCGACCCTTCTCACGCTCTTTATCGTGCCGATCGTCTATGAATTTCTCATGCGCTTTCGCGTAAGGAAAAGCTCTTAAAATAAAGTTCATGAAAAAAATCCCGTCTGGCATGATCCAGACGGGATTTTTTATGATACACTAAGATTGCCCCATGAAAAAAATAAGCAAATCACGTATAAGATATGATTTGTTTGGAAAGCTATGGGAAAGATGGCCTAAGGATAAGGAGGTGACGTCTGTTGCGTCGCTGTATAACAGCCTATACCAATGATTATAGCAGACTTCTTGATCTTTTAGAAGAAATTACACGTGCACCGCTTTCCGAAGATGAAGAGCGGGAGTATGAAGGGATAACCCTTTCTGACTCGGGGACGATTGATGAGGCGCTCATCGAACGTATGCGGAAAAAAGATACGGTGGCCGTGATGACGATTCGCGAGCGGGGAATCACGATATTTGAACACGGTGGCGTGTTTGAAATTTTGCTGCCTCAGGTTCTATAGACAGAGAACAAAAAAACGCAAAAAGTTCGCTGAAACGATGATACCAAACATGGTGAGAGACTACAAAAAGCGATGCAATGGAAGTGCCCGGAACGCCTGGCACTTTTTTTTAGCATTTTTTACCAACCACTGATTAATATATATTAATCATGTGATTAATATTGACCTCTACATGCAGCCGGCCTTTGTCAGTGGAGCCAGCGGACTTTCATAGGCATCACGTCTTATGCTCATGTCTTATGCTCATGTCTTATGCTCATGTCTTATGATCGTGCTTGTGATTATGCTCATGTCTTACGTTACTGCTCATGTCCCTTTAAGCGGCGGCTGAGTAACGCTTCGATCATCGCCTCATCGACGGTCACAAAAAGTGTTTGTTCGCCGCGGTAGAGGACAAAGCCCGGAGGGGCACCGTTCGGTTTGTAGACGTTTTTTACGTCCGTCATATCGACCGGTACCTGACTCGAGTTGCGCGCTTTACTGAAGTAAACAGCGAGTGTCGCCGCTTCGGCGATTTCTTTTTCATCTGGTCTCTGGCCGGGTTCCGTACGCAAAAGAACGTGCGCGCCGGGATGGTGTTTGACGTGAAACCAGAGATCGCCCTTTTTCCCCAGACGTAAGCTTACATAATCGTTTTGCAGATTGTTTTTACCGACATAGATGAGCGATCCCCGGTACGAACGAAACCGTTCGATGTTCGGGTATTTTTTGTCTTTGTGCGCGCTGGATCGCTTTTTTTTGGTCGCGTCTCTGATCTCGAGTCGCCCTTTTTTTAATATACCGGCCTGGGCGAGTTCGAGCTTGATCTCTTCCAGAGCCTGGGCATCGGCGTAGGCGAGATGCGCTTGAATCGATTCCAGATACGCTTTTTCCTGTTCGGCTGCTTTCAGTTGTTCGGCCGCTTTTTGTAAAGACGTGCTGAGCTTCTGGGCGCGTTTGAAGTAAAGGTTGGCATTTTCGACCGGAGAAAGATCGGGATCGAGGGGGATGGTAAGTGTCTTGCCGTCGCCAAAAGGATCATCCAGCATAACTTCCGTCTCACCGCTCAAAACGGCGTGCGCATAGGCTAAAAGGGCGGTGCCGTAGCTTCGGTACGTGTCAATAAGCGGCCGTTCTGCTTCCATATGTTTGAACATGGTAATTTTCTCTTCCAGCTTTTTAAGACGTGCCTGAACGGGTTGGGCGAGGGTGCGAATGCGGTTTTGCTGGAGGCGTTCTTCGGCAATATGTTCATAAAAGTATAGAAGCGCCTCGTGGACGGTCGGGAAGGTGAGCTTATCCCCGTCTAGGTGCGTAAGCTCCAGGGCGGCAAAGGTGATTTTGTCGCCGCTTTGGACGATCTGGGCTTTTTCTTTTCCTTGGAGAACGGCGGAAAGCGTCTGTTTTAAGGTTGTAAACGGCGGGTCTTTTTTTAAAGACGTCCGGTAGGCGATCTCAGCGGCCAGGGGTGTGCCGATGCCGGAGAAGTGCTGTTTGATCCATGTGGCATAAGCTTCGCGCGCTACTTGAAGGTCTGCCTCGGCGTGTACGTCTTTTTGAGTTGATCTTTCGGCTTCCCGATCGATGGTCGGATCGTGCGGTGCACAGTTATCCGACTGTTCCCGGATAAGCTCGGCCAATCCGGGTTTTTCCCCCAGGGCTTGCCAGGTCTCTTCTGTCAGCGTATGGGCGAGCATTTTTTGCTGCGGGGGTGGCGGAGTATACGGACGCGACGGGACGATTTCCCGGTAGCGCGTCATCTCTTGGGTGACAGTACGGAGGGACTCTAAGATGATACCGGAAGCATCGACGAGGATGGCATTCGTATGTCGCCCCATGAGTTCAACGATGAGCTTTCTCGTTTGTAGATCGTGAAATTCGTTTTTATGCTCGATCGTAAAGGTGAGGATGCGTTCGCCGGGCTCGCTCGCTAAGGCGACGATCCGTCCCCCCTGTAGCCATTTGCGAAAACGAAGAAGTCTTCCGGAAGGGCTTTCTCCGACCGTCTCCTGAAAGCCGCGCGGTTTTAAATAGATACGGGGATGCGCGGGGTCGGCCGATACGATGAGCGCGCGTTCGCCGGAGTCCGGATGATAGATACTGAAAAGGAGCGTATGCACATCGATTTGCTGGATTTTTTGAAGGCGGGCCCGGACCAGGAGTGGGGCGAGCTCATGCGCCATCCGGGCGATAAGGTAAGCATCGTAAGTCATAGTTCGTCATCCTTTCTCGTTTTTTTAGTCTATCACGTCGGATCGAGCGCCTCAAATGTTTTGTCTTTTTTGTGGTCGTGCCGGTGTGTTTGAAGGTCATATGCCCGTCCTTTTTTGAATACGTTTTTAGAGATGAGGAGAAAGGGTGAGAGGATGACAATGCAAAAGACAGAGATTGAAAAGACAGAATGGTATCGATTGGATCAGTCGGCTCTGCTCGCACAGTTAAAGACAGATGCAGAGGTAGGACTGAGCGAGGTCGACGCTGAACGCAGACTGAAGGCGATGGGTGCCAATGTGATCGAGTCAGATGATGCGAAAAGCATGCTGAAGATTTTACTGGCACAATTTCAAGATTTTATGATCTTAGTCCTGGCAGCGGCTACGCTCATCTCCGCGCTGCTCGGCGAATACATAGACGCGATCGCTATTGTGGCCATCGTCGTGCTCAACTCCGTGCTGGGCTTTATTCAGGAAGCCCGGGCGGAGCGATCACTTGCCGCGCTTAAAGCGCTTTCCGCACCACGCTCGCGCGTTTTGCGCGATGGCGCGCTTAAGTTCATCGACGCAAAGATGCTCGTTCCAGGAGATATCGTCTATTTGGAAGCAGGCGATCGCGTCGGGGCCGATCTCCGGCTACTTTACACGTCTGGACTTTTAATCGATGCATCGATGCTCACGGGTGAGTCGCTCCCCGTTGAAAAGACGTCCAAGATGCTAGATGTGCCCCATCTTCCGCTCGCCGATCAAAGCAATATGGCGCATATGGGGACGCTCGTCATGAAAGGACGAGGTATCGGCGTGGTGGTGGCGACCGGGGAGGAGACGGCGATGGGCAAGATCGCCGACCTATTGCGTACGACGGATGACATCGAGACGCCGCTTTCCCGCCGGCTCAAGCACCTGGGAGAAGTGCTGATCGTCGCTTCTCTCATCCTCACCTCGCTCGTCATTGTACTCGGTACGATGCGCGGTTACCCGTTTCAGGAGATGTTTTTAACCGGGGTGACGCTCGCCGTCGCGGCGATCCCCGAAGGACTGCCGACGATCGTCACGATCGTGCTCGCGCTCGGTGTCTCCCGGATGTTAAGGCGTGGAGCCATCGTACGGCGCCTTGCTTCCGTCGAGACGCTCGGGTCGACGACGTTTATCTGTACGGACAAAACGGGAACACTTACGGAAAATCGAATGCGCGTCGTCGACATCCGCCACGGAGAGGCCCACTATGAAGTCGGCGGAAGCGGGTACGAACCGAAAGGGACGTTTGTGCTCGTGGCCGGAAGTGAAAAGAAAGGTGCAAATCTATTAAACTTTCTCTTAACGCTCGGCGTCTTAGGAAGTCATGCTCGTCTTATTCCACCATTGCAGACTGGGGAAAGTCGGCGGCGAAAGAAGATGAGGCTCTTTTATCCCTGGCACAGGCATCGTAAAAGCACGTTGCCTCAAGAAGGAGCAGACAGACAGACGTGGCAGATTGAAGGCGATCCGACGGAAGGCGCGCTCATCGTCGCTGCGCAAAAAAAGGGACTTGATCCGGAAGCGATTCGCGCGCGCTGGCCACTCGTCCATGAGCTTCCCTTTGACTCGACGCGCAAACGGATGGCGCTCGTCTACGACCTGGGAGATGGTACCGGAATGATGGTGGTGAAAGGGGCGTTTGAAGTCATCCTGGAGCGCGCCGAGTATGAAGAGACGGGCCATGAAACAGAAGGGCTGGTTCGCCTCACACCCGGAAGGCGGAAAAACTGGCAGGTCCAGGCCGAGGCGATGGCCGAAAAAGGTTTGCGCGTGCTGGCCTTAGCGTATCGCCGTGCGCCCCTCGAAAAACTTAAAAAGATGGAAGATGAAGCGGAACTTATTTTAGTCGGGCTGATGGGCATGATGGATCCACCTCGCGACGATGTGTTCGGTGCAATCGCTGCCGTGCACGCGGCGGGAATCGGCGTGGCCATGATCACCGGGGATCATCCGAAAACGGCGGAGTCGATCGCGCGGAAGCTCGGTATGCTTCATCCAGGTAAAAAAATCTTAACGGGTGAAGATCTGCGCCGTCTGGATGAAGCGTCACTGGAGCGCGAAGTAGAAAAAGTGGCGGTCTATGCCCGGGTTAGTCCCGAGGATAAACTCAGGATCGTGAAAGCTTTGAAGAAAAAAGGGCATATTGTGGCCATGACCGGTGACGGCACGAATGATGCTCCGGCGCTGAAAGCGGCCGATATCGGTGTGGCCATGGGTCTTAGCGGGACGGAAGTCGCCAAAGAGGCAGCGGATATCATTTTAACGAACGATCACTTCGGCACGCTGGAGGCGGCGATCGAGGAAGGGCGCACGATCTATGAAAATATTCGGAAGTTCGTACGCTACCTCCTTGCTTCCAATGTCGGTGAAATCATGGTCATGATGGTCGCTCTCATGCTGGCCTGGCCGGTCCCTTTGACGCCGCTTATGATACTCTGGATCAACCTCGTCACCGATGGCCTGCCAGCGCTGGCGCTAGGCGTAGACGGTATGGAACACGACCTCATGAAACGTCCCCCGCGTCCCCCGCAGGAGAGCATTTTTGCCCGGCGCTTGGGGTATAAAATCATCACCCGAGGCATTTTGATCACGATGGTTACGCTCATGAGCTTCTATGATCGCTTATCTGCCGGGGCCCCGCTCGAGGAAGCACAGACGGTCGCTTTTTTAACGCTGGTCATGACGCAGCTCATTCATGTGTTTGATGCGCGCAGTGCGCATTCGATATTTAAACGGCATCCGTTTGATAACATGCCGCTCGTCCTCGCTGTTCTTTCTTCTATCCTCCTCATGCTCTGGGTGATCATGTGGCCGCCCGCTCAGCAAATATTCGGCACGACCTCGCTCAGCCTCTACGACTGGTTCATGTCGCTCGGTTATGCAGTGCTGCCCTTTATCGTAGTGGGACTTACGCGTTTTTTCCTGGATCTTATGAGGAAGATGTCGCGAGGAAGGGCTTAAAGGGCGTAAAGAGACTGTATGCCCGAAGCGGGCGACGTCCCCGGCGATGAGGAGGGCGCGAGAGTCTTCTGCTTTCTACCAGGCGCTTCGAATCTTTTGCGTATTCATGTTCGTTGAGATAGATGTTGGTGACCTCCGCATCTTCGCACATCTCAAGTAAGTCTCAAGTAAAAACGATGGTGCGGTTCCCATAGACGAGAATACGGTCTTCCAGGTGCCATTCAACGGATCGGGCGAGGACGATTCGTTCGATGTTCCGGCCGATCTTTTTTAAGGT
>PEBX01000201.1 GCA_003050645.1 Candidatus Carbonibacillus altaicus
TCTCGTGGGCATGGGGATCGATAAAATTGTGAATAACATGGATCGGCCTATGCAGCTCCCCTTCAGAAAAAAGCCGCTCGGTTTCCCGCTTTAGCCAGTTCGACACCGTCGTCACCGCATCGCTTTGCAAAAGCGCATAGCGGATTGCTGCATAAAGAGACATGTCTGAAGCAAAGAGGGAGATGTCTGTGCCATGTAAAGTCGTCACCACGCGTGCTTTTTTCACGGCCATCTCTCGCCCCCATAGCGCACAAAGCGCAAACGGAATGGCATAGTGGGCATGCACGACATCCAATGCAACCTCATCGATCAATTGAGCAATTTTACTGCTCAAACTGATTTCCCAGGGTGGATTTCGGAACGCTGGATAACTCGGTGCCTCAACCAGATGAAACATCATCGCCGAATGACTATCATTTAGACGGAAGGGAACAGCGTCGGAGATGATATGAACTTCGTGACCCCGTCTTACGAGCGCAAGTGCCAGCTGTGACGCCACGACACCCGAACCGCCTACACCCGAAAAACAAGCAATACCAATTTTTAACTGCTGCATTCAGACTCATTCCTTTTACAATCGTTGACAGGGCCCTTATCCGATCTACGTTCTATCCATTCTCCATACGGCAACCAATGGGCCATGTCCCCGTTACGTTTTCATGATGGCCATCATGCGCCCGTGATCAGGTAAATCAAGGGCTTTCATCTGCGTGAGCCACTCCGGCCCGTAACGGCACAAAAAATGATACGGTGAAAGCACGCGTTCCTGTGTCTGGTGAAGCGGGGCGAGCATCGCTTCCAGCCGATCAAAACGTTTCCAAGCCGAATCATGTTGTTTTTTTACCACAGAGCGCGCCTTTTTTTCCAGATCGGCGACCTGTTTTAAAAATTTCTCGCGCTGCTCTAAAGCAAGGCTTCCGAGATTTTTTTCCACCTGTTCAAAGGCAGGGATGATCGTCTCAAAATGCTTGACGAGGTCCGCGCTGAGTGCTTCCAGAGCGTCTTTGATCGATGTCATCTCTTCCAGCTCCGCCACATAGGCCTGCCGTTTTTCCTCTAAGTAGCGAGCGTTCCCGGCGCCGATCAACGCATCACAGGAAAGTTGTCGGAGAACTTTCCGCGTAGCACCGTCTACGATCGTTCCTTGAAAACGCGGAACGATCGGCGGCAGTACCTGCCCAAAATGCATCATCGCTTCTTTAAGTTCGGCCCAGTACGCCAGTTCACTCGGCCCCAGCACGACGGCCAGGGTCGGGAGCAGATACTCCTGAACAAGCGGACGCGCCGCCACTCCGCTGGAAAAAAGCGTGGGGTCTTTATGAAGGAGCGAAAGCAAGTCATCTTTGGAGAGCCGTTCCGTGCGCAGCCTGTCATAAAAAACGTTCCTATCATACAATAGGGCCGTCCGCGCATAAGGCTTGTTCAAAAAAATGTGGGAACGATCCGGATCACCTGCCGTGAGGCGAGGCTCTAACGAAAAGCGTTGAACCGCTTCTCCCCCTATCCGCAATGCGTCTTGAAACGCATCATTTTCCCGAATGAGCGCTTCAAACATTGGGACTTCCAGTCGTCTCAAATCGGGGTCATCGCTATCCAGCAAGACGAGCCCGTCTTCGGCAAACCAGTCGATGAGGATGCGGGCAAATAACCGGTTCAAGGTCAAGCCCGGTGAAAGGGATGCCCTTATTCGGTCATCGCGATACAACCCTTCAAACCCCTCTAACCTTTCGGATGTTGCACCTCCCGTCCTCCCCGCTTCTATCATTTCAACTTCTTCAAGCATATGGGTAAGTTTTTCGGCCAGCGCTTCTTTAAACTCTGTATCCGGCCAAGATCGGATCACCTCTTCCAGCACACGTTGCATCGACTCGCGCGGCACCTTAACTCGGGATACGGATGGACGATAGTGAAGATCGGCTGCCTGATGATCCGGATAAGGCAAAACGATCGTCTGTACATGCCAGTCTGCATCGACCGTATGAAAACGACTGACTTCCTCCCAATCATGATCTTCGCTCGCCAGCCAAAACACAGGGATTACCGGGTGGTGGAGCTTTTTTTCTAAGCGGCGGGCAGTCTGAATGATCATTAATGCCTTAAAAAAAACAAACATGGGTCCGCCTAAAAGCATCGTCTGCTGCCCGCCGACGACAACCCAGGCCCTTTCGGATTTGAATTTATGAATCGCCGCTTCGATGTGTGGAAAATGGCCAAAAAGGCGGTGATATTTGAACAAAGCATCGGCCACCGTAGCGCGATTCTCACGCCTGCCTTCCGTCTCGGAAAGGGTGCGCGCCCGCGCCTCCCAGAGGGTCGGTTCGCGATAATCTCCGGCAAAGCGCTCTCTAATCCAGTCTACCTGACCCTCAAGATATAGCGCATAAGCTGGCGGCGTTGGTGTGTACGAACATCGTTGAAGCTCCCAGAGCGATTTTTCCTGAGTGATGATACAACCCTCTTTCGACATATAGCACCAGACCCTTCTTGATCAAACTTCCCCATCATTCCAGTGTCTTTCGCTACGCTTTCAAGACCTCCCCCCACCCTTAAAAGGAGGAGTTTCCTCGGCGGTTTACCATAAATTCAGATAACATATCATTATATAACATCGAACTACTCCAATGATATCGCATATATGACTATGATTGCTTCAGGAAACACTCCATTGCTGCTTGATCGTGACTTATCCCACCACCAGATCC
>PEBX01000202.1 GCA_003050645.1 Candidatus Carbonibacillus altaicus
GACATACCGACTAAACGTGCAGACCACATTCGGATTCCCGCAATGTTCACAGTAGAGATCCACATGAGTAGATCATGAGTAGATTAAGAAGAAAAGAGGATTGCAAAAAATAACATGGATATCAAATGGTTTCACCTCTATAAAATGCAGAAAAGCCGCCACATTTCTGTGACGACATATGGTCTTGTGCCAACTTCCGACTTGGTTTTAATATTCTTCTTACAACAGCCAGCCGTAATCCTGCCTACAATCCACCACATAATCCACATAAACGATATCGCCTTTGATCTGGTAAATGAGCAGATACCGCTTGCCCATAAGGAGCTTTCTGTACTTACCGGAAGGGATGAAAGGATCGGAGATCCAAGGGTTTCGCTCCGGAAATTCCTCCAGAGATTTTGCTTTCGCACTGAACTCAGCTACGAGATCTAATGCGACTTTTTCACTAACTTGAGCCAGAAAACGGGAGTGATCTACCAGCATCTGCGCCGCCTCATTGGAGATAATCACTTTGTATATTTTACCATCGCTGTCCATCCAGTACCTCCTTGATGGCTGCTTTCATCATGGAAGATACTTCGTCAATGGAATAACCGCTTTTGCCGCTTAACCGGCTTTCCTCGGCTGCGACCAGATTTTCTCTGAGGCGCAACATGCTTTCGCGTCTAGCGAAGGCTTCAATATCCATTACCACCAAATCTCCCTCACCGTTTTTGGTCAGGTACACAGGCTGCCCGGTCTTCTTGCATAGCTCGGAAATCTCGTTGTAGTTTTTTCGAATTGCAGCCGATGGCTTTATATTAATCATATTGACCACTCCTTTTTGTATAGCATTATTTTATCCTAATTGTATTCTTATTATACTACATTAATGTTGGTGTTGTAAATTAATAATGCCTTGCTGTATTAGTCAAGTGAATGTAGGCAACTCTCTTTGCACTGTATTTATTGTAGCATATAGTGTATTTTCTAATCCCTTTTTTTCTCACTGAAAAGTAAGATGATCTTGGCTTAATGTTTTGATCCGTAATCCGTAAAGTCTCCTAGCTTTTCTCCCTTTTCCCATGCTCCTGTCGAGAGTTTTGTGTCGCTTCGCGGCGGCAAAGCCGCCCTTCCTTCCAGGGTCTGAAGCCAGGTGAAGTCGGCGTCAAGGTACCTAAACGCCATAAGGCGCATGGTGCGTACGCCGGGGTGCCATAAGGTTCGCATGGTGAGAATGGGAGGGATTGCATCCTCCCCGACAAAGTTCGCGAGTATACGAGTCGTCAATGCCACCATTTGGAAACAAATGGTTATCCGAGGATTGGACCCTTCCAAGTTTCAAGATTTGATGCGTGGCGTGGAGTAAGAATGAAGGATATGAAACACGTCCATCCGGCTATGGGGATGTGTAGGCATCCGGCTCACAGCGACCACCTAAACGAACGTATGCACGGCTAGGAAAGCAGGAACAAAGAAAGTCAGTCATGACCTAGATTCCTCGGAATCTACAAACTGCCGAAACAGGGTCGGTCTCTATTAGGCTCTATGCCGAAGTGAGTTTGGACTGATGAGAGCGTGGTCATGACCGATGAAGGTTCTGTAATGGAGCTCGAGGGATAGGCCACATTCTACTGATTAGAAGACATTTCAGCCCCTCTGATTGTATACGGTAACCTAAAACTACGCCACTACGCTCATTGAAAAATCCCCCACCCTATCAGATAATCCTCACAGAGCGAATATCAGCGATGTGGGGGCGGGGAGAGATGATTCAATTGATCCAGAAGCAAAACATCTTGATCATGCACTACCGGGAGGGGAAGTCTCAACGAGAAATCGCGAGAATCACAGGCATCGATCGGAAAACGGTCGCAAAATACATCAAGCAATATGAGCAACAACGAAAGGAGTTGGAGCAAAGCGGAAATTTGGCGGATCCGAACCTCTTGATCTAGGCGATTGTGGAAACACCCAAATATACGGTCGGGCAACGACCGAAGCGAAAGCTGACGGAAGACGTTGAACACCGGATTCAGGAGATGATCGATGAAAACGAAGAAAAACGGAGAAAGGGTAAGCACAAGCAAGTCAAAAAAGCGGTGGATATTTATGAGACACTTGCGGCCGAAAACGTGGATATCAGTTATAGCACCGTCAAGCGGTACGTGCGAGTGTTGATGAATCAATCAAAGGAGGCGTTTATCAAGGAAGGTTATGTGCCTGGGGATGTGTGTGAATTTGACTGGGGTGAGGTGAAATTAACCGTAGGCGGGAAACTCCAAGTCTTTCAAATGGCCGTATTCACCCCGGCATACAGCAATACCCGCTATGCGTACCTGTTCCCCAAGCAAACGACCGAATGCTTCCAGGAAGCCCATGCCCTGTTCTTTCAAGAAGTCGGAGGCGTATTCCACACCATGGTCTATGACAACATGAAAGTGGCCGTCAAACGCTTTGTGGGAACAGAGAAGGAGCCCACCGAAGGACTTTTGCAACTCTCCATCTACTATGGCTTCCGCTATCGCTTTTGCAATGTGCGAAGCGGTAACGAGAAAGGCCATGTGGAACGCAGTGTGGAGGTGATCCGTCGGAAAGCGTTCGCGTTTCGGGATACGTTTGAGACACTGGATGAGGCCAATGCGTATTTGCTTGAAGTGTGCCATAAGCTGAACAACAAACCTCAAGCTTCTCGAAACGGCAAATCTGCCAAAGCAT
>PEBX01000203.1 GCA_003050645.1 Candidatus Carbonibacillus altaicus
TTGAAAAGCAGGATACGAGAGAACGCAATGCGATTGAAGGAAAGTTTGGCGAGGGCAAGCGCTTTTATGGGCTTGGCCTGGTTCGCACACGCCTTCAAAGAACGAGTGAAACCGTCATCGCGCTCACGCTTTTGGTGATGAACCTGGAGAGGCGACTGCGCCTTCTTTTGTACGCATTTTTAAGATTGTTCTTCAGGCTAGCTCCACCTGTTCAAATAACGACATCATGATTCGTTCAGCAGTCCCTAAGTACCATGGAAGAAGCCAATCGCGTGTTGCCTAAGTTGATTCAAAAACACAATCGTCGGTTTGCCATGTCCCCCCAGCAAACCGAGTCCGCATATCGCCCGTTACCTGAGGGCATCAACCTGAATCATATTTTCGCCATTCGTGAATACCGGCAAATTGGTCCGGGACAAACGATTTCTTACGGTGGCAAGGTCTATACGTTTGCCGTAAAGCCAACGCATCCCTTCGAGATAAAAACGGTCGTGGAAGTGCGCCAAACGATGCAGGACGAACTTTTGGTCTGGCATTACGGATTCACGGAACAGTTAAGGTGACATTTTCACTGACGATTGACAGTAAATTGACTTTCTGGACAGCCCCATTATAGTAATTAATCTGAAGTGTAGTACCCAGTTAATGTATTTGAATAATCATCATGGGCATATGCAAATTGATCCCAGATGAAGTAGGAGAATTTGAAATTAATTTCTCCATCATCATGATCCGTCTGATCATATTTGTGAACTTCAAAATCAACAGTAAATTTATCTCCAACATCACTTATCATATATTCCTTATTAAATTCTATATCCATAGATCTCGTTAAATCATTATCGCTTATATCATTTGTAAAGGATGAATAAGTTTCATTCAAATCTAAATCTTCAGAGTTTCTAATGCATGTTTTATTCTCAATTCCTGTCTATATGTTTCATCCCAATATTCATACCAATTATAAAAAGTCTTATAAGATGTTTTCACAGGATGATAACCTAATGTATCAATGGTTTCTGTTGTTTATTCACCTTCATAAATTATTGACTTAGATTGAAGTATTTTTTATGCCACAAAATATCTTCTTTTTCTGCTTCTGGTAATAATGAATAGCTAGTAAAAATTTGTTCTACATCAATCATAGGATTATACCATTCAAGGCATGATAAATTATGAACCCAATAAATGTACACTTTATGTTGGTTCTATCAGCAAAAGCTAACTGGTTCCCATATAATGACTGAATAATGTTTACTACAAGGAATCTGTGACAAACCGCAACTACATAAGACTATTTTCATAGGAACTAAGAATCTTTACGAATCTCATTTACAGTTCATAATACTCAGTATAAGTATTGTCTACTAAACAACTTTTACTTACTATAAAATGGAAGTGATTCAACTTCTTAGATAAAATATATTCTTAAATCGAATATAATATGATCTAGTAATTACTCCTTACTCCGACACATTTTCCACACTTAACTTCCAAAGTAATCCATTCCCATCTATTACTTCCATGAATATTGTAAAAATAACGATTTGTTAATGAGAGTTAAATATCAGTCATTTTATACAACCACAGATCTGTTTCAAGTACATCTTCAATATACTCCTTACTACAAAGTATCCTCGTTAATACTAAGTTCCGCTATGTGTAACGTCATCACAATGCATATATTTTACTGTCACGTATCACCCCCTGAATTAGTTATTTCAGTAAAGAGAGAATTGCATTTTCCTTTAAATTACAATTGCATTCAAATATTTTCCATATGCATTTGCGCATAGATCTTGGAGGTGCACTTATGGATAGCATCGGTGAAAAATTACGAGAGTACCGAAGAAAAAGAGGAATGAGCAGAAAAAGTCTTGCTGAAGGAATATGTGATGAATCAACACTTTATAGAATTGAAAAAGTGGCACAAGAACCACAACTTTATACACTGAGACAACTTTGTAAAAGACTCGGCATTCCTTTAACTCATATTCTTAGTACACATGATCAAGGAACTTCTATTTTTATCAGCAGTTTAAAGCACCTATGTCGTAAATACGTATACGAAAGAAAGTTCAAAGATTTGGACATATTAATTAATAGTATTGAGAAAGAAAATCATCGTTTAATTCATTCTGATTTGGACTTCTCACGATTTATTGAATGGCATAAAGCAATACTATTACATGAAATGCAAAACGATTTGCATCAATCTATAAAACTATTAACAAAGTTACTTCCTGCAAAGGGGCTCATTACGGAAACAGACTTAGGAATTGCGAACTCAATAGGCTATTTATATATTGAATTACAGGAATATAACCGAGCTCTTGAAACGTTTCACATGATTCTTAACATGTATGATGAGTTCCCAGCAATTGAAGATAAACTCCTCTATGTACGTATTGTATATAATACAATCTATACACTGTATTATCTTGATCACTTTGATGAAGCCATTAAACTAGGTGAAAGAGGTACTGTCAAGAAAGTTGTGTAAAGGAATATAGGTTCCTCTTGTCGTGATTCTTTTCTTAATCCCCCCCCTCCCTAGGGAGGGGGGAGAACGCGACCAATTGTTCCCTATTCTTGTTTGTATCGCTGTTCAAAAAGTTCTTGGAGTCGTTCCCTGGCTAAGTCAAATCCCTTCATTTTCCGGCTGCTCCATTGTTCTGTATAATCAACTATTTT
>PEBX01000204.1 GCA_003050645.1 Candidatus Carbonibacillus altaicus
CCGGACGATTAAGGCAACATACCCCGAATTTGTCACGATCGCCGATAACTGCCTGTGCGAATACACAAGTCACGGTCACTGCGGACTCGTGCGTGACGGGGAGATTTTAAATGATGAGACGCTCGAACTTCTCGTCAAAGCAGCCGTTCAGCAGGCACGTGCGGGTGCCGATGTGATTGCGCCCTCGAATATGATGGACGGTTTTGTCACGGCCATTCGCCACGGTCTCGACGAGGCTGGATTTAAGCATATCCCGATCATGGCCTACTCGGTGAAATACGCCTCGTATTTTTACGGGCCGTTTCGTGAGGCGGCCCATTCGGCACCGGCTTTTGGCGACCGCCGGACGTATCAGATGGACCCGGCGAATGTGCGCGAAGCGCTCCGCGAAGCTGCGTCAGATGTGCAAGAAGGGGCCGATTTTCTGATGGTCAAGCCCGGTATGGCTTACCTCGACGTGCTCGCGCACTTGCGGGAAAACTTTAACCTGCCGCTCGTCGTTTATAACGTGAGCGGTGAGTATGCCATGATCAAGGCAGCTCAAGAGCGCGGATGGATCGATGAGCGGGGCATCGTTTTAGAGCTTTTAACGGGCATGAAACGCGCCGGCGCCGATCTTATCATCACCTACCATGCCAAAGATGTAGCCCGTTGGTTCAAAGAAGGACATGAAAAGTCAAAAGAAGGATAACCATTCTCACATCCCCATTGACAGCGTTTTCATCCTTTTGGTATGGTAAAGATATCCTGCCTCAGGTTTAAGCTGGGTCAGTTGATCAAAGGGGGAGAGCCTGTGGGGATGAACGGGAGTACGATGATGAACGAGAAGCTCGTCATCAAAAAAATTGCTGATCATGCGAGACGACTGTACGGCGCGGTGGAAATCGTATCGAGGCTTTCCGATCCAGATGCGTATCATCGTTATACCGTTCGCGAGATGATAGGGCGCGCCTATGCCCTGGCTGAGGCTTTGCAAAAACTAGGCTTAAGGCAGGGTGAACGGGTCGGAACGATGATGTGGAATCACTACGGTCATCTCGAAGCATATTTCGGAATTCCGCTTTCCGGGGGCGTACTGCACACGATTAATCTTCGTCTGCATCCGGATGAGATCGTCTATATTGTAAATCACGCCGAAGATCGGTGGTTGATCGTCGATGACGTCCTGCTGCCACTCATTGAACCGATTCGTGAGCGATTGAATGTAGAAGCGATCGTTGTTTTCCCTTATACCGGTTCTCCGGTCCATCCTTCTTATGTGTCGTATGAAACGCTACTGGCTACCTCTGACGGAAATTATCGGGAAGTCGCATGGGATGAGTATGCGCCGCTCGGGATGTGTTATACGTCGGGTACGACGGGGCGGCCGAAAGGGGTGGTGTACTCGCACCGTGCTATTCTCCTTCATTCCCTTGTCTCCGCTCTCCCCGGGGCACTCGATGTATCGGACCGAGATACGGTGACACCCGTTGTTCCGATGTTTCATGTGAATGCCTGGGGGCTACCTTTCACCGCTACGCTACTCGGGGCCAAACAGGTCTATCCCGGAGCGCATCTTTCTCCCGAGCGGCTTCTGGAATTGTATGAAGCGGAGCAGGTGACGGTGACAGCCGGTGTACCGACAATCTGGCTCGGCATTTTACAGCTCCTTGACAAACACCCGGATCGTTACCGTATACCCAGGATGCGGATGATCGTCGGGGGTGCGGCTGCGCCTGAAGGATTGATTCGCGGTTTTGATCGCCACGGGCACCAGGTGATTCATGCTTGGGGGATGACGGAGACGGCACCACTCGGTACGGTGAGTCAGATCAAACAGACACTTATCACGCGTTCCGAAGAAGAGCGATATGCGTGGCGCGCCAAGCAAGGGTATGCCGTACCGCTCATCGATGTACGGATTCGCGGCCCGGAAGGGGTGCTGCCCTGGGACGGGAAGAGCGCAGGAGAGCTGGAAATACGCGGTCCTTGGGTCACGGAACGATATTTCAAACAAGACGAAACGGAGGCGATTAGCGAAGACGGATGGTTTAAAACGGGGGATGTGGCGACAATCGATGCCGAAGGCTACGTCAAAATTACCGATCGGATAAAAGATTTAATCAAATCGGGCGGTGAGTGGATCAGCTCGGTCGATCTGGAAAACGCTTTGATGAGCCATCCCGGCGTTCTGGAGGCGGCTGTGATCGCCGTACCGCATGAAAAATGGGGTGAACGACCGCTGGCCGTGGTCGTCAAAAAAGATGGGGCTGCGCTCACCGAAGCGACGCTGGAAGACTTTTTGCGGGAACGTTTTGCCAAGTGGTGGCTCCCCGATGCGTATGTCTTTGTCGAGTCGATTCCCCGCACGGCATCTGGTAAATTCCTGAAAACGGCACTCCGCGAGACGTATAAAAACTGGTATGGGTAATAAGCGATAGGATCCACTCACGTATGTAGAACGCTCCGCTTTGGCGGAGCGTTTCTGATTATAGAAGTTGAACACCGTCTCTCATTATAACAAAGAGGGTTGGGGCGAGCAAAAATGTAAACGGTTTCCTCGTGCAGCATTTCTACTTGCTCCGTGCAGCAAATCTTGATATAGTAATACATAATCATTTTAAAGCTTAAATACTTAAACGCTTTTTAGTGGAAAAGCAGACTGAAGGGGGAAACACGGG
>PEBX01000036.1 GCA_003050645.1 Candidatus Carbonibacillus altaicus
CGTTCGCCTTTGAATCTATAACATATTTGCGTTACGGGCGTGTTCCAAGGTTTGCGGGTGCGATCGGGATTTTGATGGTCGATGTTCCAAACCGGTTGAGAAGCGAATATCCGGAATCGCATCTTTTAAACCATTTCTTCCTTAGATAATCTACATTAGAAAGGAGGATATGGAGGTGATTCATCAAAAAGCAATCATCGGTATCACCGTTATCGGGTTAAAAATTTATCGGAAAATAGTTTCGATTTTTGAATCTGTCCTCTTCAAAATTGTCTTTTTGACCATATTCATATATGCACTAAAAATTGCGTTCGCTTTGTTGGTTTTCCTTTTTTTCTCTGGCTTTGCTGTCTTTCACGATATTTTTGAGCTTTTTAAAAGTGGAACAAAAGATTTTCTGTTGAGTGATCCAGAAACACGGGCCTTTTTATGGGAGATCTTAAAAAAATATACGGGAGGTGAACTAATGTCCTTTTTTGAGCTATTTAAGCACAATTTCCTCATCATGGTCGGTCTTTTAATCGTCGCGATTGTCTTAAACGCTGGATTTGACAAGCTTATTAAAGCGCTGGAAAAACAAGAAAAAAGAGTTGAACCGGAACAGCCTAAGCTTGTTGGCATTCCTTTCCAAAAAGAAGAGTATCGCTATGATGCGAACAATCAAATGTACTTAGCGGCTGGCATTCTCACAGAAGCGATTTACGGCGATTCATATTATGTCGGGTTCTACACTGATAGAGAAACACCCTATTTCATCCACGTGCATGATGCTAAAGCATACAATTTAGATTACTTACCGCCTGACCTAAAACAAAGTCTGGTTGATTTTGTGGAACGCGTTAAACCACTTGCTCAAAACACAAAACCGGTACTTATCAAATCCAATAACATATAAGGAGGATGAATATGGCATATTTTCATGAACGTTGGGGCGATGGAACGGTTGGTCTGAGTGAAGGAATAAACCTTGAAGTTGTTTATTATCCAGCGGGATTTTCCAAAGACAATCAATTCGTTATTCAATATAAGGAAGCAGAGTTTCCTATGATTGTATCAGGCATTGTCAAAGAACCGGATACTGAGTACACGAAAGAATTTAATGTGCGCTACTGGATGTACGCACACGTTCCAAATGAACAGGGCCTTGCTGAACGGGATCTTCTAAGACCCGTTCTTATTTTTTCAGATCCCATGCCTTATTCGGGCTACACAGGTGAGGTACAGTGGATCATGATACCGCCGAATTCTGTGTTAGAGTCACTTGATGCTGAAAGGAGGGATATATTTGATTGGTATGACAACCGGGCAGCCAAACTTCTATACTTGTCCGGTATTTTGAACGTGTCTTTTTCCTCAATACATCCTCACTGGAACAAAGAGAAAGGGGGAGTATAATGTATTTTGCATCCGGTGGGAACAACGGAAAAGAGGAACTTTACAATTCCATCACAGACATAGGATCAAGGCTCATGGACGCTTTATCATCGCTATCACAACCGGTCCTCATGATCGGGCTCGTCATTGCCGTCATTGCCTTCATCAGCAACCTCGGTAAAGGACTGCTCAAAGCCTTTGAGATGTTTCTCATCGTCATCGTTGGTGCTTTTATCTTGGCCCACATCCACGACATCTACGCTTTCATTAGTAGTATCGTATTTAATCAGTGAACAAGAAAGGGGAAAGTACATGCTCCTAGCTAATGGTGTACAGGGTATTGATCAGGGAAGGGCCCAGGGCCTTTTTCAACAAATGATGCCTTTTGTAAACGGATTTATGACCGTCATCGCGGCGATACTCGTCGTCTATACGATTATCGCTTTTGCTCGGGTGGGATACCAGTATATGACACAGCCAGATGATCCGAACATCAAAATGATTCTCGTTGATACTGTACGAAATGTCGTGATTGGATGGGTCATTGTGGTTGTAGCCGTGGCTGCGGCGAGAATCGTATCGGGTGTGGCATTTTAATGGCAAAAGAATTGTATGAAATCGAAAAAAACCACCCCATCCCGTTTCGGTCGGGTATGAAACTTTCAATCTTCGGACCGTTTGGTGTGATTGACTTTTTCGCGTTTGTTTTTATCTCACTTCTTCTTATTGGACTCAGTGCGATACTGCCCCCCTTACCCATAGGGGGGTCTTTAAAAGGTCTCATTGGAAGAACGTATATTGCTTTTCCGATTCTTATCTTGTTTTTCTTCTTCATCGCGAAAGACGGTGAAACGAAACAACCGCTCTACAAAGCGCTCATCCTTCGATACAAATATCGAACACCCAAAACATACAAAAGGGAGGGATGAAATATTTTTCTCTATATCTTGCTCAGCATTCCGATCGCGTTGGTACTACCCTTCGCGATCTTTCTTTTTTTGACAGGGAAAAGAAAACGCAGCAACAAACAAAGTGGAGAGATAAATGCTTCTAAAAAGACAAAACAAGATCAATTAAAAAGCGTAGAAGACATCTTTCTCTCAGCGGATATAAACAATGGTCATATCGAAGGCGACCACACTACCAAGGTTGTCTGGCGTG
This sequence comes from Candidatus Carbonibacillus altaicus, assembly GCA_003050645.1. Classification (GTDB taxonomy): domain Bacteria; phylum Bacillota; class Bacilli; order Thermicanales; family DSM-22653; genus Carbonibacillus; species Carbonibacillus altaicus. Next base: position 2,536 of record PEBX01000036.1, read on the forward strand.
TGGAACCGATTAATATATCGGTCATGAGCAATGTCGAACTGGAACAACTATTTCACGTGTATCGTTCGTTTTTATCAACCATACAAATCCCTATCAGTATCTATGTTGTGACGGGCTTTACGGACGTGGATCGTTTGACCACACATTTTACAGAAAGAGCGCTTAAACATCCGATTTTGCCAGAACTTCTAACCCGTGAAATTCAGCGGCATTTCAGTAACTACTCAGGCAAAATACGCTCCACACGTTACTATCTTGTGGGACATTTTTCGAAAGATGAAACGGATATGGCGCTATATAGTTTTGAATCATCACTTATCCAACTTTCACAAGCCACAGGTCTTTTTTTCGAAAAGCTGGATGACCGTACACTTGTGTTTTTTTTGGCTGACCTTCTCAACAAAGATGCTGTTTTAGCGGAATATGAGCTTGAAGCAAACATCAGAAAAAGGAAAGGAGAAGCGCATGTCTTACCAAAAGCCACCCGGACTCCCCGGAACAGTGAGAGAGACGTACAAGTATTTAGAATTGGATAGCGCTCACGGCAGCACGTTTATCCGCACCTTTCTGGGTAAGATCCGCGGCGGGGCAACCTACTTTGGAATTTTAAAATCGCTCCTTAGGGGATTCGAAAAATCCGTTCGGGGGAACATCGATACTGTCATGCATTTTCTTCCTCTTCCGGTCGATGGTGAGATCAAAGCGCTGGAACGGAAAATATCAGATCTCATCGCCGAACAGGCCCGCACACCTTCACCCGCCCGAAAAGATACGCTTGACGTGGAAATCCGTGGTCTCCGCGAACGACAACTGAGACTTAGAACAAACATTGAACGTCCCTATATTGGACTTTTTCAATTTATTGTGAGTTCGGAGAACGAAACGTTTTTGGAAAGCTTCTCTAAAACCGTTGGTAAAGAACTTCACGGTCGCGGGTTAGAACTCATTCCACCCAACGGTGAGCATTTAAAAGCGCTTCAGCTTGCCGTCCCTACGACGAACGAAAAACACGATAGATTTTTAAATTTCGGAGAATCCCTTGAGACAACGAACGTCGCGGATTTTTTTCCTTTTGTAAGATACGGCCTTCCATACAATGAAGGTATCATTGTTGGATACGATCCGTCTGATGAAATCGTTATATGGCATCCGTGGGACCCGAACCTTCCCAACCAGCACATGATCGTCATCGGCAGAAGTGGCGCGGGTAAATCTTACGCAACCATGCTTTTACTCATACGATCTTCCTTGTGGGGGATTGAGCATGCCGTGCTTGATTGGAAAGGAGAGTACGGCGATATTGCCACGATTCTTGACATTCCGTACGTCTCACTTGGTGAAAAAAGCCCGGATCGAATCAATCCGTTTGATCTTGACGTGTTAAAAGATCAAGCCGGAAATAGCTACGTGAGCTTAAACGAAACGGCACAAGCTTTGCAGTCGCTTGTCACACGGATGCTTCGCACATATGACTATGCCCATCGCGATGTTCTTCTAGCCCTTCCAGAACTCATACACGGGCTATACAAAAAACGGGGCATCACCAAAGATCCCGAATCACTTTACACGTATCGCAGTGGCTTTTCAGCTAAGCCGATCCGAAAAGATATGCCCACACTCTCCGAACTGTATCTAGAACTTAAAAACCATCCAAATCCCTCTATTCGTGAAGCGTCCGAAGGGCTTAAACCTTTCACGCGCCACGGGCACACGCCTTCATTTGCCATCTTTGACGGCGAAAGCACGCGTGAAGAACTTGCTAAATCACCGCTTTTAATCATCGCTCTTGATCAGCTTGAACAAGACGTAATGCGACCGATTGCCCTTACTGCCGTCACGCAGTGGCTTGCTAACCGCTGGGCAAAATCGCGACCAAACGTAAAAAAACGTATCTATGTGGAAGAAGCTCAAAACCTCTTTCTTGATCCTGACGCCGGCCCGTGGCTAGAATCAGCCTATCGTGAACTGCGCGCTTACAACACAGGTATGGTCTCCATCACCCAAGGGTTGGAAGTCTTTCTCCAGAACGAACACGGTCGTTCAGCGCTTAGAAACTCAACGATCAAGGTCATTGGCAAGCAGCAAAACGTCGATATTGCCCGTGTAGAAGATGTCTTGAGTATCACGTCCGGGGAGAAGGAGTATGTGCTCAAAGCACAGACTGGGAACTTCCTCATTCGCATTGATGAGACGTCGGCGTTTGTGACGTTCGATGCGTCGGTCACTGAACACATGCTCTATACATCGAACCCAAACGATGAGCTCTATGCCGAACGTAAAAAGCAGGTAAACGTAAAACTGCAGAGAAAGAGGGGGGGAGCATTATGAAAAAATGGCCTTTGTTTGTGGGCCTTTTTCTTTTTTTCATCACCACCATACCCCATGTATATGCAGATAACTTCCCACCATCACTAGACAAGTACGTTAACGATGCAAAGAGGCTTGCCGATACATCGGCAATCTCAAGCGCTGCCCAAAGCCTTAATAATTATCGTTTTGATACGAAACACAACGGATTTGTTGCGGCTGATGAAGACGAAGCTTTGGCGATTGCATCTAGACTTGATCAATACGAAACCGCCCTTCGCGATTTTGAATCGCGTCCTGTTGTGATCAAAGGCGAAAATCACACCATTGTGGCATACGCCCCTCCCAATCCAGCGACATTTAACCAGTCTATGGTGCGTCCAACGGGTGGTGTGTACGATATGAGTGCGCCATCTGAAGGTTCATCTACAAATTCAGGAGGCGTTTTCAATGATATCATAGAAAAAGACACAAAAAACGAAAAAAATGGTCCTAACAAATTCACGGAGATGATTATCGGTTTTTTTGGCAGTATCCCGATTAAGCTGGAACAACTCTTGATGCTGAAAGATCTTGTTACGCTTGTTTTTGGAGATGAACACACGTCAACAGAGCCACTTCCATCCGTGCTTCTTGGCATTATTGTTCTTGTCTTTCAAACACTCCGTCCGATCACCATTGCTGTTTCTGCGATCGCAATTGCATGGAGTGGCATTAAGATCATGCAGGCAAGAGAAAAATCAAGTCCAAGTGAACTGAACATGGCACTTGAGGGACTTTATAAAACACTTGGTGTGAGTATTGTCTTCACACTTTTGCCTGAGATTTTACGTGTTTTAAATTTATTTGTTGTCAGCCTTACCCATGTTCTTGCCTCGATGATTACATGGATAACAGGATATGATCCAAAGACCACCAACTTTCATACAATTCTTTTCGGTGGACCTTTGACGGACTGGTCAACAGGAGAGCACGTATTGAACCTTGCCACAAGAGGTTTTGCCTATCTGATCGTGCTTTTTGCGATCTTTTTCTTCGACCTGATCTTTACGTATATCTACACGATGCGGTTTATAAAGATTGTTTCTATGCTGATCATGCTTCCTTTCCGTATCGTCATGTTTCTTGTGTTCCCCGAAAAGATTCAGGATCTCCTTGATTATATTGGAGAATTTTTAGGGACACTTCTTTTGCCGGTCATCCATGGCATTGGGATTTTTGCCTTCTTTATCATCTGGCACAACGAAAAATTGATGCACCTTTCACCAACAGGAGAACTCATGACGATCATCTTGTCCTTGGCGGCATTTCTCAAATTCGGTTCTGAAGGCGCGAAACTCATGGGACGCTTTGCATCCGGAGCAGGCAGTTTATCCCGTGCAGGAGAGCAGTTTGGCGGTCAAGTCGCGCAGGTTGCGGGTTCAATGGCAGGCGCGGCGACGGGAGCAATTGCCGGTGGCGCATTAAGCTTAGGATCGAAAATAATGTCTGCTAAAACGGCAGGTATCACCGGCAACATCGGCGGGGGTGGCGGCATTGGTGGGGGTGGAAACATCGGTGGTGGTGGAGGAGGTTCTCTAGGCGGCATGGATGGCTTTGGAATGAGTCCCGCCAACTTCGCCGGTTTGGATATGGATCAAGCGATCCCTCTCCCGACAGATAAAGATGCACCCCTCATGGGCAAGGGAGATCGCTTTTTACATGATAACGGCCCTGTTCCATCGTTTAAAAATACCAGCACACAAGCAAGTGGAGTAACCAGTGCACAGGGAAGTACACAACAAACAAGTGGAGTAATCGGTGCTCAAGGAAGCGCACAAATGACTGGGAGAACCGGTACACAGGGAAGTGCGCAGACAGTATTCAAAGCACAAACAAGTGAACAACCCACACCTGCACCTCATGATAAAATTCCTGCACAAGGCAATCACTTCTCAGAGACCGTATCCAAAGTCGGAACAAAGACAATGGAATTTGCAAAAAAGCTTGGACAAAAAGTGGTGCCTTCTATTGTCCCATTGGCACAGACGATGGCACATTCTTTGGTGATCTCCTCCTTTACAGGCGATGTCGGTTATACACACAGCCTGTATCGAGATTATTACTACGGACAGGAGAGAAAAAAACTCGATCATTTAAGATTACAAAAGCTCCAAGAGAAACAGCAAGAAGCAGGCGATAAGCTTGAATAAGAAGGTTATCATTATTGCGCTTATCGCTCTTTTTCTATTCGTCATCTTTTTGCCGATTATTTTTGCCATGAGCATTGTTGAAGCGTTTTTTTCTTTCTTCCGTGGGGAGCCGTGGGATGGAAGCGAACCGTATGCTGACCCTGCGTTTGTGGAAAGTGCCTACAAACGTCCTATCAAGGACTTTCTAGCCGGGTTTCGTCCAGAAGAACAGGCTTTTTTAAAGGCATACACGCCACCATGGTCGCTTGTTCTCAGTGTGGACTACGTCCTGCATCAAGGCGAAAACTATCCCTCAGATCATGATGCTATACTGAAACGAATGCTTCCGCGCACGGTGTACATCGAAAAAGAAAACACCATTGAATACGATGTGTGTGAACCTCTCGTCGAACCCAAAACCGGTAGGGTGATAGACTACACACTAAAAACATCGACAAAGGCAGAAAAAAGGCGTTTGTTTACCCGCATTGATGCGTATAGTGGCACGTACACCTTCCGTCCCAAATCGCTTTCCGAAGAACGGGAGATCGGAGATTCGCCCTGTGGAACGCTTTACGAACGGCGGACGGAGTGGATGGAAGAATTGGTAAGCGGCCCTGATGAACCATATCGACCGCTATTAAGACTCATGGCGGCATACGGTTCAAGAACGCGCGATGATCTTGAGCTTGCCATTGAGTTTGCACAAACCATCGATCCCGAAGCGCTTATCTTACCGCTTAACGGTTACGGTAAGGCTTATGTGGACGGTGCTGACGTTCTCCCTAGCAAAGAGATGCTTGAGATCGTTGAAGCGTTCTACAATCCGGATCATCTAGATGCTCTTGAAAAACTCACATGGCCGGTTCCTGATCACACAAGTATTTCTTCACCGTTTGGGATGCGTTTCCATCCGATCAAGCACGTTATGAGTCTTCACACGGGTATTGACATACCGGCTCCACAAGGGGTTCCTGTTCAAGCAATCCTCGAAGGGAAAGTCGAAAGCGTGGGTTTTCTTGGCGGGTATGGTCTTGTAGTGTTGATTGATCATCAAAATGGACTTAAAAGTCTCTATGCACATCTTTCTTCAGCCGAAGTCAAACAAGGTGACCGCGTGGAAGAAGGTGATACCATCGGGAAAATCGGTTCAACAGGGATGTCTACCGGTCCGCATTTACATTTTGAGGTACGCTTAAATAACGCTTATACAGATCCTGTGGCACATTACACGCTGAAAGACAAAATCATCACATACAAAGAAGGTGCAGGGGGTGAGGATCATTATTAAAAACATCCATCTTATTTTTGCTGAAGGACCAGCCGAAGCCCTTCAAGCGGCATTAGAACAAGAAGGCTTTACCGTCACGCGGGATATGAATATACTTCTTTTTTCCGCCGCGATCAAGACTGTTCATGCCGATATTGCTTTGATACAAGGCGATATGCCGGGTATCAGCAGTACAGAAGTGTTGGAAGCAGTGCGGAAGATTCGACTCACGAAACCTGAGATGCGTCTTGTGTTCATTCATCCAACGAAAGATCCACAACTTCTCACCGGTCTTATCGCCCTAGGTGTTTATGATCACCATATTGCCGGTGAGTTTAGTTTAGAGGATCTTCTAAACTGGATCAAAACATCGATGACGTATCGTGACGCTTATGTGTTGATTGAAAGCACACTCACCGTAAACGAACCATTTCTACAAGAGAGAAGCTTAGAAAAAAGAGAGGAGGTGATAGATGAACAAGAAAATGTTCATGAAAAAAGCTTAGAAGAAAAAGAGGTGATAGTTCAACAAAAGTCTGTTAAACAAGAAACAAAGAAAAAGAAAGCGAAGACTAAAAAAGTGGCTAAAACACAAGCAAAAACTTTTCTCTTGAAAGATCTCTTTCAATCGATCGCGATGCGCTTGAAAAGGAACCGCTTAAAAAATGGGTTCGAAGATGAAGAAGAAACGTATGAAGATCTCGATACTTTTTTCAACACCGTCTCCAAACCGCCAGAAGAAGTTCCGGAGGCGCGTTTGGAAAAACGCGCCATCAAAGAACGCATGGGCTACGTTGTTGCAGTCTATTCGGGTACAAAGGGATCAACCGGAAAAACAACGCTTTCCATCGCCCTTGCTGGGTACCTTGCACGTAAAGAAAAAAATGTTGCGCTTGTTGATGCTGATGAATCGTCCTATGGGGCGAGCATTCTTCTGTTTGGCGACCCGACGATTACCCCCCGAAAAAACCGCATCTTAAACGGCGCAACGCTTTATCCCAAACAGGCGATTGAAGGGAGTCTTAGAAACTCGTCGACGATTACCATCATTGACTTTGGTGCCGTGCTCACCCCAGAAGATATACGCATTCTAGAAAAAGCGAATCTCGTACTCGTCGTCACTTTACCTGAGACAGCGACGGTCTCCATCATCCGTCGGCACATCTTAAAAAACAATATTCCCAATGCCCGGCTCGTTATCAACCGACATGTTCCCGGAGAAGGTCTTCCGCCATGGGACGTGGCAAAATCAATGAATCTTCCCTTGCTGGAGACGATCCCGTTTGACTTACAAAGCCTTGAGACAGGTGCCTTGCAAAAAATAAACGTGATCGATGTAAGAGGAAACAAATTCATCGAACCGATTTCCCGAATCGGAGACAGAATATTAATCGAAATTCCTAATAGAAGAGGAGTGATAATATGAAGATCTATGTAAGCACGTATCAAGAGAGTCTTAAAAACCGTTTATCAGCTCGTCTCGTTGTACAGGAACGCCCTGAGGATGCTGATCTCATCCTCGTATACGAAGATGCTATGGGAACACTTGAAGATCTTGCTTTTGGTGATAAGCCGGTTCTTTTTCTTCATAGCGGAAAAACGCCAGGCATTCCGGAGAAAGCTTATCGACTTGGCATTCCCGAAAACTACATTCTTGATGCTTCTACACTCCGCTTTTCGGAGTTTCGAAAAACTGTTGAAGACGTGATACAAAACCCGTTACTGGCCGATCCGTACCTGCTTCTCGTTGAAGGGGATGAGATACTATTTCGTGGTGAAGCGGCGCAGACACATATGCCGTATGACTTGACACAAAAACATTTAGACAAACACATTCCCGACTGGATTGAAGTATTACAAAATTATCCCGGTCACATCATTTACGTCACAGGTCTTCGAGGTGGCGTGGGGGTTTCATCTTTTGCCGCAGGACTTTACCATCACTATAAAGTACAGGGCGTACCTGTTCTTCTTTTTTCGCCAAAAGAACAGTCCATCTACAATCTCTTTTTCGATGAAAGTGATCACATATATACACGTATATTACCCGATGAACTGCCAAGCACGGTCATTGTAGACCTTCCGTATGACATTCGAGCCGAATTCAATCTTCCTCGTGGTGAAAACATCCTCGTCGTCGAATCGACGTACTATGATTTGAAACTCTTTCAAGAGGGGACCGGTCTTGAAAGTGGAATACTCATCATCAACAAAACGCGGGATGATCTTTCTTCGACCGGCGTAAATCGCTTCTTTGTCAATATCCAGACGATGTTTAGGGCCTTTACCGTTCGCTTTATGCCCGAGGAAATGGATGCTGCATTGAAGGAAGGAATTACGCCCGATCGGAGCGAACCGTTTGTCGACGCGTTCGCCGAGCTCGTCGAACACATCAGTGCGGGGGTGATGTAATTGAAAAACCGTCTGATCCTACTTTCGATCGGGCTTATGATTCTTGGCTTTTTTGTAGCAAGAAACACCATTGAAGCGGCCAAAGCACAAGAAGAAGTCGTCGTTGCCACACAGACGATCAGTCCTTACACCATCATCACTCCGGAGATGGTTACGCTTAAGAAAATAAGCAAGGCGAGCGTCGGTGACGCGTACACTAGAACGGATGACGTGATTGGAAAGGCTAATATCGGACTTCTTCTTCCTGATGAACCAATCAGACCCGGACATCTCAAAGACATTCGCTACAGCAGACTCTCCGGGTCCATCCCCGACGGGAAAGTGGTGATCGCTCTTCCTTCTAATCTCGAACTGGATGTATCGAAAAGTATCAAACAGGGGGATAAGATTGATCTTTATGCCATCTATGATAAAAAATACGAACTCGTTATTCCTTCGGCCGTAGTTCGGTCGGCAGAAGGTATGGCCAAAGAAGAGTCTGCGCTTGGTACTACAAACGATGAAGGTGGGGTGATCCTCGAAATTGAAGAAAACCAGATCGGCAATTATCTCTTTGCCGTGAGTCAGGGTGCACGCTTTTTAACTGTGCTCAAATCGTTTAATACAGGTGGTGAAGAACATCCCGCTTTTGAACCGTCTCATGAACAGAAAGAACCGGTTATGCCGGTTGAACCGGAACCCGCAGACAATACTTCAATAGAAAACACTCCAGCACAAAGCGGGGCAAATTAATAACCCAACGCCTGAAAGACAACTACCCCCGACTGAAGCCGGCGGCCTCTCGTAAGCCTCGGAGTTAACCAGTATCAGCCAGAACCGCAAGGTTATCGGGCTACGTTTTTAAAAAAAAGGAGGGATTTTTTTGAAAGTCATCATCGCGGGAGACGAACATTTTCTAGAAGAAATGGATACACTCCCTCTAGAAGTTATCTTTATCGCACGCCAACCTGCAGATCTGCATAGAAGTCTTTTTCAAGGCGGTTACGACGAAGTATTCATCGGTTTTGAACCGGATGTATCGTTAACTGTGCTTGAAAATATCAAAGGCACAAAAAACGTTGCTGTCGTCTTTGATAACATCGATCAGTTTAAAAACTATGGCGAGACAGTCTTTAAACTCGGTGGTGTACCCATACTGCTTGAGGACTTAAAAGGGCGTTTTACCAAATCGGAAGCGCAAAAAAAAATTTCAGTCCCGTCTAAAATCGTGGAACAAGAAATTAAAAAGCGAGAAGAAAAGAGCCCTATTGCAACGGATGGGGCTCCTAAAATTATTGCCGTCTTTGCTCCTAAAGGTGGTGTGGGGAAAACGATCATTTCTGCCTATCTTGCTGCGCATATGGCGATGAGCGGGAAAAAGATCGTCGCCGTGGACGTCGATAACGTCAAGGTCGGTGCGGATTTAGGCCGACGGTTCGGCTTTTTCGTAAAAAGAGACGGAACGAATTACCGAAACATCATTGATTTTTCAAACTTTCCGGATAACCAGTACCATCAATGGGAACTCGTCGAAAAATACATCGTTCGGACGGACAGTTTTCCGAATCTATCGCTTGTCTTGAATCCACCAAGACCGGCGGATTTAGGATATGACTTCAAACTCGTAGATAAAGCGGTATCCATACTTCGATATCACTTCGATCATGTGATCTTAGATTTATCACCGCTTCCGTCTCAACTAAACGTTGAGATATTCACTCAACTTGCAGATAAGGTCTTTTTTCTAACGACACCTGATCCGGGCGTCATAGACGGCGCTAGAACATTCCTTGATGCCATCAGCAAATACGATATCAACCTCACATCTTTCCACCTCATCATCAACATGTTTGATTCAAAACACGATAAAAACGCGAACAAAATCGCCCATCATGTTGGCCTTCCTTTGCGCGGTAATGTTTCTGTTTTTCCATACGATTCGATGTTCCGGGAAAAACGGATCGAGATGGCACTTATCACACCGAAAATACTAAACAAAAGTAACTTTTCCCGTCAGATGGATCGACTCGTGAAAGAACACGTCTTCCAAGAAAAACAAACGATTGAAAAACGACGTACAGGCTTTTTCGCACTTCCGTTTTTCGCAAAAAAGAAAGGGTGATGCGCTTTGAGTGAACTTTCCGCTGCGCTCATCATTTTATCACTGGGATCGCTTCTTTATGCTTTTAACATCGACGTATACAATATATTTAAAGAAAAAATAGACCCGTTCAATCAGGCAAGAAGGATTTGGCAAACACAAAAAAATATCCAATACGTCGCCGGAAGTATTCTTTTTTTCTTTGTCGTCCGCCTCTTTGGCGGATGGTTTTTTTCTTTAATCCTCTCGGTTCTGTTCTTTTTATTCCTCAAGTTTGCGTGGTCGAAAATAAATCTCGTCTTCAAGCGCTCTAAACTCAGGAAAGCCATGCTTAAGGATATGGACTCACTTATCAACAGTCTTGTAAATGCATTGCAGTCCGGTTATGGCTTTCTGGCGGCCTTAAAAGCAACACAAACGTACATTCCTGAACCTTTAAAGTCGGAAATTGGAAAAATTGTCGACCGAGTGGAAAGCGGAAAAATGGACCTTGAAGAAAGCCTCTTCCTCTTCCACGAACAGTATAAACTGCCGGAGACACGGCGATTCGTTTATACGCTATCCTTTGCCGCGAAATACTCCGGTCGTGATCTCATTCCGGTGCTTAAAGCCATGGCTGGGACGTTCCGGATGATTTATCAGACACAGGAAAAATTAAATGCCCGGACGACACAGATTAAACTCTCTCTGTACATTTTACCTATCTCTCCCATTATCATGCTAGGGATGCTACAGTTGGCCATGCCGGAAGCCGTGCAAATACTCTTCCACGAAGGCCGGATGATTCTTTTTATCGGACTTTCGTTAATTGCTGCGGCGCTTATATGGTCGCTTAATATGATTGCAAAATTCTCCGAAAAGGAGTGATATGCTTTGGCCGAACTTCTCATAGCCATGGGTGCAGGACTTTTCGTTTTTTCTTTTGTTCATCGCGACGCTTATGCTCGGTATTTTGAGCCTCGATCGATCTTTTTTTCAATCCTTTCAAGATTGCATGCGTTCTATAGCAAAGTCCCAATCTACCGGAATGCCTATCAAAAAGCAAATGAAGCGTATCACCTGCTCGGCATAAAAAAAGCGGCGTGGCGTTTTCCGGCCACGCTCTGGACGGCAGGACTTATACTCATCGCCCTAGCCCTCTTTTTTGGTGAGCCGCTTTTTTTTCTACCGGGCATCGGGCTTATGCTTTTCCTTCCAACGTGGGCGAATAATCAATATGCTCGGTATAAACGCGGGCTTACCGAAGGGCTTATGGAATTTGTCGACCTTGTGGCGGTCGGTGTGACCGCGGGACTTCCACTTACAGCTGCCTTGGAAAACGTAGCCGAATCGAGCCAGACGATCTTTTTTCAGGAAATGCGAAAAATCATGGAGCGCATGCAGCAAGGTCAACCTCTTCGTGAATCCATGATGGAGCTACTCAAACACAACAACTCCAACGAACTCGCCACCTTTATTGAACAACTGTCCTCACTTTATGAGACGGGTGGTATGAACGCATCGGAAATCATGATCAACATCTCACGCCACCTTCGTGAACTGTACGCCATGCGTATGGAAAAGGAAGTGGAAAAGATTCAGGTGAAAATGGTCATGCCTCTTTTCGTTTCAATCGTCGGGACGCTCGTTTTAATTGGCGGGCCCATTGTGATGTACGTCGGTAAATATATGTCAGACGTAGGAGGGATACTCGGTTGATTAAAGACATCCAGATTTTCTCTCAAGAGAGGACGAATCGCACAACAACATCGGAACAGCAGGAATTCGACGATCGGGTAGAAAAGGCTATTGACGATTTTCTCGAAGATATAATCCAAAGTGGAGAAATCTACACCACACACGATTCGGTGATTTTTTCCGAACTCGCACGTTTTCTGACAGAAACGTTTAATATGTCATCGGAGCGTGCTAGAAAAATCTCCGAAAAAGCGCTTGCTTTCCGGAAGGGCTTCGGACCTCTAGAGCCGATCTTCCGGGAAGAAGGCGTATCAGACATATGGGTCGTCGGACCAAGACGTATCATCTATGAGAAATTCGGCCAGCAGTATGTATTCGACGGTGGTTTTGAAAGCGAACGACAACTGCAACTGTTCGTCGAAAAACTCGCGGCCCGAGCCAACCGTTCCGTTGATTACGCCAATCCTATCACGAGCTTTATTCTCACAGAAGGCGAAAAATTTTATCGTATTGCGATTGCCATCCGACCGATTTCTCCCATACCAACCCTTGCCATACGGCGTTTCACGAGCGTTCCTACGATCGATCAGATGATTAAAAACGGCTATTTTAGCGAAGAAGCCGGGGCGTTTTTCAAGTGGACGATCCTTTCCCGGAGAAACTTTCTTGTATCGGGTGGTATGGGAACGGGTAAAACGACCCTCCTTGCTGCCGTACTTCGGGAAACCGAACCTTCAGAACTCCCACTTCTCGTCGAGGAAGTCATGGAAATGCCGATCACCAATAAAGAAGTTCCAAACCTTCGGCGCATTGCCGTAAAACCGGCCGGTTTTGACGGAACGGGTGAAATAGGCCTTGCGTATCTTCTCAAAACGGCTCTTCAGATGAAGCCCACGCGGGTCATTGTTTCCGAGGTACGCGACGGTGCCATCTTCTACATGCTTCAGGCGATGCAGATCGGACACGAGGGCTCGATGAGCACGATGCACGCGGAAAACGCTACAAAGGCTCTCTTCGCCCGTCTGCCCATGATGCTCGCGCAGTCCCCTGAAATGCGCGAACTTTCGTATGATGACAAGGTTCAGTTTATCGCTAACTCCGTTCACATGATCGTCCACCTCGTGCAGGAACCAAAACCTTTAAAACGCTACCTCAAGCCTGGTTACCGCCATGCCGGTGAGATTGTAGAAATTACGGAAGAACCGAAACCCGACGCAAAGATTATTTTCCAGTGGAATCACGAAACGGAACGCGTCGAAGCAACGGGACACGTCCCCGAGCGTATGTTTGAAGGTGCGTGGCGATATGGCTATGAACCGGACATGAACTGGTTCAAAAAACCTGTACATCGAACGACGTTTGATATGGGTGCGGTCTGATGAACGAACTTGTCCTCTTACCTTTAGCTATCGCTGCATGGGTCGATCAGAAAGAAAGGATTATTCCTGACTGGACGTGGGTCGTGATTATCGTTTTACGTGCTCTTTTAGGCATACATCCGGAACATATCGTCTGGGGCGGGGTGATTTTTCTTTTTCTCTACCTGTGGTTTATCTTTGTCCCGGGTATGGGAGGTGGAGATGTAAAGCTTCTTTCTGCCATGGCCCTCTTTCTCGGTAATATGACGCTTCCTTTTTTCATTATGACCTTCGTGTTGGCCTTTTTATACGGGCTTATACTTTATATGAAAACAAAAGACAAAAACGTTGTAATACCGCTTGCCGTACCGGCTTTCATCGCATCGATCTTTGTGATCCAGGCGATGTAGCCGGTTTTTTTATTTATAGGGATAAAATCCCAAAAACGACTGAGGAGGAATTTTGTATGAAGAATGCTATGTTGAAACTCTACATTGGTCTCACTAATCTTCCGTTTGCTAAGATTCGTGAAAAAGAAGGGGGTGAAACACTCCAAAACGTCATTTGGATTCTTGTGGGTCTGGCGATTGCACTTATCGTAGGATGGGTATTCTTCAAACCGGCTATTGAGGGTTTCGCTCAAGGCCTTTGGAATACGATCAGCACTTGGGCTAATGCCAACGTTAAAGTACAGTAACAACACAAAAAAAGGGCTGGCAGGTCATCTGTCAGTCCTTTTTTATTATCAAAAAAAAACAAAGAAGGAAGATGATCATTGGAAAACAAAACACAATACACTTTGGCATCGTTCTTTATGATATTGGCAATGTACTTTATCTCTGGACATGATCAGTTAGAAGGCGATACACTTTGGCACATTCGTGTTGGCGAGTGGATTTTGCAAAATCACAGTGTTCCTAAGACGGGTATTTTTTCTTGGACCGGTGATTATGCATGGCACGCTCATGAATGGTTATGGGAAGTGTTTGCTTATTTGATGTATCATGTCTTAGGTTTTAACGGTGTTTTTTTACTCACAGGAGTTGGATTCTTTATGTTCTTCGGCATATTGTTCTATCTTATTCGGGGGAGTCATTGGTATGGCTTATTTTTGATGTTTCCTTTGATGTTTATTTCATCTTTTTACTTTGTTGCACGTCCTCATTCGCTTGCTTTCGGTTTGTTTGCACTTTGGGTTCTTATGATTGATAAGAACTTTTTCAAACGCCACTATGGATGGGTTGCTTTTTTTAGCGTATTAATCGGCTTTTTCTGGGTCAACATTCATGCATCAGTTGTGTTAGCACCATTCATCCCGACTTTATATTTTGTATTCAAAAAGGATAAACGTTACATTATCGCCACGATTTTTTCTTTCTTAGGCTCGCTTATCAATCCATGGTTTATTGGTGTCTACCCATACGCCTTTATGGCGTCTAGAAATAAAGAGATTATTAACGAAATTTCAGAGTGGCTCAGTCCTGATTTTCATAACACGTTTTTATTAATCATCGTTGTGTTATTCCTTACTGTTGGTTTAGGGGGCATGATTAAACTTATCAAGTTCAATCAACACAAAAGGTATGCTCCACAGATCGTTATGTATTTTATTTTCTTTGTTATGTTCCTTACTTCCATCCGTTATTTGCCGTACTTTCTTTTTATTGCTATATGGCTTTTCGCTATCGCCATAAAAGATTTGCCCTTTAAAACACCCAAAACAATTTCGTATATTGCTTTAGCACTATCCATACTATTTTTTATCGTCAACATAAGAGAACTTCCGCCATCGGATATTGCTCGCAGTCAAAAAGAAGCTTTCCCGGTTCAAGCAATGGCATACCTTAAAGAAAACAATCTTACGGAACGAGTGATTTCAGAATATTATTGGGGAGGTTATCTTATTTTTGAAGGTATTCCAGCTTTTATTGATGGGCGTGCAGATATGTATGTTCTTTCTAAAAGCGGTGTTATGAAAGACTTCAATCGTTTCATGATTGCCGTTGACGAAAATGGCTTCTATGATCCCATGCGCATCGTAGAAAAGTATGGGATTGAAACTGCACTTTTAAAGAAAAACAGGTTGCCAGCGCATTTTTTATCTCAAAACGGATGGACCATGGTTTATAGCGATGACATAGCCGAAATATGGACCAAAAAAACCAATTTGAACGGAGGGCAAACGGATGAATCAACCCGTTGTCTCTATTGTTGTACCGTGTTACGATGAATCAGAAACGGTCCCTATCTTTGTCCAAAAGGTTTCTGATATTATTTCTGAACTTCAAGACGAAAACCTGATCTCGAAAGATAGCTTTATTCTTTTCGTTGATGACGGAAGCACCGATAATACATGGGCATTGATTGAACGATACGCGAATTTGAATAAACAAATATATGGGATTCGCCTCACAAAAAACTTCGGACAACAAAACGCACTAATGGCTGGCTACAGAAATGCCCATATAGCAAGTGATGTTATTATCTCGATGGATGTTGATCTTCAAGACGATCCTAACGCTATTAGAGACATGATTCTCAAACACTTAGAAGGATACGACGTCGTCTATGGTGTGCGATCGTCTCGAGATAAAGACAAGTGGTTCAAACGCAAAACGTCGTTCCTTTTTTATAAAATTATGCGGCGCTTAGGCGTTCACATCATTCCTGATCACGCCCATTATAGGTTATTAAGCAAAAAAGCAGTGACAGCACTTCTTCGGTTTGAAGAAAGAAATTTATTTTTGCAAGGTATTATTCCAATGTTAGGATTGAACCAAACAGTCGTATACTACAAAAGAAACGAAAGGAGTGCGGGGAAAAGCAAATACAATCTTAGAAAGCTTGTAGAAAGCGCCTTAGAAGGCATCACATCTTTCACCACCATTCCACTTAGGTTTATCACCATAGCAGGGACCTCTATGCTGTTTAATTCTCTTTTGATGGGCGTGTATTCACTCGGGAGCAAGGTATTAGGGCTTGCGTATCAAGGATGGACAAGTATCATGCTTTCTCTTTGGTTTATTGGCGGCATATTAACACTATCTTTAGGCATCATTGGAGAATACATCGGCAAGATATACATCGAAACCAAGAAAAGACCACGCTATTTTGTTAAAGAAAAAATTTTTCCGTTTGGAGGTGATAAAAACAATGCTAAATATAGTAGCAAATATTCTTCTGTTAGTGATTATAATCATAACGGTTAACATTATATCCTTTTTAGCAAACCTAATTAGTTTAAAACGAAGGCTAAATTATCACTGGACATATACAATAAAAGGTGATCAGATTTATCTACACCACGAACCAATGACATTTTTCTATTTTTTAACAAAAAAGGGATTTACAAAATCACTAGAAGATGCTATAAATAAATTACGGGCTACGAAAAAACACTATATATTGTGTTACGAGACCATAACGACACAACATATAGTATCCCAATTTGATTTTGAGGTGTATAATAGTAAGTGGAATTGGCTAACGATCTTCTCGGGAGCGGTACTTACATTGGGGAATCTTTATA
>PEBX01000205.1 GCA_003050645.1 Candidatus Carbonibacillus altaicus
AAAACGTTTCACTTTCGGAGATCACATCAATTGCTGGATGAAGGGCTGGAACGGTATGATCTGGAGACGATTTTCTTCCAGTGGCTCGTACCGATTTTAAAGCAGATGGAAAAAGACGTCGATGAAGAAAGCCTTACCCCTGCAGAAAAAAAGGTCATCACCGAAGTATTACTGGGCCGACTGTACCGACTCAATGCCCTTTATGACCGCGATCTTGAATTTCCTCCGGATGCGATCGCTTTTGCGCCATCCGGAGAAAGTGAACATATCGGACTTTTCGCCATTACCATTTTACTTCGCAAAAACGGTTTTAGTATTCTTTACCTAGGACCCGATACGCCCGATGAAGCCGTACGCTCCGGTCTTGATCGACTGATGCCGAGAAGCGTTCTCTCCACCGCGCATAAAAAAGAAAGTTTAGAGAAACTGATTGCTTTATACGAACGACAACCCAAGATGACCCAACGGCTGCCCTGGTTTGTCGGCGGTCGGTGCGCCCATCTACTCTACAAAGTGAACGATTTAAAAAGTATCCTTCCTTTTGAACGAAACCGCACGGCTTTTGATCGTTTGGTGAAACAGATGACGCGACTTAAGGAGCGAAAAACGTAAAACGACTTTAAAGAGTTAACAATAGCGATCGATAACCACCGTTTTTTCATTTTATGTTTCAACCTCTGCAACTTGGCTTTACTTTGTTTACCGTTTACCGTGCTCGCCGCTTCAAGCGTTTCGCTTCGTCACGGAGCAACGTGTACATATCCATCTGCGCATCGACTTCCGCTTCATGCGACTCCTGTTTAATGCGCACGTAGGTGCCATCAGGCAGAAGTTCACGTGCATTGACGTTGTCGTGCAAATACAAATCCAAAAATCGAATAAGACGTTTTTTGAGCATCCGGTCGCGTATCGGAAAGAGCGTCTCTACCCGGCGTTCAATGTTGCGCGTCATCCAGTCCGCGCTCGCCACGAATACCTTCTCCCGGCGATGGCTCTGAAAGACAAAGATGCGGCTGTGCTCCAGGTACCGCCCGACGATGCTCACGACCCGAATGTTCTCGCTCACCCCCGGAATCCCCGGACGAAGACAGGAGATACCGCGGACGATAAGATCAACTTTCACTCCGTGCTGAGAGGCCCGATACAGATCGAGGATGATTTCTTTGTCGGTCAGCGCATTAATCTTGGCGATAATCCGTCCGGGCCTCTCCGGTCGCGAATGATGAATCACCTCTTCGATAAGCTCGTGAAACGACTCCCGCAAATGATGGGGACCGACCCGCACTTCACTCAGATCAGGGAGGGTCGAGTACCCCGATAACGAGTTGAATATCTCAGCGACGTCTTCAGCAATCCGTTCATCGCTCGTTAAAAAGCTGAGATCCGTATAAAGGCGGGCTGTCTGCGGATTGTAATTACCCGTACCGAGATGCACATACCGACGCAGTCCATCCGCCTCGCGCCGCACGACGAGCACCATCTTCGCATGCGTCTTAAGCCCCACCAGCCCGTAGATGACATGACAGCCCGCTTCTTCCAGTTGCTTGGCCCACTCGATATTTTTTTCTTCATCAAAGCGCGCGCGGAGTTCAACCACCACGGTCACTTGCTTGCCCGCTTCTGCCGCACGCATGAGCGCATGCACGATGGGCGAATCTTTACCTACGCGGTAGAGCGTCTGTTTGATGGCCAAAACGTCGGGATCGTCTGCCGCATCTTCAATAAATCGTACCACCGGATCGAACGATTCATATGGGTGATAAAACAAAAGATCCTTTTTTTTCATAGCATCAAATACATCATCTTCACCGATGAGATCTACAGGACGCATGGGTGGAATCGGTGCATACAGCAGATGTTCAAAATCCCGCTCCGCAATAAAGCGCATGAGAAACGTGAGATCGATCGGACCTTCGATCTCGAAAAACGCCTCATCGCCGACTTCTTCCCATTCCTGGAGCACGGAACGTAAAAAAGGATGCATTCCCGGTTCGATTTCAATGCGCACGGCGTCACTCATGCGGCGCTTTTTGAGCTCGCGTTCGATCTCTTCTAACAAATCTTCCGCTTCAAATTCATTGAGCAGAAGATCAGAGTTACGCGTAATCCGAAACGCCGCCACAGCAACGATTTTTTGTCCTCGAAACAGATGGTGAATAAACATACGAATGACGTCTTCGAGTAGTATATAAGCATGGACAGATTTTTGAGACTTTTTCTCCAATGGTTGCTTTTCTTCAACATCTGAGGAATCTAGCGCATCGGTCGCCTCTCTGAGGCCGGGGCCGTCCGTCGCTTTACCGTGATCATCCGTCTCCATGCCCGGATGATCTCCGATATCGCTTTTTCGATCCATATACACGGCTTTTTCGACATGCCGTTCTGCGGCGTTAGAAACGGACGACAGCGAAAGCTTGACTGATTCGTCCGGTTGTGTGCGTCCAGCCTGGTGATTGGGTTCTATGCGCGCGGTACGCCCGTTAAGAGATGGTGACTCTCTCAACGGGGTAGATACGTTCGACATTTTGGATACTTGGGATACTTTAGATGCATCGGGTACGACGAGATCGGTAGGTTCGATCGATTCGTTCTCCTTATCTTCTTCGACCGTAG
>PEBX01000037.1 GCA_003050645.1 Candidatus Carbonibacillus altaicus
TCGGCCGATCCGGGGACGAATGATCCGGCCTGTGCTACGAGGCTGATACTGATGAAGACGACGACGAGCAACATCACGCGGGTATACTTGTTCACACGATCCACTCCTTGAGCGATTTTTGTGCTAGATCAAGACGCGATCATCATTGGGTTCGATGTAACCTATGATCTTCAGCGACATTCGGTTTACCTTTACTTTGATGTAGAAATTTTTTACGCCGATGATGAGATCGTCTCCTGCTTCCGCTGTTATTATATACGTTTCAAGCAGTTTCTGGTTGTACACCCCGTTCTCATCAATTACAAATGGTCGATCCTTTTAACGGCATTCAGAACTCAATGGAATGAAAAAGTTCGTAACTAAAAACGGTAGACGGTTTTTTACGGCCAAAGACCCGCGATGAGCGCCGCCGCCTCCGCCCGCGTCGCCGTCCGGTCCGGACGCAATGTGCCGTCCGGATAGCCCGACATGCGCTTGGCGTTCGTGAGCAGACTGAGCGCCGGGAGTGCCCAGTGATCCGGAGACACATCGCGGTACGCTTCAGCCGCCAAATCCGATACTGACCGCGGATTGATTCCCTTGACCGGCTGGGCAAGAAGCGCTTTTTGCAAAATGGCGGCCATCTCTGCGCGGGTGATCGGGGCATCCGGGTGTATCCCCCCATCCGGATAACCGCTCACCCACCCTGCCGCAGCTGCTTGCGCAAACGCCTGGTAGGCCCAATGCGACGGAGGAAGGTCGGAAAAGGATGGGCTCGTCCCCCCTGCCGGCAACGGCCAGAGACGCCGGACGAGCAACGTGATAAATTCGGAACGGCGGATGGCCCGATCCGGATAAAACGCCCCGTCGGCGTAGCCGCTCACCACGCCGCGTTGCTTGAGGACCGCCAGCTGAGCCTTCGCCCAATGGTCGGCGACATCGGTAAACGGGCCGTCTGCGCGCACTGCCTTGAGCGAATAAAAGCGATCGGTAAACGGCTTGCTTGAACCTAAGCGAATGTAGTTCAATCCGCCTTGCAAAGCAAAAACGTGCGTGAGCGTGCCGCTTTCAGGCACGGCAAAGCTTTCGATCACCTTCTGGTTGCCGTCATACGCTTCGAGCACACCCCCGGACGCCTGTGGGAGCCCGCGGACATCGACGCGCACGTACGTCGGCCGGTCGACATAGACGTGATAGTACTCGTTTCCGCCAGCCCGCGGTATGTATCCGAACGCAGTAGCATTCAATTGAAGCGCCGCAGATTTGGCAAACGTATCCGGTCGATCACTGCCGGCGGACGCCGGTGGGCGGTAGTCCAAAGACAGGCGATATTCGGCATTCACCCCATATTGATAGAAGTTACGCACCCCGACGCGGATAGACGACCCGCCGCGTACGTCGAAAGTCGTCTCTTCGTAAAGCCTGCCGTTAAATAAGCCGTTGTCATCCGTGACACGGAGTGATGACGTCGCGTCCTGGACCATCAGCACAAGATCCAGTCCCGGATCGTCGGTCTCGGCGCGCACGGTGAGACGTCCGTCGGAGGGAAGATCCAAGCGGAACCACGCCTCGATACCAGCGCGCGGGAGCGTCCCGACGAGCGACGGCGTCTCGGAGAGATCGATCGGGTAGGCCCGCGCCGGTGACGAATTGTCGCCGTATGGAGCGGTGTAGATCGTAAATCGCGGGCGAAGAGTGAACTGCATAGCCGCTTTCGCGCCGTTCGTCAACCGTATGGTTGAACGACCGCGCGGTACACTGACCGTGACGGATCCCCCGCCCGTCAGATTCGCCACCCGCGACACGCGTCCTTGGCTGTCCAGCGTCTCGAATCTCAACGATCCCGTGAGCCCTTCGGTCGAAAACGTCACGCTGCCCGTATACGGCGCATCTATCGTAAAATAAGCCGAACCGCCGGCCGGAAGGGCGACGCCGACCGCTTTATCCAGCGGAAGCGGCGCCGCCCGGTTCGGCGCCGTGTTGCCTCCGTAGGGCGAGACAGGTCCGCCCTGCCACGTCGAAAGCGCCGCATACGCATCGACACGGCCGAAGCCGGCGGAAGATCGCGGCGCGCCGGGAACCAGAGATGCCGTCGTCCGGAGCTGATCCCGGACGGCTTCCGGCGGGCCGGATTTTTTCGAAAGTAGTAGCGCCGCCACGCCAGCCGCTTGCGGCGCTGCCATCGACGTCCCGGTGTAGGCATCGTACCCGCCGGGACGAGCGGTAAAAATGTTCACGCCGTAGGCCACGACGTCGACTGCATCGCCGCGGTTGGAAAATGGCGCCGGATGATCTTTTTCGTCGAGGGCCCCGACGCCAAGCACCGTCGGGTAAGCCGCCGGGTACGGCACCTTCCCCCCATCATTGCCGGCGGCGGCCACGACCACGGCTCCGGCCCGTTCTGCTTCGTCCAGAGCGTTTTCCATGGCGAAGGAGTAGACCGGATCGGTGAGCGACAAGACGATGACCCGCGCTCCCTTGCCGATCGCTTCACGGATGCCGCGGGCGACAGTATACGAATTGCCGCTTCCCAATGCGTCCAGCGCCTTCACCGGCATAATCCTGGCCTCCGGCGCGATGCCGCGCACATGGCCGTCTGCGGCAAGAATGCCGGCCACGGCCGTGCCGTGGCCGTTATCGTCATAAGGCGATCTGTCTTCCGCCAGGAGATTGATCCCGCTTACCAAGCGCTCTTTTAGGTCGGGGTGATCCAAGGCCACGCCGGTATCGATGACGGCGATCGTGACGTCCTTCCCTTTGGTGATCCGCTGCGCTTCCGGCACGTGCAGGCGGGAAAAATACCACTGCTCGGCAGGCTTGACCGACGAAACATCGGCGGCGCGACTTACGGAACCGGCGGTGCTTAACCGCACCTTGACGTTGGGCTGGTAGCGTACGACGTTCGGATCGGCCTCCAGATGATTGGCGATGTCCGCTTCATGCCCCGGCCGCGCCCTGATCCGCCCGATGTGACTCTGTTCATCATAGTCGATCACGTCGTAGGCCGGATCCGCAGACGGCGCGGCATCCCATTCGACGATCCATTCGCCGGGAACTTGATCATCAGCCGGTACCGTCTCTCCGCGGGTCAACAGGACGTTTTTGGTGGTGCTTAAACTTTCCGAACTCGGCGCTTCCGAACTTGTCGGGTTCCCCAGATCGTCGCCCGAATTTGCCTGAACGGTAGGCACGATAAAGCCCGCGAACAGAATCGCGAACAGGACGAAGACCGCTCCGACCCAGGTGATCACGCAAAAACGGCGACGGCGTCTACAGGAATTCTGCATGTCATTCTATCCCCTATTGTTGACTTCGATGTACCCGCGTTTCAACGCTTCGAGCTTCTCGACGGCGAGAAAGTAAGCGCGCTTCGCTTCGTCCATCTGGACGGCCGCTTGTTTCGTCTTCAGCCGCGCCCGATCTGCATCCAACGCCGAGATCAGACCGAGTTCCTCTCGTTTGAAGACGCCGGAGACATCGTTCGTCGCCTCTTGCCATTTTTGCTTGGCTCGTTCGAACTCATCCCGAGTATTTTCGGCATCTCGGAGGAGATCCTGGACCGCCCGGCGAATGTCCGCTTCTGTCTGCGCCAGCGCCAACTCTTTGATCTTGACGGTGTTTTCAGCGATCTTACCGGCCTTCGTATCTTCATATTGCGGATTGCCCCGATCCCGCTCCTGCCGGTAATAACGTTCATCCGCCCGCGCCTGCCTCAAGTCGAGTTCCGCTTGGCGATACGAGAAGCTTTGCTGAATCCAGGTATCGGCTTCCTGAAGATCGATCTGTACCGCTTGAGGATCAAAGGCGATCGGTTCCAGTACGAGATCCGCGCTCACCGGAACGCCGATCCAAGCAGCAAACGTATCGCGCAGCTGTCCATAAGCGCGATCCGCCTGGGCGGCGGCAAGCGCCAGATCACGAGCCGAACGTCCCGCCTGATCGCGCGCTTCCCGTGAAATGAGTCCGAGCGCATAGCGTTCCTGAGCGGCTGTGACCTCCCGCTCGGCGATGCGCGCCTGCATCTTGAGCAGATCCAACTGATCCTGTACATTCAAAAGCCCGACATACACCTGCTTCACGCCCGAGATAAGCGTCTCGCGCAGCGTTGCCACGTTGAGATCAATCTTTTCTTTCTGCCGCTTGTAGTCCTCGATTTGTTTGTCCAGCTCATCACCCTTGAAATCGAGATCTTTCCGCTGTTGTTCAAGCTCCTGAATTTTTCGATTCAGTTGCTCGATTTCTGAAGCGGGATCCAACACAGGCGGAGCGAGGGATTGATCAGTCGATTCGGGGGCTTGATCAGTCGAGCCGGAGCCCTCAGCGGGCGTCGCGAACAGCTGGGCAAGCACAATGATCTGCATCCAAAGTGCTTCAATTTGTCGATCCAGCGCCTCTTTGAGGTCGTCTATTTTCTCTTTCCCGTCTTCCGAAAGCTGTTTTTGCAAATCCACAATCTGCATGCTGTATTGGAGCTGTCGGGCGTTGCGACTCGATGAGAGTGTCCGCGCGATGGCCTGTTCAAGAGTGATGTGCTGAAGAGTGGCGCCCTCCGCCGTACCGGAGGCATAGGCCACCACAGGCGGAGACACGATTTGCGATAAGGGCGCAGCCGGAAGCGCAAGGCCCGGCGCGGACAACGCCAACCCTACGATGACCCCTGCGGTGCTCATGCGACCCAGCAACCGTTTGTGGAACATCCTAATTCCCCCTGTATCTCTTATACGAGCGCTGTATCGTTCGGTTGCGACCACAATCCGTTCCGTATCAGATCGATGAATGTCTTCAACCGATTCTCCCATCCAACATCTTGCAACACTTCTTCCAAAAATGCAATACCGAGCAAGGCGAACACCCAGAGCGCCGCGCGCCGGGCGTTGACTCGGCGGAATCTCCGGTTCGAATCCCTTCTTCAATCGTGCGTTGCTGTCATCTCCCCCATGGACGCTACCTGACGGGATCATCCGCCGCTTACGGTCCCTGACGCATCGGCCGCGGTCCGGTGTTCACGGCGGAACCAACGCCTAAGTCGAGCGAAGAAATCGTCAAAGAAGCTGTAGACGGCGGGGATGAGCAGCAGCGTGACGAGCGTCGAGAAGAGCAGCCCGTAGATGACGACGATGGCCAGCGGGGCCAACATCTCCGACGCCTCTCCGCCGAAATAGGCGAACGGAACGAGCACGAGATTCGTCGCCAACATGGTCATCAAGATCGGGCGCAGGCGCACCGGTCCGGCGGTGAGCAAGGCATCCCGGGCGCTCATCCCGCGCCGCCGAAGCTGGTTGGTATAGTCGACGAGGACGATGGCGTTGTTCATGACGAGCCCGATGACCATGATCAAACCGATGAACGCCGTCACGCTGAGCGGCATGCGGTGTACGAACAGCCCAAAAAAGGCCCCGACGAACGTCGGCGGCAGGCTGAACATAATGACAAACGGCTGGAAAAACGATTCGAACTGCGCGGCCATGATCATGTAGATCAACAGAATGGCGAGCGCCATCGCCTGGGTGAGCGAACCGAACGAGTCGGCCATCTGCTCCGCCTCTCCGCCGAGCGACCACGCATACCCTTCCGGAAAGGGGAGGCGTCCCAGCGTCACCTGGACATCGCTGATCAGCGCGCCGAGGGAACGTTCGCCGGTCGAGTAGACGGTGAGCCGTGCCTGGCGTTCGCCGTCGCTACGCGAAATGGCCGTCGGCGTGCCTTCGGTCACCACGCGGGCCACATCGCCCAGGGAGACGAGCGCACCGGAAGAACTCCGAAGGACGAGCGAAGAAAGGTGGGCAAGGTCCTTCTCCCAGCCTTCGGGAAACATCAGGCGGACGTCGTACTCGTCCTTTCCGTCCCGCACGATCGTCACCCGCTTGCCGCCGAAGGCCGTCTGAATCGCCGTCTGGATCTCCATCGGAGAGAGACCGTACCGCGCCAGACGCGCGCGATCAATATAGACGGCCGCCTCCGGCCGGGCGGTCTTCACGCTGCTTTCGACACTGGCCACGCCGGGAATGGACGCGAGCAGATCGGCCACCTCTCCCGCGACCGCCTCCAGCACCTGATTGTTCGGGCCGGAGATGTTCACCTGAACGCCCGTCGCTCCGGAGACCGACATCTGCGTGTTGGCCGAGATGATGACGCCGGGAATCGCCTCCGCACGCGCGCTGAAGTCGTTCATGAGCTCCTGTGTCGTCCGACGGCGTTCATTCTGCGGCTTCATGTTGACCGTGATGCTGGCGGAATTGGAAGCCGTCGTTCCGGTCACCTGGGACTCGCCGGTGGAGCCGATCATGCTGGCGACTTCTTTGACTTCCGGATAGTCGAGCAACATACCTTCCAGTTCGCGCACCACCCGCGCCGTCTCTTCAAGCTTCGTCGACGGCGGCAGCTCGACTGAGATCGTGGCCACCCCTTGATCGGACTCTGGGATGAATTCGCTGCCGATGAGTGGAAGGAGCGCGAAGGAAGCGATAAAGATGACAAACGACAGAGTGATGACGATGAAGCGATGCGCAAGCCCCCACCCGAGAAGACGTCGATAGAGGCGCTCCAGTCCTTCGATCGCCCGCTGGAAGGCGCGCACGGGGCGGAAGCGACGGCGCGCCGTCCGCGTCTTTCGCCCGTCATCCGCTTCCCCTCCGTAGCGCGGCAGCATCCGTGCGGCAAGCATGGGAACGAACGTAATCGCCCCGAACCAGGCCGCGACGTGAGAGAAGATGACAGCGAGCGCCATCGGGCCGAACAGTTCCTTGGCCAGTCCGGCGGCGACGAGCATCGGGACGAAGACCGATGTCTGCGCCAGCGCCGAAGCCGTGACGGCGGCAGTCACTTCTTTGGCCCCGACGGTCGCCGCCTGTTCCGGTGATTTCCTTTGAAGGCGATGACGGTGGATGCTTTCGATGACGACAATGGCGAAATCGACCAGCGATCCCATACCGATCAGAAGGCCGCCCAGCGTCAGCAGGTTGATCGATTGATCCGTCAGAGCCATCAGGGTAAAAGTGGCGATGACGGACACCGGGAGCATCACGCCGACGATGAGCGTCGTACGGAGGTTCCCGAGGAAGAGATACAGAATGATCATCGCGATCAGCGCGCCGAGAGCGCCGTGTTCGACGACGTTCCGCATCGACTGCTTGATGAACGTGGCCGAATCGAAGATGACGGTGAGCGAAGTCCCTTCCGGGAGTTTCCGTTCAAGCGTCTGAAGCGCCTGGTGGACGCCGTTTGACGTCTGGACGGCATTCCCGCCGGAGGTCTGCATGACGCTGAGGAGGACGAACGGATGGCCGTTTAACGTCGCCGACTGCGACCGCTGGGCAAAGCCGCGGCGAACCTCGGCCACATCGGCGAGCGCCACCGTCCCGCCGGAGGGCAGCGGAATCTGAACGCGTTTCACATCGTCGATACCGGTGAGTTCCGCGTCAAAGCGTACGGCCAGTTCTTTATCCCCTTGTTCCAATGCTCCGGCGGTGGCGAGAAAGTTGGATTGGGCGAGCGTCTGCGCTAGGTAGGTCGGCGTAAGCCCGTAGAGGTTGAGCCGATCCGGATTCAGGACGACCTGAACCTCTTCTTTCTCCCCGCCGGCGATGCTCACTGAGCCGACGCCGTCGACTTTGCGCAAAGTCGGCTCGACGGTGTCCTCGGCGATCTTCTGCAGTTCTTCGAGCGGCTTATCGCCGCTCACACCGATCAACATGATCGGCTGTTCGGTCGGATCGATGGTCAGGACGAGCGGTTTGTCGGCATCATCGGGGAGGAAATTCGCAAGGCGGTCGATCTGGCGTTGCAGATCGATCTGCGCTTTGTCCATGTTCGTCCCCCAGTCAAACTGGACGATGACGAGGGACGCCCCCATCTGCGACTGTGATTCGATCATGGAGACGCGGTTCACCGTGCCGACGGCGTTTTCGATCGGCTTGGTGATGCGGTTTTCAATTTCTTCCGGAGCCGCCCCCGAATAAGACGTCACGACGACGGCGACGGGCAAATTCATCTTGGGCAGCAGTTCGACCGGCAGACTCGGCAGGAAAAACAGGCCGATCAGCATCATGCCGATGATGACCATAGTGATGAAGACCGGCCGGCGAATGGAAAAATCAATGATGCTCAACGTCTTGAGCCCCTTTCCTTCGATCGATCGTCAGACAGTCAATCATCTCAGCCGCTATTCATCGGCGAGGCGTACCCGGTCGCCGTCTCTGAGGAGATATTGGCCCTTAACGACGACTTTTTCGCCCGACTTCAGGCCGGATATCACCTCGACGGACGCCGAGCTCTGCCGCCCGATGGTGATCCATCGTTCGTGGACCACGCCGTCTGCATAGACCATGACGCGCCCTTCGCCGACTTTTTCACTGGCCATATAGGCTTCGGCAGGGATGAAGATGGTCGGCTTTGCATCTTTTGGCAGGATCGTCACCTGGGCGCTCATCCCGGAAGCGAGCCTGCCTTCGGGGTTGGAAACTTCGATTTTTACCAGATACCCTTTCGTCCGCTGATCGGCTGTCAAATTTTTTGCACTGACTATCCCTTGCATTTTCTCCTCTTGAACGACGACGTCGACCGGATCGCCGACCGTGACTTGGTGATACACCTGCTCCGGCAGTTCGACCTCGACGATCGCCGGATGGAGATCGACGATCGTGGCCACCGTAGATTGCGGGCTGACCATCTCCCCGACGTTCGCCGGGAGCGACGCCACGACGCCGCCCACCGGAGCGGTGATGCGCATGGCATCCAGCTGGCGGCGTGCCGCGTCCAGAGCCGCTTTAGCCTGCTCCACCTGCGCCTCGGCCGTTTTCAGGGCGATCCGTTCTTTGGCGAAGTTCAAATTCTCCTGCGCGACTTTCAGCGCTTGGAGCGCGTTGGCATGAGCGCTCTGCGCCTGCTGCAGACCGGCTTCGGCTTGCCTGACGCTGTTTTCCGCCTGTTCGACATCAATGGCTGAGGCGAGTCCCGATTCCAGAAGGGCACGCTGGCGCTCCAGATTTTTTTGCGCCAGCTCATAAGCCCCTTGCGCGGCCTCCAGGCCTTTTTCCGCCTGACGGACGCCTTCTTCGGCCTGCTTTACGTTCTGCTCGGCGCTGAGTACTTGTTGCGTCGATTGTGCGGTCGTGCTCTCTTTGCCGGCTTCGGCGACTTTTAAAGCCGCCTCCGCCTGCGCGAGCTGCGGTTGAACGTCTTTGGCATCCAGCTGAATGAGCAGATCGCCCGGCTTGACCCGCTGGCCGACCTGCACGGCGATGCGTTCGATCCGCCCCGACGACTTGGAGGCGACGGCCACTTCGACATGACCCTTGATGACGCCGCTGAACGTCAGACCTTCGTCGAATACGCCTTCCGTCACGTCCGCCACGGCCACCGCACGAACGGGCATCTCTTGACTCATCCCCGTCTCGATCGTGCTGCTGCAGCCTGATGCCAACAGGATGAACCCGATGAGGACATATCTCCGATAGCGGTGATGATTCACAGTCTCCCTCCTGCTCCCTGTCGCGTAATGACTGGATATCCAGTCACTTCGTGCATAAGCCGACTATAGCACACCTCTTCGGTCTAGACAATCGCCTTTTCGGTCCAACATTGAAGAAATGATGGAAAAACCCCCATCTCGGCAAAGATGCCAAGATGGGGGACCCGTCTTATCGCTTCATCAACCATTGATAGAGCATCGCTGCCGCTTCCGCGCGGGTGGTCCAATCTTTCGGCGCAAAGCGGCCGTCGACTTTGCCCGAGAGGTAACCTTCTTTTTGCAGGATACCGACTGCTGCCTGCGCCCACGGCGCAATGTTCGCGGCATCTTTGAACGTCGGAGGCGCTTGTTCGCCTTGGATCAATTTGAGCGCTTGCGCGAACATGACCGCCATCTCTTCGCGCGTGATCGACGCCTCCGGACGGAACGTTCCGTCATACCCTTGCGCAATTTTCAAGGCGTATGCAGTGGCGACGACGTCGGCATACCAGGCACCCGTATTCACGTCGCGGAACGGAAGCGCGCCTTTTTGCGGCTTCACGCCCAGCGCGTTCACGAGCATCGCCGCAAATTCTGCCCGCGTCACGTTGGCCTGCGGCGCGAAGACGTCATCGCTGCGCCCTTTCACCAGCTGATGGGCAGCGGCGACTTCGACGGCGTCTTTGGCCCAATGGTTTTGAATGTCGGCAAACGTCTTCTCGTAGACGATCGCCGCGACGGCCTGCGGTCGCTCCAGCGCTACGCGCACGCTGTGGTTTTGCCGGTCGACCTTACCGCCGAGATAACGCCAGGCACCGGCGGCTTGTTCGGCGTATACGGCAGCTTTGCGCCAATCCTTCGTCCCCATATTGACGCTCAAAACGACGGACACCGGCGACGTCCAGGCGTCGGTTGACGTCTTGAGTTCGATGACCGGCGAGACGAAAGTGATCCTCTCGAGCGCGGCGATCCGTGCGTTCTTTTCGTCGGGCTTCTTCACCAGAACGGTGACGTCGAGGTTTCCTTGTGCGTCTCTCGTGTCCTTAAGCTGTTCCGGCGTCAGCTCGATCGTGACGAAAGCGGTATAGATCGAAAGCGTATAGCCGCCGTCGATCAACGCTTGAACGTGTTGGGCGTCAAGATGTACCGTCAGTTGATCGCCGGTCGTAAGCGAGATCTCCGCCAGATCGAGCGTGACGCGATGGGACCCGGACTTGTTTGCCGCATCCATCGCCTGTTGAACGGCATCCGCAGAGACGGAAAGCCTATAGATCTTGCCTTCCGGCGTCTCTGTCGTCGTCAGCTGACCAGCGGCCATCGGCTTGATGCGCGGTGACTGGGAACCGGGGACCGGGGATTCGGATTTGGGCGGTTCCGTCGGTTCAGGCTTCGGCACCGGTTCGGGGTGCGGAATCGGGCCGGGTTTGCTCGGCGGTTCCGGCGTCGGCGCGGGGCTTGGTGCACTCTTCTGGAGCGTCAGCTCGATCGTCGTTCGGTTGCCGACGCCGTCTTCGGCAGTGATGTTGACGATCTTGGCGCCTTCAGGAAAATCGACGACGTACGTAAAGTCGCGTGTATCGACCTGGCCCATGCGCGTATTCTTAAGGGGCATCACGAGATCGCCGTCGATCGAGAGGACGAAGCTGGAGAGATTGTCTTCGACCGTCCCGCTCACTGGATAGGACGTCGTCGGCGACTGTATCTGAGCCTCATACCACGAATGGGCGGGGCTGCTCTTGGCTTCGTTCCGCCTCAGATCGACACCGCTTAGCGTGATCACCGGCAGGGTGAGATCGGCGTAGATCTTCCGGTTGTGCTGAGTCTCATTGCCGGCCAGATCTTGATAGGTCAAGCGGACGTTCTGGTAGCCTTCCTTCTGCGCTTCCAGACCTTCGGCGTAAATCAGCATGAGATAGCCGACTTCCGGCACGTAATACGAGGGCTCGATTACCAGCGCCTGAGTCATGTCCACCCATTGCCCGTCTGTCGTCTCCAGCCATAGGCGCATCGAATCCACGTCGACGAACTCAGCCAGCGCCCTCGGCAAGTACGCCAAGTATGTGATGTCCCGACCGGTTTCGGCGTTCAATTCCTCAAACGGACCGGGGGCGACCACGCTGACAAGCGGTGCGGCGAGCGAGCGCTTCACGGTATACAGCAGCCGACCGATGGGAAGGCCATTTGCGTCATAGGCGGTGACCCAGATCTCCATCTGACCTTTATCCGGGACGTTGGAGAGTTCGATATCGGCATGCATGGTCCCCGCATCATCGTGATCGGCTTCGTTTAGAACAGGACCTTCGTCGATCAGACGTCCGCCGAGATCGAAGGTTCTTTGAGCCAGTTCAATCACGCTCGGACGATAGACGGCGTCGGTGACCGCCCATTCGATCGTCGTCCGGGAATCTTTGGTGTAGCGCACGCGCTCAGAATATCCGCCCGACGTGTACTGCAAAACGCCGGTCTGGCCGGTATGGACGCGGGCCCGATCGGTCTCCTCGCCGTTCACGAGAAGCACCAGGTCAAGTTCGGGCAATCCGGCATACGGACCGAGATCGATCGAGCAGGGGCATTCCCGTTTGGGATCGTCAGCGGTGATGGTCACCTCTTCTTCCGTCAAGCGTTGCTCTGTGAAGGGATCGACGACGGCAATCTTGAGGGCGCTTACGTCGGGCGCGTACTTGATCCGAAGCGAGAGCGACGTTTGCCCTTGCGCGAGTTCATAATCGTGTCGGTCGAAGATCGCCAGGCGCGATCGATCCACGGTCGCATGGAATTCTACCTGTCCCGTCACGACATCCTCGCCGTAAGTTAACGCCACTGTCGTCGCAGCGTCCAAGTACGTCGCCATCGTCACCGAGTACGTGCCGGGAACGTCTAAGGTCAGATGTACAGTCCCTTCCGGGGCCTCTGACACATCGATCGTCTGCGAAGCTTCCGGATGTCCGTAGACGTCGACGACCAGGCGGCCGTTTCCTTGGCCCAAGATGCGGTAAGGAATGTCTAAGGTGATCCGATCTTCGTTCGGTGCAGCTGCATACACGATATCTTTGAAGTGCGTCGGATCGAGGGCCGTGACCTGATCAAAGGTCAAGTTCCGCTCGGCTAGAACGTTCCCCGCTTGATCCAAAGCCTCCAGCTTGATTCGATGATCGCCGACGGGCAAGGGGAGGATAAGGCCTTCCCGCCAGTCGCCACTGAAGGACCGGGCGGAAATGGTTGCATAATCGTCGACGGTCAGGCGAATGTCGGAGACGTTCTCTTGGACGAACCAGGTGAAGTGTACCGCATTGCCTTCAAGGTCAGCCTCATCTAAGATCAGCGGCACGTCGTTCATCGCGTCTTTAAAGACAGCGTTGCCAGCCGTATCGACGACCATGAAGAAGACGTCGGCATGGTTAAAATCGACAGGCGCTTTTTCGGCTTCTTCAAACGCAAACTGTGACACATGGACATGTGCGGTGAATTGATGGGCACTCGCCTCATCCGCAATCGCAGGAATCAGAGCGACTTCGCTCCAGCCGGCATTGTGATCGTAGGCGACGGCATAGACCGCTTCGATGCCGATCGGCGTTTCGGCTTGGGCGCGATAGGTGGCGTCGTCTGGACGATCAATGCGCACCTCGGGGATGCGGCTGACCACTTTCACCGGGAAAGCAAGGCTCTGCGCTTTGCCTTCTTGCGAGTACGGGACGGCAAGCGTTTCGATGATGTATTGACCATCCGGCACCGGTTTGTCATGAATGGTTCCGTCCCAAGGACCAAAGATTTTGATAAGGTTGGACTTCAGGTCGTTCTTCCGCACATCTTCCCACTGGTCCAGTGTGCGGAGCGCGCGTCCTTCCGCATCCGTCAGGCGTACGATGACGCTTTTTGCATTGCGCAGGAAGGTATACAGCGGAATTGCCGTCCGCCGCGCCGATGCTTGCTCCTTTGCAGTGGAGATGGCGGCATAATCCGGACTGTATGCCCATTCTCCTTCGGCATCCAGATACAGACCGAGCGGATCCAGCGCTTCGTCATAGAGGCCGGTGGTGCCGCCCAAATCTATATTGTATTGCGACCAGAAGTAGTAGCGGATGTAGCTGTCCGGGCTCGTCCAATGCGCATCGATGACCGACGGTCGACCCCAATCGCCGTAGAAGCCGTAGACAGGGAAGACGAGGTCAGGCTGGCCGCTCCCTTCTTCGGCGACAAATGTGAGCCACCCTTCCACAAAGCGATCTTGCGGTAGTGTCTCGGGAATGGTCACGGCGACGTCGACGGTGACGGAACCCTTGGCCGGAACGGTGATCTGTTGTGGATCCGATGTGAGCGCGAGACCGTCTATCGGCGTCAACTGCAACAAATCGATGGCTTTGGAAGATCCGGCGTACGGAATCGGCCGCTCGACAACCGCGTCCGTATAGAGATCGCCCTTGAGCGTAAAATGACGTTCAACGGAGCCGAAGTTCTTCAAGGTAACGGTAAAGCGCTTGGTCCGCTCCGTCAACGAGCCCAGATTGGCGGCCGGCTCTTCACCGATCATGGCCACGACGTCCGTCTGAACGGCTTTGTCGACTTGAATGCGTCCTGCGCCTTGCCGGCGGATGGGATAAGGCGTGCCTGTACCGGGATCTTTCAAGATTTTGGACGTATTGGCGAGGATCGCCCTGACCGTCGCCGGATCGTAAGCGATGCCGTTCTTCGTCAAACGCTCGGTGACAAGCGCAGCAGCTCCAGCGACATGCGGCGCGGCCATCGAAGTGCCGTTGAACGACGCGTATTGAACCGCACCAATGCTCGATACGATGTTGCCGCCCGGAGCGGTCAAGGTCGGCTTGAATCCAAGCGCCGGTTCATAGCCCCAGGAAGAGAAACTTGTCATCGTATCGACGGCCAGTTCGACCTTGACTTTATCGCCGGTGTCAAAGCGGACGGAGATCGTTTGGCCCTTCTTTATGGCTTCGGCGATGGCCGATCCGTCTCCGCCGCGGATAAAGGCCGCCGGAATGCCGGTCGCCGATCCGGTTGCCATACTGACGAATTCTGGACTATCGACGTTGTTGTAAATGATCGCGGCGACAGCGCCCGCTTGGATGGCGTTTTTGACTTTGGTCTCGAACGGCACCGCACCGCGTTGGATGAGGG
Source organism: Candidatus Carbonibacillus altaicus (assembly GCA_003050645.1). Taxonomy (GTDB): domain Bacteria; phylum Bacillota; class Bacilli; order Thermicanales; family DSM-22653; genus Carbonibacillus; species Carbonibacillus altaicus. The sequence goes on from PEBX01000037.1 coordinate 14,558, forward strand.
CAACGTTGCCTTTGACTTCCTTCGGAAAGTCATTCAGATCACGGCCCAGACCGCTCAGCACCAGTTGATGGGAGCCTTTTACGGAGGAAGGATGCGGGTTGGCGGATGCCGGCAGCATCGGAATTTTGTCGATCGACTGATCGCCTTTGTCGACCGCCGGATCAATCGCCATGGCATCAAAATGTTGTGCCTCATTCATCGAGGCCGCCACGCTGATGCTCGGCGGATTGATGCTGGGAGATCCGACCAGGGCGACATCCGGGTTTTCTGCAAACGGATAGAGCGCATCGGTCGACCGATCGTTGTTCCCGGCAGAAACACTGAAGACGACGCCTTGATCCGACGCTTTCTTCATGACCTGATAGAACGGATCTTCCGGATTGAAGGCGCCGGCCGGTGAACCGAGGCTCATGTTGATGACTTTGGCGCCATGCGTCACGGCGTGTTCTACGGCCGCGATGTACTCGTCCGAGGTCGTCGATGCCCGATCGGGGTCGTTGGAGAATACTTTCTCCGCGAGGAACTTCACGTGCGGGGCCACGCCCGAGAACGGCTGACCGTTGATGACGCCCGTCGCTCGGTCGTCATATCCGCCGACCGTGCCGGCCACGTGCACGCCGTGCTGGCTGTCCGTGCGGTCGACGATGTCGTTGTTGTTGTCCGCCCAGTTATATCCGCCGATCACCCGCGCGTTGTAACCGTCTTTGTGCGTCAGATCCTCATGGCCTCCGAGCTTCAACGTCTCATGCCCGTCGCCGCCGAACGCCGGATGGAAGTAATTGATCCCGCTGTCGACGATCGCGACGATGACATCATCGCCTCGATATCCGAGCTCCCAGGCCGCCTGCGCGCCGATCAGCGGGGCGCTGAAATACATGTCCGGCGCGTCGGCGGGCATCTTCATCGAGTCCAAGGCCTTCGACGGGGTATCCGGGTAAAACTCTTGCGCCGGCTGGACATCGATGACGCCGTCGAGCGCTTTGAGCTTCGGAATGTCCTTATAGCGGATATCGGCGCTAAACGCATTGATCAGCGTAACGAATTGGTGACGGAGGTGCATCTCGATACCGCTGCTTTGATGTTTTTGCAGCAAAAGATTTTGCGCCTTCAACAACTGGTCCGTTGCATTCTGCGCCGACGGTTGAGCCGCCAAAGGACGGGCCGTCGTTGAAGTCGAGCGCAGTCGCGACAGAACGTCATCGCCTCGTAGCGTGACGATGACGCGCACCCATTCTTCAGGCGCGTGTTCGTCGCGTAAGCTTTCTGATGCTTTTGCTCTTGCCACTGCCGTCCGATTGGCTTGCTCAGCGAGAACTTGCTGACGCTGAGCCTGCAACAGAGTTTTGGCCGTCTGTCGCAGTTCCGACAGTGCGTCATCTTTCGTGGGAGGATTGTCCGCCCAGACGCCGGCCGGCCACAGACTCAGGATCAACAAGGCCGTCAAAAGAATGCCTGACCAGCGCTTGAGCTTTTTTGGCACCATACACATCTCCCCTTTCTTAATTCTTGATATTGCTTGATACGCGCCAGCCCGTCGGATTCGTTTGTCCTGTCAGCTTATATGATTAGACGGACAATCTGTTTAATCTTAATTCGCCCCTTTTTTGTAAAAATCCTGCCTACGATTGTTTTTTTTGATTATATTATTTATAATGATTTTTTCTATTTATTATGATACCGTCTATACCTGTGCGCTCGCATGGCTGAACTTGTGGATACTCCTCCAGTGATCAACGATGAAGATGTCTTCAGAAACACTCCGTTAAACGCATAAGTCCTTCGCCACCCGGCAGGCGTTACCCAGAACACGGATCATCGGTTGTATGGCAAATAAAAAACCCCTGAAGGGTTGGCCCTTCAGGGGTTAAACAATTCACTCAGCGGACATAGAACTCAACCGAACGGTCTGTGTCGTCCCACTTATAATCTACGCCGAGCGCCTTCGCGACCCAGGCAATCGGGAGCACTGTACGCGCGTCTTTAATCACCGGGGCGGTATCCATCTCGATTGCGGAACCGTTCACGAGGAGCGTCTTGGAACCGATCTTCATCTGGATGACCCGGTCACCCTTGAAGATCGTCACCGTCTTCCAGTTCGGGTTCCAGGTTACGTTGGACTCGGATACCCCGACCGCTTCAGCAACATATTTCACAGGCACAAACGTGCGGCTGTCCTGGATAAACGGCGCAACGTCCATCGTCTTCGTCTCGCCGTTCACAACATAGTTCGCGCTGTCGATGGTGAACTTGGCCTGGACTGCACGGGCTTCATCAGGAGTTACAACCGTAGCTGCGGCCACGCTGTAGCCTCCAAGACCCTCATCAACGACGGCATCGCCTGTGACATTGACCTTAAGATCACCCGTCGGCGCAACACTGTTGACCGTCGCCTTGATGCCTTTTACGACAATCTCGGCAGCTTCCGTGCTCGCATTGCGGACGGAGATCTCGATGGTTTTGCCGTCGGAGGAAAGTTTAGGCTGAGCGACATCAATATTGCCCTTGCGGACTTCGACGCCCCCTACAGCTGTAAATCCATAATAGTCATCCGTGGTCTTGATTTGAATCGTGGCGTCGTCCCGAAGCGTTCCGGCTTCTTTTTCCGTGATGACGATGTCACCGAGCGTCTGACCCCATTGGCCAAGAACGGCTTTCGCCTTGTTTTCTACGGTAACCGTGAGCGGGTGCTTGACATTGGCGATCGCCACTTTTCCGCTGACGCCAGCAGTCCCGCTGATTTCAACCGTCAGCGATCCTTCATCCAGACCGGCACCGACTTTCAGCTTCTTGATCTCAATGGTTGTCTCGCCAGCCGACTTGGATTCGGAATCGACTCTGAAGACAGCCACACGGTCTTTCTTGTCAATCTTTGCAAAGTGGTCGAATACGATGCCCGCCTTACCGCTGATCTTGAACCCGTCCTTGCCGCTATCTACGTCCCATTCAGCGCCCTCAGGCAACGTCACGTTGATGTAACGGTTCCCCACCAACGAATGGGCCACCGTTTCATCAAAGATGATCTTACCCACATTCTCGTTGACCCGGCCAGCTGTGACGTCCTCAGCTTCGCCTTTCACCGTGACCTGGTACTGGCCGTATTTGCCGACGACGATGGTCGATTCTTTACCATCGGCGTTCGTAACGGTCGCCTTAACATCACCGTAGCGGGTGCTGTAGTCAACAACCACTATTGTGGCATCAACGACTACTTCATAGTACTCGTCATTATTAGTAGACTTCTGAGGTACAGTGAACACCAGCACTCGATCGTTGTCTTTGTCTTTCTTTACATTATCTGAACTGATGTTGTTGCTTCCATCATCTATCAGTGCTAGTGGTTCATCAATGTTACTCCACTTAAATCCTTGCGGCAGCGTCACTTTAATTTGCTTTTCTTTGTCCTCTTTCTTCCCTTTAAATTTAAGCTTTACATCACCGGAATTATAGAAGCTCGGGGCGTTAACTACGCTAACACTGTCCTTTGCAGCTGCCTGGCTTGTGCCGGTTTCACCGATGACCAGTTTCTCATTCATATCCTTAAAGTGTCCGTTTTTCCCTTCAATCACAAGGTAGAGCTCTCCGCTGAAGGATTGGTTTTCGTCATTTGGAAAGCTTATGTCAAACGAAACACTATTTCTTTTTCCAATATCACCACCACTTAACTTGAAGTTATAAACGTAATCTGTAACATCATTCACTTTAAATTTCTTATAATCCTTGTCTTCGTCGATGACATAAAGTTTTGCCTCGGATTCGTAGAAGTATGGATCTACGACGACGGCAACCCTAGCCTCTGTCGTCTCATCAAGCTTCAGTTCACCTTTATCCGTCGTGATCTTTTTTACTGCCACCCATTTTGTCGCATCGTCCGCTTTCGCCGTCAACGCACCAAACGGCAAGAGCGCGAACGCAAGCGCCAACGAGAGCACAATTGACAGCACTTTGCTTCCTTTCATCGTCTAACCTCCTGTTTCCTCTACCCAATGTTTTTCTTGCTTTAAGAGAATCTGCACTTGATCGACCGGTCGCCACCCATCGCGAGCGAGACACCCTCCTTTCTACGACTCAGACGTTGCTGCCGGCAACATCGCTTGAAGCTTTGATAGAGTTCGCGCTCCATACCTTACCGGAACGACAATGTCCAGTATACCATAATCAAGCAAACTGGTAAAGTCTTCCGGCCGGGTGATAGAACACGGAACTCATTATACTTCTACACCCGATGGGGAGAAAAGTTGCGCGGCGCACAGCAAATATTGTTGCTTCAAACGACGGCACTTATATATACGAGTGATTCGTTAAAAAGTTGCGCTTTCACTGTTTTGACAGCTTTTTCATCTGGATCATCATCTTCTGCAAGATGACCGCCATCTCCGCCCTTGTTATCGAAGCCCGCGGATTAAAGGCATACATCGTCTTTTTCGCCTGGGGATCGAGGGGGGACCCTTCCATGAGACCTGCCTTGTAGACGGCAGCGATAGACTGAAGGGCATAGACATTCATTTGATTTGTATCGACAAAGACTTTGGCGAGGGTAGCCCGGGCCGCATCCGGGGTGGCCGGAAGTTTTAAGTTCATGGCACGCGCAATCATGATCGCTGCTTGCTCGCGCGTCACCTGGTCATTCGGGCGGAAAAACCCCGGACTCGTACCGCTCACGATCCCTGCACGAGCCGCCGTCTCGATATATTTATACGCGTAATCCCACTGATCGCTGGAAGGCGTGACAT
>PEBX01000038.1 GCA_003050645.1 Candidatus Carbonibacillus altaicus
ATCCAACAAAAGAAATCCGAGTAGCCGGGGGACGAGAAGAAACGCTCCGTTCTTTGCAACCGCTCTTACTTTATGCGGCCAATTCTATTTTCATCGGGGATTACTTGACGACGAGCGGGCAGGAAGCTGAACTTGATCGGCAGATGATCGCCGACATGGGTTTTGTGGTTGGGTAGCTGCAAATATAGCTTGATCTCCACTATAGCTCGACCTCCACGAATAACCTTCCCTCCCATGCCGCCTTTGCGGCACCAGCAGAAGGATGAAACAACGTATTTTATTTCAGGATAGACCCCCATGACGTTTACGCGGCACCAGCAGAAATACCAGCAGAATTATGAAATGCCGCAACCTGTTTCAGGATTAAGATAGATAGGACGTTGTTCGATTTGCATCGTTGGGTGATTGACTGGCTGCAAAATAAACGGTTGAAGTTGTGTAAACGGTGTGATAGTTTGAATCTGAAGTAAAAAACAGGAACATCGAAATCATTTTTACTGCGCGGGAGCTCGGGTGACCGAGCTGAGAGGGAAGCTGGATCGCTTCCGACCGTCAAACCTGAACTGGGTAATACCAGCGGAGGGAAGCATAGACGTTATAAAGTTCGCAGTCTATTATCAATCGTCCGGTGTATCGCATGACGCAATAAACGATGTTCCACTCCATACTTTGCTCGCTACACAATCGCATGTTGCGGCTTATACGATCATGTGCGACGTGTTATGTAGTGGACGAAGTGGATGGGTGTCGTTTGAGATTAGGCGGGTTACCGGATAACCAGATGGTTTGAGTGCTGGATTTCCGGATTATCGGATTGATGATAGTACAATGCGTCTTTTGTACATATGCTGCCTCTCTGCTGGAGGTGGCTTTTTTGATGCTCGAGCTGCTGACCCGTTTCAGGCTTACGGCACGTTGGGTAAGTATTGCAAAGCATCAATGCAAAGCATCAATGCGAAGCATCAGTCAAAAACATGTATGTGAGGAGTGTGTCGAATGCTTAAAGATGTCCAAGACAGAACCGAGCACGCGGCGTCTCACCGCTGGCAGTATGGAGAAAATTTTTTTCCAGCAAGTCGTAAAGTGTATATAGAAAAAAATTGGGATGAACATCGCCTGGCGGTGCCGATGCGGGAAGTCGTGCTTACAGAGACGAATGAACAAGGGGAAAAAGTGCGACATCTTTTATACGATACGAGTGGTCCATATACCGATCCCGCGATAAAGATCGATCTTAAGCACGGTCTCCCACGTTTGCGCGAAGCATGGATTCGCTCGCGCGGCGATACCGTCGTGTTGGATGATAAGTCTTTCCAGACGGACTTTCCGCACGTTCCCCGCAGGCGGGCTAAAGATGGGGTGGCGGTGACGCAGATGGCCTATGCCAAAAGAGGGATGATTACGCCGGAGATGGTATTTGTGGCGGAAAGGGAAGGCCTGGATGCGGAATTTGTGCGACAGGAGGTTGCCTCTGGTCGTGCCATCATTCCAGTGAATATCAACCACCCGGAAAGCGAGCCGATGATCATCGGCCGCAACTTCCATACGAAGGTCAATGCCAATATCGGCACGTCGAAGATCACGTCGTCTTTGGAAGAAGAAGTGGATAAAATGATCTGGGCCGTTTTGTGGGGGGCGGATACGGTGATGGATCTGTCTACCGGAGCGCATATTCATAAGACGCGGGAGTGGATTGTGCGCAATGCCCCCGTTCCCATCGGGACGGTCCCGATCTATGAGGCGCTGGAGAAAGTAAACGGGCGGGCAGAAGATTTGTCCTGGGAAGTCTTTCGCGAGACGATCATCGAACAGGCCGAGCAGGGCGTCGATTATATGACCATCCATGCCGGTGTGCGCCTTCATTACTTGCCGCTTACGGTCGATCGCGTGACGGGCATCGTCTCCCGCGGGGGCTCACTCATCGCCGCTTGGATGCTCGCCCATCATCAGGAAAACTTTTTATATACGTATTTTGAGGAGATATGCGAGATCCTCCGAGCGTACGATGTGGCGATTTCCCTCGGCGATGGACTCCGTCCCGGTTCGATCGCTGATGCCAACGACCGGGCCCAGTTTGCCGAACTGGAGACGTTGGGCGAACTTACGGAGATCGCCTGGCGCTACGATGTGCAGGTGATGATCGAAGGGCCGGGGCACATACCGCTCCATCTTTTACAGGAAAACGTTGAAAAGCAGCGTAAAATCACGCACGATGCTCCTTTTTATACGCTGGGACCGCTCGTCACCGACATTGCCCCGGGCTATGACCATATCACATCGGCGATCGGAGCGGCAGTGATTGGCTGGATGGGTACGGCCATGCTTTGTTATGTGACCCCTAAAGAACACCTCGGTCTTCCGAATAAAAACGATGTGAAAGAAGGGCTCATTGCTTATAAAATCGCGGCTCATGCCGCCGATCTCGGCAAAGGCCACCCGCGAGCACGGGCGCGTGATGATGCGCTTTCGAAGGCGAGATTTGAGTTTCGTTGGCGCGATCAGTTCAATCTCGCGCTCGACCCGATGACGGCAGAAGCGTATCACGATGAGACGCTTCCGGCCGATGGAGCGAAGGTCGCCCACTTCTGTTCCATGTGTGGGCCTCAGTACTGCAGCATGGCCATCACTCAGCGTGTGTTTAAACATACCGAGGTCAGACGCGGGATGGAAGCAATGTCGGAAGCATTTCGTGCCTCCGGTTCACGCTTGTATGTTGATGAGGCGGCTTTAAACCGTCCATCTGAGCGGTGAGGAAGGGAGGTGCAAGAGTCATGAAGAAAGATACGATTGCACTTGTTGTGAACGGAAAGCGCGAGCAACTTCCGGTGCTCGGTTCGCTCGAGGCACTTCTTCAACATTACGGTTTAAACCGACAAATCGTCATGGTCGAGAAAAACGGGTCGATCATCCCACGTGAAGCTTTTGCACAAACTGAGTTGCACGACGGCGATCGATTAGAAATCGTGCATTTTGTCGGCGGTGGTTAATGAAGGGCATGGCTGTTAAAGTGGGACATGGCTGTTCATGAAGGGCATGGCTGTTAATGAAAGGTATGGTCGTTATTAATGAGGAATATGACTGTAAGATAAGGCGTGGGATAGGGGTAAAGATCATATCGTATGACATAAGGAGGGATCTACGTGTATGACGATGACCTTTTACACATCGGTCCGTATATATTTCGCTCACGTTTGTTTTTAGGGACGGGCAAATACCCCGATGAATCGACCGAACGTGCGGCCATCGAAGCTTCCGGAGCGGAAGTGTTGACGTTTGCTTTGCGTCGCCTACCGTTGGCGGATCTCGGCATCGAATCGGCAAATGCTTCCAGTATTCTTGCTCATATAGATCGAACGCGGCACCGGTTGCTACCGAATACAGCCGGTGCCAGAACGGCTGAAGAAGCCGTGCGGCTGGCGCGCCTGGCGCGCTCAAGCGGGCTTACGGATATGATTAAAGTCGAGATCGTAAGCGACGATGAGCTTCTCTGGCCGGAGCCGCTGGAGACATTAAAGGCAACCGAAATACTCGTGCGTGAAGGGATGATCGTCCTTGCCTATACTTCGGACGATGTGGCACTTGCAAAACGTCTGGAAGAAGTCGGTGCTCATGCAGTGATGCCGGGCGCTGCTCCGATCGGCAGCGGACTGGGGATCTTAAACCCGTATACGATTCGGTGGATCAAAGCGCGTCTAAAAGTCCCTGTCATCGTCGATGCCGGGCTGGGCTCTGCTGCCGATGCAGCTTTGGCCATGGAGCTCGGAGCGGATGCGGTGCTCGTAAACACGGCAGTTGCCGAAGCGCGCGATCCAGTCATGATGGCCGCGGCAATGAAAGATGCGGTGCACGCCGGACATACAAGTTATCTGGCCGGTCGCATGCCGCGCAGGGAGAAGGCGCAATCATCCTCTCCGACGACAAACATGATCAAATGATGCTCGTTTACGCCTTCGAACACGAGCGTTCGATATAGACGGACGCTTAATGGATCTAATTCCGTGACCAATCTCCTTTAATTCACCCTTCTCTAGTAGGTAGTTCATGGCTTTACGCTGAAATATAAGATCAATGGAGCTGTTCTATAGAGTTGAAAGCAACGGTTCTCTAACTGAGGAGCCTCTGATTCCTACTCGTAACGATATGCTGCAGGAAACGCCTGCTCGGGTGCCAGCAGTATGGTAACATTTTAATAACATTAAAGGAAGTACGGCCGACGAGGCTGTCTCAAAAGGTTTTTTGATCTCAAACGGAATACAATATATAGGTTACTCACTGTTTTTTATGCGTATATATGGTAGTAAAAAAAGGGTGCCCCACCACTTTTGGGACACCCTCTTTTCTTGGCGGGGGAGGGTGTCATGATGTTGATCGTTGAAGACTTAGTCAAACTCTATCCCAGCGGCCGAAAAGCCCTCAAAGGATTTTCTCTCCATCTTCATAGAGGGAACGGCTCATCCTCTTGGTCTCGACGTCGAATCACAACACTACATGAGACACTTGCTGAGCGACAATCTCTTGCCGGCGAGTTCGATGCTAATAACGACGCACGATATCTCATTCACGTATGGCGTCGGCACGAGATTCATCATGATGAAACAGGGTGAAATCGTATGGGAGGGAACTAAAGACGATATATCAACAGCGGCAGCATTGGAATCGAAGTTTCTTTCCATGACCGCCGAAGCCAATTAGTCCCGCACGGAGGTGCGTTCTATCAAATGTTAGCGGAAGTACTTCGCGTGATTCTATCATTTTTCTTAAAAAAGCGTGCCGAATTCCGGAGCTATTGGATTGATTTCCTAGTAGGTCTATGTATCAAGTTTATTTTCTTCTTGGGAACGTTGTATGCTATGCCAATTCAAGATGGGAACGAAGCAGTCACACGGATATTTGGCTTCAGCCTATGGTATTTGAGCGCTAACCTCGTAGCGAAACTATCGCTTATTTGGGTATCAACAATTTATCCCTGAGACATTTCACTTTTTCAATGTGATGTCGCCACTTGCGTGGTTTGTGAAGGGAATGCTCAATGGCATAAACGAGATAGTCTATGCCATTCTTGTGTCTGCTTTGTGGCTTTTGCTGGGAGTGGTGATATTGAAGTCTCAATGGAATTGGGCGCGGCGCACAGGTCGTCTGAGTAGCTACGTCTAAATTTCTCATCTGAATACAGAGAGATAAAAAATGTTTCAGCCTCCGTTCATGCATTTAAATTTTGGCTTGACGTCAGCCTGCACCTTTGTTAAACTGTGTATGTAATTATATACAGTGCATAGGGGGTGAAGGGATGCCGTTCGCAGATCAAGCCCTAAAGCTGGAAGGGGTCGTGAAACGATATCCTCATTTTACCCTTGGGCCGATCGATGCGGCGCTTTCGCTGCATGGGGGAACGGTCACGGCTATCGTGGGGAAAAACGGCAGCGGCAAATCGCTTTTCCTAAACATGCTGATCGGCTGGATCAAGCCGACGGTGGGACGGATCGTCCTTTTCGGACAGATGTATCCGGAAGGGGAAGTGGCGATCAAAAGCCGTCTGGCGTATATGCCGGACCTCCCGGAACTGTATTACGGGACGACCGGACGGTGGCTCATGAAGCAGGCGCAGGCGCTTGCGCCGGATTGGGATGCGGAGCGTTTTCGGGAGATGATCCGGCGGCTCGAACTTCCGGATCTGGATCTCCCGTTTGAGACGCTGTCCAAGGGACAGCGAGAACGGCTCTTGCTCGCGCTTGTGCTTTCCCGAACGGTGCCGCTGTACGTCTTCGATGAGCCGACGAGCGGGCTCGATCCGTACGTGCAGGCGATGTTGTATGACGTCTGGCGGGAGCGGCTGGAGGGCGGATCAGCTATTTTGATCTCGTCGCACGACATGGCGGCGGTGGAGCGCTTTGCCGACGAGATTGTCGTGATGAACGACGGCCGCCTGCTCGGACCGTACGTGAAGGATGATCTGCTCGATCAATGGGCGTGGATCATGCCGGAGGCGGAAGTCCCGGACGATGAGCTTAACGCTCTTCCCGGCGTCGTGGCCGTGAAGTCGTCCTCGGACGGAGAGACCGTCATGACCTCGTTCGGGGCGGCGTCTCAGACCGTGTCGCCGGAGGCGGGACGCGCGTTTGTAAGCCGCGATCGAGAGAAAACCGAGGCGGCGCTCAAGTCGCTTGGTTACCGTGTGCGTTCGTCGCGTCTTACGCTTTCGGAGATCGTCCGCCATCTGTTGGCAGCGGAGCATATGGGGGGGGATGTCGCCAATGCGCGATTCGAAAAGTAAGGCGGGGCGCATTCGCTGGGCGGTCGTCCGATCTTTGACACGCCATTGGCTGATCGCTTATCTGACCGGGCGGCTGGGTCTTCGGACCATGTATCGTCCGTCTTCGCCCTTGAATTCACGTCAGAACCGCATGCGTCGTCGCCTTTATGCGTTCGGTCATGTGGTTCTCGCGGCATGGGCGCTTGTTTTGGTGGGAGGGTCCGGCTTAGCGTTTTTCGTTTATACGTCCGCGATGTCCGATGCGCTTGGCGTGATGCCCGATGCGCTTGGCGTGTTGCCCGTGTTTCCGGAGAAAACTGAGACAGCCAGGTTGTCTGTGACGTACGGGATACCTGTTTTTGTGCTGAACAGCAGTTTTATGCTGTTGCCATGGGCTGTTTGGAATTATGTCCTGCTTTTCATCGCCAACCCGTCGCGGTTGCTCCAGTACGCCGTGTATCCGGTGTCGGCCGAGGAGTTCGGCATGGCACGGCTTGTGTTTGCCTTCCTCTGGTGGGGTTGGTTGGCCGTAGGTTATTTTGTTCCCCCGCTCGTTTACGATTGGATGTTTGGAACTCAGCTGTCTGCGTTTGTCGTCGCCTGGGTGGGTCTCTCGTTGCTCTTCGGGAGTTATGTGATCGTCTATGATCTTACGGCCATGAAAAAACATTATTACTGGCACGCGTATATTGCTTTTGCCTTGTTCATCGCCATCGTCGCCCTTCTGGACTGGATCTTGAACGTAAGCATCAATGAGCGATTGCTTCCGTTGTCCTGGAATGTCCTCTATGGTTCAGGACACCCGTGGCTCATTGCTTTGACGTTGTTTATGCTCGGAGTCCTCGCTCAGTCGCTCATGGCCTGGCGGGCCGGGCACAGGCTGGTACGGGTAGATTTTCTATAATCTGATGTAGCGCATAAAGGAGGAAGTGCGGTGTCGCTTGTCGTACAGGATGTGGTGAAATCGTTCGGTGCGGTGCGGGCTGTGGACGCATTGTCGTTCGAAGCGAAGCCCGGGAAGATCTTCGGGCTTCTCGGCGCCAACGGGGCGGGGAAGACGACGACGCTTCGGATGATTCTCGGGATCATCGATCCGGATCAAGGGGCGTTGACCTGGCAGAACAGGCCCCTCTCCCGGGACGTGCGGCGACGGATCGGGTATCTGCCGGAAGAGCGAGGCTTGGACGATAAGATGAAGGTCGAAGACGTACTCGTCTATCTGGGGCAGCTGAAAGGTCTCCCCGGTCGTGCGGCGCGGTCTTCTGTCCGAGCGTGGTTGGAGCGCCTTGGACTTAGCGCGGTGCGCCAGAAGAAAGTGAAAAGCTTATCGAAAGGCAACCAGCAGAAGGTCCAATTCATCGCCGCGGTGTTGCACGATCCGGAGATCATCATCTTCGACGAGCCGTTCAGCGGCTTTGACCCGGTGAACGTGGAGCTCATCCGGGAGGAGATGATCCGGCTGAAGGCGGAAGGAAAGACGATCCTTCTCTCCAGTCACCGGATGGACCAGGTGGAAACGCTCGTCGACGAACTGGTCCTGCTCCGGCGAGGGAAGGTCGCGCGCCGGGGGACGATGCGGGCGCTCAAGGCCGCCGTGCCGGTCAAACGATATGTGCTAGAATTGGACGTCGATGAAGACCAAGCGGCGAGCGGCGCAGAAAGTGGCGGAAAAGTCGCGTGGCATTCCGATCTTTCTAAACGGCTGGATCGGCCGGGGGTGCGGTGGGTGGAAACGGAAGAGCGCTTGGTCTTCGAAGTGGAGACGGAAACGCTTGCCCAGAAGGTGCTCGCCTCAGCGCTCGACCTCGGACACGTACGCGCTTTTTACCGGGTAGAGCCGACGCTTCATGAGATTTTTGTTGCGGCGATGCGGGAGGAAGAAGGCATCGGAGTTGAACGGAACGACGCATGACGGGTGCGATCTAAAGGAGGGGAACCGGGAGATGGATGGTTTTTGGACGGCGCTCAAGCTGGGTTTTTGGACGAAGGTCAAAAGCCCCGCATATTGGTTTTCGGTGATCGTGATTGTGCTGGTATTCATGCTGTTTTTCAACATGGAGTCGATCATCAAGCTGTTGTTCGGAGAAAATCGGCCGACGCGCATCGGGATCGGCGGCGATCCGGCGGTCGTCGCGGCGCTTTTGGAGGAGTCTCGATCGCCGTCGGTTCAAGAGACGCTGGCACAAAACCGCGTCGAGCTCTCGAAAAGCGATGCATTCGCGGGAACAAAGGCGGTGGAAGACGGTTCTTTGGAAGCGTATGTCGAGGTTCAATCCTCGCTGGACGGGCGGCTTTCAGGGACGGTGCTCACCCAAACGGGCAAGAACGTCTCCATCACGGAAAAGACGTCCCAAACCTTAAAAGCGTTGGGACAGGCGTGGGCCATCCGGCAGCTTAAGCTGTCTCCGGCAGAGTTTACTGCTCTCATGGAATCGCCGCAGCTTTCATATCGCGCGCTGGACGAAAAGAAAGACGGGGAAGCGGCAGCGCGGGCAGGCGCGGCGGTGGCCATGACGTATATGCTGATCTATCTGCTTTATTTTCTGATTCTGGGCGCCGCGTTGACGCTCGTCACGGAGCTCGCCAAGGAAAAGTCGAGCCGCTTCATTGAGCTGATCTTGCCCAGTGTCTCGCCGACCGGCTACATGTGGGCAAAAATTTTGGCGTTGCTCGGTGTCTTCGTCGTGCAGTACGCGGCGGTCGGCTTGATCTTGTACGGAGTCTCGCGTCAGGAGACGATGAAACTCTTCGATGAAGTGATCGACCTCACGCAGTTGCCGCTGGAACTTGTCGTCTATGCCGCACTCATGTTCATCCTGGGTTACCTGTTCTACGCCGCCATCGCCGCCGCGGTCGGGGCGATGGTGACGCGGATCGAGGATGCGAGCACGGCGTTTATGCCGATGACGATGCTTTTCGTCATTGCGCTTTTTCTGTCGATATTGGCGCTCAGGACGCCGGACGCTCCTTTCGTTCGCGTGCTGGCTTGGGTGCCACCGTTTACACCGCTCCTCCTGTTCGTGCGTATCGCCCTCGGGAATGTCGCCGGATGGGAGATCGTCGGGGCGATCGGCCTGCTCGTCGTGACGACGACGGTGCTCATGTGGGTGGCAGCGCGCATTTTCCGGCGGACGATTTTGACGTATGAAGGGTTCGATTGGCGGCGATGGCGGGCGCTTTTCGCGGGATCTCACAGTTGAGGTGACCGGTGGACGTCGCAAAGGGGATAATGATGCCGTCTTGTCCTGTCGGTGTTTGCGACCCGTTTGGGACAGAGGTCTTAGGATGCGGAAGGATGAACGGGTTGAAAAGGATGAAAAGGATGAAAGGGATGAAAGGGATGAAAGATAAGTTCTTGCCATCAACACGTATGAGATTACGACATTGGACGGTGTTGTGGTTTTTGTCCGCTGTTTTGTTTCTTACCGGCTGCTCTACCGAAACTCGCACCGGCGATGTACGCGAAACCACAGCTTCGATCGGCACACTTCCTTCTTTTCTGCGAAATGCGTCCGATGAAGTACGGGCGACTTACCACCTTGCCGCAAAGCACGCCGATATGCTGGAGTGGATGCCTTGCACTTGCGGTTGCGGGTCGCTCGGTCATCGGAACAACCGTGACTGCTTTATCGATGAAATGCGTCTGGACGGCGCGGTGGTGTGGAATGCTCACGCGGTCGGCTGCGGCGTCTGTTTGAGCATCGCGGCAGATGCGGCGCGCATGGCGGAAAAAGGCATGTCGATATCGGACATCCGAAAGGCGATCGACGCGGCGTATGGGTCTTTCGGGCCGGCCACACCGACGCCCATGCCGCCGATTTTTTGAATGGTTCACGCTTTAAGACCTTTAAGACCGGTTCGAGCGACCGAAGTTCACGTCGACGATATGATGAGCGGATGAGCGTCTAATCGAACGGTCGCCGGCACGATACCGGTATCTATAAAATTTATACCTACTTGACAAAATAAATCTTGTGGTGTACGATCAAGCTTAGAATGGGATAATAAAAACGTATCCGAAACGGTTAGGACTGATTGTGACAGGGGGATTGAAAATGGCGATGCCGTCGCTCTTTGTGGCCCACGGTTCGCCCATGTTGGCGGTGGAAGACGATGCTTATACCGCGTTTTTGCAGAATTTGGGTCAAGAGCTCGTCGCGCGGTTCCATCCGCGTGCGATCGTCTTGTTCACCGCCCATTGGACGACGCGACGTCCGACGATCTCTGCCGTTGACGGGACGTATGCGATGATTTATGATTTTTACGGCTTTCCCGAGGCACTTTACCATATCGTCTATCCCGCCCGCGGGCTTCCGTCTCTCGCTGAGACAGTTTTAACCCGCTTCCGAGCGGCGGGGTTTGAAGCGGCGACGGACGATCAACGCGGGCTTGACCACGGCAGCTGGGTCGTCCTCCGGCGCATGTTTCCATCGGCAGAAATTCCGGTGGTGCAGGCGTCGGTCGTTCCGTGGTTTTCCCCGGAGCAGCTGTACCGTATGGGCAAAGCGCTTCGCCCGCTGCGCGATGAGGGGGTGCTTCTCATCGGTAGCGGAGGAACAGTGCATAATTTGATGTCTTTGCGCTGGGAGTCAGGCGATGCGGCGGAAGGATGGGCGGTTGCCTTCGACGATTGGCTGCTTGCACGTACCGCGGCGCGCGATCATGCGGATCTGTTCGATTATAGAAAGACGGCACCGCATGCCATGCAGGCGGTGCCGACGCCGGAACATCTGGCTCCGTATTGGATCGCCTTTGGTGCCGGGGATGCTTCTGAAGAGGAAGAAGAAAGCCGGATCAGCCGTTTTGCGCCGAGTGGTGGTACGGTGCATGCCTTGCCGGAGACGGTAAAGCGTTCGACGGAACGCGCGGCGGCCGATGCGCTTGGTGGCACTCGGCAAGGGAACCAGGTATTGTTTCGCGCGTACCAATACGGAAGCCTTAGCTTGATGACCTTGACCTTTGGCGATGCGGCATCCGACGGAATGGCGGCGATGGGATAAGGCAAGATCGTTCGATGGACACGCCATGGATTTCATATTCATTTCAGAGAAGGGGGCGTTCAGGATGACGGAGGTATTGAAGCTTTCACCGTCCACTGACGGCGATGGGGCGTCGGTGACCAGGCTCATGCCGACGCGAGCCTTACACTTTTTGGATCCTTTTTTGCTGTTAGACCATTTTGCGGTGCGTCCGCCGGCCGGTTTTCCGCCGCACCCGCATCGCGGGTTCGAGATCATTACGTATATGCTTGAGGGCGCGTTCCGCCATGAGGATGATGCCGGACACGCGGGGGTGATTCCCACGGGCGGTGCTCAACGCATCACCTCCGGCTCGGGCATCTGGCATTCGGAGATGCCAGCGACGGACGGCGTGAACGAAGGCTTGCAGCTGTGGATTAACCTACCGCGGGCGGAGAAAGGTATCGCGCCGGGCTATCAAGATGTGCCGAGTGAGGCGTTCCCGGTACGGACAGAAGGCGGCGTGACGGTGAAGACGATCGTCGGGGACGGTTCGCCGATCGAGATCAAGCGGCCGATGCGCTATGAAGACATTGCCCTCGAAGATGGGAAACAGTACCGGTGGACGATTCCCGCGGGGGATCAAGGTTTCCTCTATATGTTGGACGCCAGCGTGCGGGTGGAGTTGTTCGGCGGACCGTCGGACGGTAGGGTGCTCGATGTGGATCGGGGTTCGGCACTCATCGTACGCTCGGGCGAGGCTTCCGAGATGGAGATCGTCGCTCTCGAGCCGGGGAAGCGCGCCCGTTTTGTCATCGCCTTCGGGACGCCGATCGGGGAGCGGCCGATTTTTCGGGGCAGTTATGTGGATTGAACCGCCGCTTTTCGCCTCCAGACATGTCGGACACACCCGGATAAACTAAATTGCATTTGAAGTGAATTAAAACGAGAGCATACGAAGCAATGACTTTTCCGCCTCTCGGCGTATCGGTTCGGGGACATCGACCTCGAACCGTTCGTGTTTAAGAGCGGTGTACGTATTTTCTAAGGTGATGGTGGCCATGTGCGGGCAGCGGACGGAACAAAGTCTAAGCATCTCTTTGTGCGGGTTGGCGTAGGCAACGTTGTCCCCCATGGCGCATTCGGTAAGCAGTAGGTAGCGCGCATGCGTTGTATGTTGTACGTATTCGATCATCTTACGCGTACTGCCCGAAAAATCGGCTGCTTCCGTCACTTCCGGGCGGCACTCGGGATGGGCGAGAATGGCTGCATCGGGAAACTGCCGGCGTACGCTTACGATGTCTTCGACGGTAAACTGTTCGTGAACCTCACAGCGACCCGGCCAGGCGATCAACATTTTTTTGCCGTTATGAAGTGTACCCGCTTCGTCTGCTACAGCCGGATTTGCGCTTGAGGTCAGCGTTTCCGGCGCATGCTGAGTGCTTGAGATTGGTTTTTTTCTGTATGTTTCGTCCAGTGAGTCAAGATGTACGGTGCGTCCGGTTGCACGGGCTACGTTTTGGGCGAGGTATTCGTCGGGTATCAATATGATGACCTCATCCGGGAGCTTAGCTATGACGTGTTCGGCATTGCCGGAGGTGACGCAGATGTCGCTCACTGCCTTGACGCGCGCGCTTGTGTTGATATATGTGACGACCGGTGCGCCGGGGTAGCGTGTTTTGAGGCGCATAACGTCTTCGGCTGTAATGCTTTCGGCGAGTGAACAGCCGGCTCGCTCGGACGGGATCAACACTTTTTTCGTCGGGTTGAGGATTTTCGCCGTTTCTGCCATGAAGTGAACGCCCAAAAAAACGATGATGCTCTCTTTTGCTTTTTGCGCCTGCCGTGCCAATTCGAGTGAATCGCCGACGATATCGGGAACGCTCATGTAAAGCGCTGCTTCCATATAATTGTGCCCGAGGATAAGGGCATTTTTTTCTTTTTTCAGGCGCAAGATCGCATAGGCGAGTTCGGCTTTAACTTTAAGTTCGGCCTCGAGGTACTGATCGGCAAGCTTTGCTTTCATTTTTTCGTACATATCGTGTTCACTTGCTGCTACCAGGGGCATGGGAATTCCTCCTTGTCATCTTAACCTTTCATAAATGAAGGTCGAGGCTTATATCGAGCGCGCGCACCGAATGGGTTAAGTTGCCGACCGAGATGATGTCGACACCGCTTTCAGCGACCGCGCGTATATTTTCTTTTGTTATACCTCCTGACGCTTCAGTCGTGAGGCGCCCATCGACGGCTTCCACGGCGCGCGTTAACACATTCGGCGGCATGTTGTCAAACAAAACGGCATCGGCACCGGAGGCGATGACTTCGGGTATATCTTCGAGTTGTTCGACTTCTACTTCTATAGGAACGAGATGGGGGGCGTGACGCCTGGCAAGCTGGACGGCTTTTTGAATAGAACCGGCATAGGCGAGGTGGTTATCTTTGATCAAAATGGCATCATACAGTCCGAAGCGATGATTGATGCCTCCGCCCATGCGCACGGCATATTTATCGAGCACACGGAAGAGCGGCATCGTCTTGCGTGTGTCGGCAATCCGGGCATGGGTGCCAGCAATGCACGAGACGAGTTCGTGGGTAGCGGTGGCAATGCCGGAAAGACGCATGAGAAAATTCAAGGCGACGCGCTCGACGGTTAAAATGGAACGAACACGACCGTGTAAGGTCATGAGGGTTTCACCGCTTCTCACGGCCTCCCCGTCGTGTTTGAATATTTGGATGGTTAGTTCAGGGTCAAATAGCTGAAAAAGTCTTATGGCGATCGGACCGCCGGCTACCACCCCGCCCTCATTGGCTACGATGACGGCCTCTCCTAGAGCGTCTTCCGGAATGATAGTCGTGGTGGTCAGGTCACCGCTTCCGATGTCTTCCTGAAGCGCCTGACGTAAGAGCGGATCAAGCATAAACATCATATCGTTCGAAAGTGCGCCAGGCTTCGTTTGCATATTGTTCATTTTTTTACACACCCCTCATCGTTTGCTTATTCCTCATCTTTTATCATTTGTATAACGTGTATAACGCACATCGATGGCGAGCTATTTCTATATCACATTCTTCAGCTACATCACATTGGCTGGCGACACGTGCCCGTTGGACAATCAACGTAAGGGTTCATGCATGGTGTCAATCGATTCGCATGAAAGTGATTGATTCGGATGAAGTCTATGGATGCGGCTTAGGCGATGTTCGAGCATAAGTACCGTCGTCTTTAAAGCGAGCCACTCTGGCGATAGACGGGGCGTATGTGCGAGAAGGGAAGTGAGCGTATGAAGCGCTTCTTCAAGCGAGGAACGATTGTCTTCCGGCGGGTCGGATGAAATGGCGATCGGTCTTTCAGAAGGAGAAAGCGGCGTTAGATGTTGAGCGGTGTGTTGAAAGATGATTTTTAAAAGTGTGTGATCGGGTAACCAGTTGATACGTGGTTTGACAAGATCTGCTTTTTCCTTTTCGGTGAGAAGGGAAAGTGTTTCTTGGGCCATGACGAATATGATTGTCTCGGCTTTGGGGTCATCTTTTTGTTGGAGGTAAGGGAAAAGCGCGTCTTTTGCTTGCATGGCCATCACACCCGCTTCTAACAGACCGTTGCTGGCTAGACGGTTGATACCGTGCACACCTGTGCAGGCGACTTCTCCGATGGCAAATAAACGGGGGAGAGAAGTTTCTCCGGAAAGATTGGCGGCAATACCGCCCATGATCGAGTGCTGGGCGGGGATGACGGGCAGAAGGTCTTCGGCAGGATTCAGACCGCGCTCCGTTAATATCCGATACAGTGCAGGGAAGTGTTCTTTAAAGTGAGGTATGCTGCGGGCGTCAAGAAGAACCGATTTTCCCCGGGCCCGTGTTTTAAAGATCGCTTCTGTCACCTGATGGCGCGGGGCGAGATCGTCCCCGACGGTCATATGAAACGGTTCGCCGGTGTCTGTAACAAGCCGCGCGCCTTCACCGCGTAAGGCTTCGCTGAGCAGGATGAGGGGTCGTTCTTCGGTGAGGAGTGCGGTCGGATGATACTGTACGAGATCGAGGTCGCTCAGCATGGTACCCAGTTCTGCGGCCAATGCAAATCCATCGCCGGTGAGGAGCGTTTCATTCGTTGTAAAGGGGAAAAGGCCACCAATTCCACCGCTTGCCAGTACAATCACTTTAGTGCTTACCATCCAGATCGATGGACGTAGAAGCGACTTTCCATTGGGTATTTGATGCGATTTGGAGGGATGAGTTTGCACGATGGAAGGGGCTTGACCGAATGAACCGGTTGAGCTATTTGGTCGGTGAGGTGAAGATGGTACGGTTTCGCTTTCGTGCCACGCGGATCCCCTCCAATCCGAAGGAGCGTCATGCATAGGCGTGTCCAGTCGGGCGATCAAGGCTCCCATCCGCGCTGGGTGGGCATACAGTTTCAGGGTAAGCGCTTGTTCCCAGAAGGTTGTGTGCTTTCTTTGCTTGACTTGATGGATAAGCGTCTGCATAATCTTTTTGCCTGTTTCTGCTCCGCCAGCGTGGACAATTCTTCGTCGGCTGTGCCCGCCTTCGAGGTGTAGGGAAACATTTCCATGCCTATCGCGATCAAAAACGATGCCCGTTGTTTCCAAAAAACGAATGAGAGAAGGTGCTTTTTCAGTGAGCGCATGAATGGCCTCGAGCAACCCTTTTTTGCCACCGGCGTAAAACGTATCGCGCGCATGCAGTTTGGGCGCATCGTTTGGACCGAGTGCAGCGCTGATCCCTCCCTGCGCGCGATAGCTATTCGTTTCGGTCACGCGTCCTTTACTGATGAGGAGGATGTTGGGTGGTGGGACGTCATAGCGGTTGCTGTGTTCATCCAGCGCGAGCGCCGTGAGTACACCGGCAAGTCCACTGCCGACGATGAGCACATCGACGGAGAGACGATTAGGGTGAATATTGCGATCATCATTCAAAAAGTCTGTCTGCATCTGTCTTAGCCTGCTTTCATCACGCTTTTTTGTTGAAAGCGTCACCGTATAATTTTACGATTACATAATAATATATAATAATAAATATAATAAAGCTATATTTATCGCATGTACTATGCCGAGGGTTTTAAAAGATTTTCAAGACAACAGAGTATGAAGATATCATGACATGATATGTTACATATGTCAAGACATCTAAAGTTAAAAAATATTGCACATGTGAGTAAAATGTTTGTGGGCAAAATCCCAAAAAAATATAGAAAGAGGATCTCTTTCCTTGTATCATTGAAAGTAACCAAACCCCAATGAAAGGAGAAGAGATCTTCATGAATCTTTTTAACATGAAGATGCCTACATTCACTTGACTTACACGCCGATTCAAATCGCTTGAAATTATGTTGGTTATTATATGGTAAATATTGCTTGGACTCCTTCTCAGAATCTAACTGGATGGTTAGGAAAATATACCTTTAAAAAAGGTATGACTTATAAAGGAATACTATATTCTCAGACACCGAATCAAAGAGATGAAATTGGTTTTTTGCAAAGTCTAAATAATGCATCAGATTTTTATGCTCCGTATACAGATCCTATTTTATCGATTATCGATAAAAATATATTGATTTTCAATAAATAATGTGTTAGGATACAAGTAAAATAATTAAAATTGAGGTGTTGTCATGAAAAACTGGATGTTAAACTCATTAAAAATTTCTTTAGTGTTTATAGGTCTAGTAATACTGGCGATATCTATTTTTTGGCTTCCAAACACAGCAAATACACTAGCTAAAGCAAATCCAGAATATGCTTACTTGAAATATCCACTTCTTTTAGGTATTTATTTAACCTGTATTCCTTTTTATATAGGTGTTTTTAATGGATACATTATTTTAAAGCTCATTGAAAAAGATAAAGCATTTACAGAGTATACCAACAGATCTCTTACATATATTTTTTATTCATCAATAGGGATAATATTAATGTATATACTTGGTATAGTGTACCTTATATTTAACGGTGCTGGCCAACCCGGCATAGTATTTATAGGAGTAGGTATAATTCTCATGTCCTTTATTATAGCATCAGCAGCAGGGGTTCTTAAAGCGCTGTTGGTAAAGGTAATAGAAATAAAAAATGAATATGACCTAACCATATAGGGGGTTAAATCGTGATTAGAGTAAACTTGGATGTTGTCTTGGCTAAAAGGAAGATAAGTTTGTCAGAACTTTCGGACAAAGTTGGCATAACAATGGCGAATCTATCAATTTTAAAGACAGGTAAAGCTAAAGCGATTCGTTTTTCAACGTTAGATGCAATATGTAGAGTACTGGAATGCCAGCCAGGAGATATTTTAGAATACGTAGAGAATGAATAAAGAACCATCTGTCTCCGAAGGGGGAGACGCGGGGAACACCCTCTTGATTCCCGTCACTCGCCGTGTGGCAGCCCCAGCGTTTCGCGTCTTTGGTTGGCTGCGATTGGCATGATCCGTTAACTGATGCGAGTGACCTTTGAATTCATGTTGGCGACCTTTGATTCGCGCCATTCCAGATACTCAGCCATATCCAAATACTTTCTACCGCTTGCCCACTTTTCGTCGATTTCCATGAGCAATGTACCAATGAGACGCATGGCCGACTCACGATTCGGAAAGATCCGAATCACTCGTTTACGCCGGTGGATTTCCTCGAAAAAGTTGGTGCAAAAGTTGCGAATCTATAGTAATCTGGTATTGGGCCATTTCAAAATCCTCTCTCCTTGGAGTGTCTGTCTCGACAACGACATTTTAACCGAGGGAATTTGAAAATGGCTTCTATTTTTCAGAGACATTCTGTTTTTACACAATTATATGGTTTCAAACACTTAAGGTGTTTTTTTAAACATTCTAATTTCTGAGTTCAATACTATTAATATCATACTATGTTTGGAAACATCGCTTTGGGTTGGGAAAGTCCTAGAGATTTTCGAATACTTTTAAGTTCTTCCCTAAATGCTCTAAATTAAAATATAACCTATCCATTTTTTACATCTCATGCCGATTCAATGTGAGTAAAATGTTGGTGGGCAAAATCCCAAAAATATAGAAAGAGGATCTCTTTCCTTGTATCGTTAAAAGTGACGAAACCCCAATGAAAGGAGAAGAGATCCTCATGAATCATTTTAACATGAAGATGCCTACTCAAAAAGCTTGAACAAACTTTTTTTCTCCCTTTTAAGTACCATCTTTGTTGAAGCATCGATGACTTTCATATGATGGACGAAAAGATCATGGAACTTCTGAACCCCTACCTGGAAGAATGGGCGATATGTCTTGCGGCGGAAGGAACCTCCTACCGTAAAGCGGTGAGTCTCCTCAAAGAATGGTTTGGGAAGCATATCTTTCTCACGAAACCATTCGGCAATAGCTGATCGAACGCGGCATGGCTCCCCAAGAAGACGCTCCAATGAAAGAAAAAAGCAAACCAACGGCAGACGTGCTGTTTATCGAAGTGGATGGGATTTATACCTCAATCCAACGATCAAAACGGAAGTCGAAAGAACACCGCATCGCCCTTGTGCACTAGGGGTGGGAAAAAAGAGGCGATCGGTATGAGCTTCAGAATAAGCAGTACTACCGGCATGAAGGCACGGGAGACTTTTGGGAAGGATTTGGAGAATTCATCCTTGAGCACTATGACGTCGATGAAAAGACCTGGTGGATTGTGAGTGGAGATGGAGCCGAATGGATTAAAGCATGCGAGAACTATTTTCCGTGTATACGGTAACCTAAAACTACGCCACTACGCTCATTGAAAAATCCCCCACCCTATCAGATAATCCTCACAGAGCGAATATCAGCGATGTGGGGGCGGGGAGAGATGATTCAATTGATCCAGAAGC
>PEBX01000206.1 GCA_003050645.1 Candidatus Carbonibacillus altaicus
TTGATGAAGATCGGTCGCAAATTCGCACAGGACAAGGCCCACGTACGATAGCTACACTTCGCAATTTGGCGATTAGCTTGTTTCGACTGCACAACATGAATAACATCGCTCAAGCACTCCGTTCGTTTGGCCGAAATCCGGAAAGAGCGCTTCAGTTAGTGGGACTGTAAACGATCCTGTAAAGCATCATGATTTTCAACACGACCGCTCGGTGAGCGGTCTGTTAGACTATGCTCGATTTTAATCAATGACATGTATATGTTAAGTGCTAACTTAAAATTGCTTTTTAAGTCTCTAACAGGCTATTCATTAAATGCGACTTTGACGAAGACCTGACACCCATGACTTCAAGCCTTGTCGCGAGGCTTTTTTTATTTTATATTATAGTGAACACGCGGTATGAAAAGCCTTTTAAATGGTAATGACCTTTAAGAGGTAAGAAAGATAAGGATAAGAAAGATAAAGAAAGGAAGGCTTAACCATGGGAAGTGCATCTGATCAACACGTCACAGTTGCCCAACGTCCACTGGTTGGTGTCGTCATGGGTTCACGTTCGGACTGGGAGACGATGAAACATACAGTCGCTCTTTTGAATGAGTTCGCCATTTCCTATGAAGCACGAGTTGTCTCAGCTCATAGAACGCCAGATGAAATGTTCCATTATGCTGAGACGGCGTCAGAACGGGGAATACGCGTTATTATCGCGGGGGCCGGGGGTGCGGCGCATCTGCCGGGGATGATCGCTTCAAAGACGCATCTACCGGTGATCGGCGTACCTGTCTCGTCTCGCCAATTAAATGGTTTGGACTCACTTTTATCGATTGTCCAGATGCCGGCTGGGGTACCGGTTGCGACGGTCGCCATCGGTGAGGCTGGCGCTAAAAATGCAGCTATTCTTGCGGCGCGTTTTCTTGCGCTTGTGGATGAGCATATACGCGAAAGGCTCATCGCTTATCAACAGCGCATGCATGACCAAGTTCTAAGTGATCAAGATCTTTCATCTCTCGAGACAACATCTCAAAACCATTGATCCAAGCGGATGATGCCTTGGTGCTTGCGTTCATCGTTCATATAAAATAACGCTCTAGGTTAAGTCAGATGCTTGAAGCATTCAGAAAGGAGTCATGCAAACAAGTATGTCATCGGAACCGACGATTTTTTTACCAGATACAACCATCGGGATTATTGGTGGGGGGCAACTCGGGCGCATGATGGCACTATCTGGGCGGGCCATGGGATACCGCCTGAATGTGCTGGATCCAGATGAAGCGGCACCGGCACGTTTTGTTGCTGACACTTTTTTTCAAGGATCTTTTACCGATCAAGAGGCGATTAAGCGCCTTGCCCAAACAAGCGACGTGCTTGTTTATGAGTTTGAACACATTCATACGGACGCACTTGAACACGCAGCGCGCCTGAAACCATTGCCTCAAGGTGTAGACATCGTGCGCATGGCACAGCATCGGACCTTGGAAAAAGAGTATTTATCCAGGGCTGGCTTTCCAGTTGCTCCGTATGTGCTCTTACATAGACCTAAAGATATCATGTCGGCGATCGATCAACTCGGGTTTCCTCTGATTGTAAAGACGACACGTGGGGGGTATGACGGAAAAGGGCAGTGGCGTCTTTTTTCAGAAAGTGATCGTGTGCCCCTAGAAGATGCGTTCGAAACGATTTTTGCTCGTGCTGAGGCAGAGAGACGTTATCAAGACAGATTAGGCCAAACAACGCATGCACAAACAGAAGTACCGTTTGATACAAGTGATTCAACGTCCGATCTGACGCGCGTGCCGTTGATTGCGGAACGTATGATACCGTTTGAAAAGGAGCTCTCTGTCATCGTGGCGCGGCGGGCGGATGGGCTGAGCAAAGCCTTTCCGGTTGCGGAAAACATTCACGTTAATGGTATTTTGCGTCAGACGATCGTTCCAGCGCGTGTTCCAGAGAAGATTCAACAAACGGCGACTTCGTTGGCCGAGGCCATTGCTCATACATTCCAGGTGGTAGGACTTTTAGCGGTAGAATTGTTTTATGTATCCGATGGTACGCTGCTTGTCAATGAATTAGCACCACGTCCGCATAACAGTGGACATTATACGCTTGATGCAGTGTCTATTTCACAGTTCGAGCAGTTTTTGCGTGCAGTGACCCATTTACCGCTGGGCGAGGTCCGCTTATATTCGCCTGTGGTCATGGTCAACATCTTAGGCGAACACCTACCCGAGGTGTTAAAGAGAATACCCACATTGGATCCGCGCGTCAGGGTGCATCTCTACGGGAAAAAAGAAGCCCGTGCAGGACGAAAAATGGGACACCTCAATATCGTAGCGGAAAATATTGAAGAAGCTTTAGAGATTGTAAAAACTGTTGGTGTGGAGTGACATAGAATTTGCATGATCTAAACCTTGACCATTCAGAATATGTATGTTAACATAAAAACCAAGTTAAGTTTCCTTGATAATCACATATCAGGCCGAATCTCGCCGTAAGGCGGGAGCGGGGGAACCAAGTTTTGGGGGGTTAACCTTGGACCGTATCCAAGGGGGATGTGACGCTTCTCTGCCATCCTACCCGTCAGCTAACCTC